>JALOOQ010000219.1 GCA_025454305.1 Cyanobium sp. Prado107
CTCGCAGCTCCTGATAGGTGCGGGCCCGGGCGCAGTCGCGCTCCAGCTTCTGACGCGCGGCCAGCAGCTCCTGCTGGACGATGCCGCAGCGTTCCTGGCGGTCCTGCACCTCCTCGAGCTTGGCGCGGCTCTGCTCGATCCGGCTGTCGAACAGGGCCACGCCGGCCAGCTCGTCGATGATGGCCCGCCGGTCCCGTGCCCCCATCGACACGATGCGGGTGACGTCCCCCTGCATCACCACGTTGCTGCCCTCCGGGTCCACCCGCAGGCGGCGCAGCTGGGTCTGCAGCTGCTGCAGGTTGCAGGGCATGCCGTCGGCGCTGAAGCTGCTGGCGTAGGTGCCGCCGGGGGCCACCCGCAGCCGCCGGGTCACGGTCCATTCGCTCTGGCCGGGCCGGATCCAGGGCCCCTCCTCCGGCACCTCCAGGCCGGCCTCGGCGTCATCGGGCTGCCAGTCGCGCAGGTCGAAGCGCACGCTCACCACCGTTTCGGCAGCCCGGCCGGCGCGCAGCATGGCGCTGTTGATCAGATCCGGCAGCCGTTCGGCGCGCATGCCGCGGCTGCTGGCCAGACCCAGGCAGAACAGCACGGCGTCGAGGATGTTGCTCTTGCCGGAACCGTTGGGGCCCGTGACCACCGTGAAGCCGTTCTCGAGCGGGATCGTCATCGATCCGCCGAACGACTTGAACTGATGCAGCTCGACCTGATTGATGTGAACCAACAGGCCCGTGCGCCGAGCAGCCGAAATGTAGCGGAGGGTTTCGCAAGCTCAAGGACCTGCCTAGGTTGAAACCAGGCCGGTGCCCTCCGGGTGGGCCGAGCAACAGCCGGCCAGCGCACGAGCCATGACTGACGACACCAGTGCCCCTGACACCAGCGCCCCTGACACAGGCGCATCGGTGGTCGGCGCCAGCCCCGCCCCGCAAGGCAATGGCGGGGCCTCCCCGAGGGCCGATGGCTGGGCTGCCCAGGCGCTGGCCGACGGCTTCCGGGAGCGCTTCGAGACCCTCCTGCCCCGCATCCAGCAGCAGTGGCCGGAGGTGGCCCGCCACACCCTCGAGGCCACCCGCGGCAGCTTCGATGAGGTCACCCACGTGATCGCCGAGCAGAGCGGTCGCACCGCCACGGTCGTGCGCCGGCAGCTGCTGGAGCTGGCCGATGTGGCCGGTGATCAGACCCACCGCCTGGCGGAAACGCTCGAACCCCTGGAGAAGCAGCTCGAGGGCCTGCTCGATGAGCTCAACGCCACCCTGCGGCCGCGCATCGAGAAGCCGGTGCGCGAGCGGCCGCTGATGGCCATCGGCATCGCCGCCGGCGTGGGCGTGCTGCTGGGCATGCTGCTCAGCTCCGGGAGACGTTCGGCATGAGCGGGTCGGCGGGCAACGGCGAGGGGCGCCACGAGCCTGGCTCCGGCCGGGGCGGCATCCCCCGCGGTGCCATGGGCCGGGTGGGGTCGCTGGTCACCTCGGTGATGGACCTGCATGTGCGCATCGCCCTGCAGGAGGCCGACCGGGAGAAGCGCCGCCTGATCAGCGGCGCCCTGCTGCTAAGCGGCGGGCTGGTGCTGCTGCTGCTGGCCCTGATCGCCGCCGAGGTGGCGCTGCTGCTCTGGATCCCCGGCGCGCTGGGCTGGACCTGGATCCAGAGCGCTCTGGCCCTGGCAGCCCTCAACCTGGTGCTGGCGGGCCTGTTCCTGCGCATCGGCGGCCAGCTCACCAAGGGCCCCTACCTGCCCCAGACCACCGCCGGCATCACCAAGACCACCCGGGCCCTGCTCGGCCGGTGAGGGTCAGCGGATCTCGTAGCGCAGCCAGCGGCAGTCGATGCCGCCGTTGCTCACGGGAATGCGTCGGCTGGCCTTCATCCGCAGGGGGCCCGTGAGCTGGGGGTTCCCGCTCAGGAGCCACAGCGTCCAGCCGGAGCAGCGCTCCTTGAGCATGTCCCCCAGATCGGCGTAGAGCGCTTCCAGCTCTCCCGGTTCCCCGAGGCGTTCGCCGTAGGGAGGGTTGCACACCAGGACGCCAGGTTCTGCCGGCGGCCGGAAGTCGCGGCAGTCGCCGGCCTGCAGATCGATCCAGGGGGTCACCCCGGCCGCGGCGGCGTTGTGCCGGGCCTGGTCCAGCACCTCAGGGCTTTGCTCCAGGCCCAGCAGCGGGGCGAGGGGCCTGCCATCGGCCAGCCGATCGCAGGCCAGGCCCCGGGCCACCTCCAGCTCCTGCTGCCAGAGGGCGGCATTGAAGTCGGGCCAGCGCTCCAGGTTGAAGCGCCGGCCAACCCCCGGCGCCCGGCCCAGGGCCATGCAGGCGGCCTCGATCAGCAGCGTGCCGGAGCCGCAGAGGGGATCGGCCAGGGGCACGGAGCCATCCCAGCCGGTGAGGGCGATCAGGCCGGCGGCCAGGTTTTCCTTGAGGGGCGCCAGACCCATGGCGGCGCGGTAGCCGCGGCGGTGCAGGCTGGCGCCGCTGCCATCGAGGCTGAGCACTGCCTCGCCGCCGCCCAGGTGCAGATGGAAGGAGCGATCCGGATCCTCCAGATCCACCGAGGAGCGGCTGCCGAAGTGCTGGCGCTGCAGATCCACCAGCGCGTTCTTCACCTCCAGGGCGCTGAAGTGGCTGTGGGCCAGGCCCGGGGCCGACCCGGTGGCATCCACCCGCAGGCTGTCCTCCGGCGCCAGCCACTGCTGCCAGCCGGGGAGGGTCTGCAGGGCGGCCTGCACTCCGGCATGGAGATCCTCTCGGCTGCGGCAGGGGAAGCGGGCCAGCTCGCGCAGGATTCGGAAGGGCAGGCGGGCCTGCAGGTGCAGCCGGTAGTAGCCGGCCAGATCGGTGCGGAAGCCCACGGCCCGGCGGCCCGCCGCCACCTCATCGCAGCCCAGAGTCCGCAGTTCGGCCGCGGCCGGCTCCTCCAGACCGGGGGGCACCACCGCGACCGCGGCTAAGGAACTCATTGCCGATCAGACCTCACCGGCCCTGGGTCGATGGGGTCGTGGTCGCCAGGCCTGGCCGGCTCCCAGCAGGTGGTAGCGCTCGGGGTGGTGACGCATCAGCAGCTCCCGCACGTGGGGGTAGTAGCTGCTGTTCAGCCCCGGAAACACATGGTGCTCGCTGTGGTGGGAGAAGTTGCAGTGCAACAGATCTACCCAGGCCGGTACTTTCAGGGAGAGGGAGGTCGCCAGAGGATCGGTGTCTTCGGTGAGGGGGCAAAGCGTGTGATTGGTGTATACATAGGCCATCGTCATTGCATACCCAATCCATAGGGGTAGAAAGTATCCGAGCAGCAGCTGCAGGGGGGGCAGTCCGATCCAGCTGATCACCAGGGCATGGATGGCCATCACGGCGCCCAGTTCGAGAGCGATGGCTCGGCGCTCGGCTTCGCTTACGCGAAAAGCGGCCTGTGTGAAGACCGTTTCTGCGTTGTTGTAGAGCAGTAGAGAACAGGTCGTGCCAAAATGATGCGATGGCCAGGCACTGGTCATGCCCAGGACGAGTATCAACGGATGTACTTCGATTGATGGTGTGATCCTGCGGAACAGGCGTTTCCCCCAGCTGTTTGGTTGGTTGGCACCATAACTGCGGTCAGGATCGGCCAGTCCATTGGTATGGCCATGATGTTCTCGGTTGTGTGCCGCCTGCCAGAGTGTTGGCGTCACCCACAACATGCTGAAGGCCAGCAGGCCAACCAGCCGCCGCAACGGCCGCTGACGCGGCAGGGTGCCGTGCATCAGGTCGTGGGCCGCCAGGCCGAGCACGAACACGCTGTTGCCCATCACCAGGGCCAGGGGCAGCCAGGCCACCAGCCAGGGCCGGGGCCAGTGGTTCAGCTGGGCCGCCATGGTCCAGCCCAGCAGCAGGATCGCGGCGTTGATGGCCACCAGCCCCAGGCGGTGAGGACTGGTGCGGAAGGCTTCGGGGGGAAGCAGAGGCCGCAGCTCCCGGGCCAGGGTGCTGGCTGGTTGGCGGTCGCTGGCTGGCTGGCCGTCGGGGTGGAGCGTCAGGACGGGGGCCGAGGGGTCTGGGGAGCCCAGACGGGCTGCCCGGTTGGAAAGGGTTCTCAAGAAAAAGGGGTGTCTGGCCTTCAGGGGTCTTCTCCGTTGAGTCTGTCAGCAGCCGTCACGAGGCCTCCGGTTCGGTCATCCCCCTTCGGCGACGGCTGCCGGGCACCGGACTGCTGCGACAATCAAAAGGTCTGGCTTCGGCCGGACTAGGTGGCTCACACCAGTGTTTCGGACAGCGGTTCGATTCCGCTCAGCTCCATTCCCCCATCACGGGGCTGCAATGGTTTCGACGGGGCATGAGGAGAGTGACTGAAGCCTGCTCGGTGAGAGCAAACCCGTAACAGCGAACAACATCGTTCGTTTCTCCCGTCAAGCTGCCCCCGTGGCTGCCTGACATCTCTAAGGGAGATGGGGTGAGGTCAGCCTTATCACCCAAATGACCCATGGGGCCTGGAAGGGCCCCTTTCACATATGCCCTCCCCAGTGATGCCTCAGCGGGCACCGATGGCCCGCAGCAGGGAGCCGTGACAGAGGCCGCCGTGCGAGCAGTAGGGCAC
>JALOOQ010000083.1 GCA_025454305.1 Cyanobium sp. Prado107
TCCAGAACCACGAAGAACACCAGGCTGACGCCCACGCAGATGAGCAGATCCGCGGCCGAGAGCGGCACTGTGCCGAAGAAGCGGGACAGCGCGGGCACGTAGAGCAGCAGCAGCTGCAGAACGCTGGTGAGCCCCACCGCCCAGAGCAGCCAGGGGTTGCTGAAGGGATTCACCCGGATCAGGGGGCGGTCGCTGCGGGCCGAGAGGGCATGGCCCATCTGGGCCAGGCAGAGGGTGGTGAACACCATCGTCTTCCAGGGCCCATCCGGCCCCTGGGTGCGGTAGCTCCACACCATCAGGGCGATCACGATCAGGGCGAACACCACCCCCACCCGCAGGATGTAGCGGCCGATGCCCCGGGCGAAGATCGATTCACCGGGGCGGGCCGGCTGCCGCTCCATCAGGCCGTCTTCACCGGGCTCGAGGGCCAGGGCCAGGGCCGGCACGCCGTCGGTCACCAGGTTCATCCAGAGGATCTGCAGGGGCGTCATCGGCACCCCGAAGAGACCCACCAGCGGCGCTGCGGCGATGGTGATCAGCTCGCCCACGTTGCTGCCGAGGATGTATTTCACGAAGCGGCGGATGTTGGCGTACACCAGCCGCCCCTCCGCCACCGCGTTCACGATCGTGGCGAAGTTGTCGTCGAGCAGCACCATGTCGGCGGCCTCCTTGGTGACCTCCGTGCCGGTGATGCCCATGGCCACGCCGATGTGGGCCTGCTTGAGGGCCGGTGCGTCGTTGACGCCGTCGCCGGTCATCGCCACCACCTGGCCGTTGGCCTGGAGGGCCTTCACGATGCGCAGCTTCTGCTCGGGCGGCACCCGCGCGTAGACGCTGCAGCGGGCCACCGCGGCCCGCAGCTCCTCGTCGCTGCAGGCCTCCAGCTCGCGCCCCAGCATCACCTCGCCATCGGCGCTGGTGAGGCCGATGTCGGCGCCGATCGCCCGGGCGGTGAGGGGGTGGTCGCCGGTGATCATCACCGGCCGGATGCCGGCCGTGCGGCAGGTGGCCACGGCTCTGGCCACCTCCGGCCGGGCTGGATCGAGCTGGGCCATCAGCCCCAGCAGCACCTGCTCCTCGAGGGGGTGGTCGGGGCTGGGATGGTGCGGCGCGCAGGCGAAGGCCAGCACCCGCAGGCCCGCCGCCGCCAGATCCCTGGCCTGATCCAGCCACCACTGGCGCTGCCCGGCGCTCAGCGCCACCACGCCGGAACCGTCCACCCAGCGGCTGCAGCCGGCCAGGATCACCTCCGGCGCCCCCTTGCTGATCAGCAGCTGGCTCGACCCCGTGGCGGCGGCACCCAGCGGCGCCTGCAGGCGGCCGTCCCGGTCCTCCACCCACACCGCCATCAGCTGGCGCTCCGAGCTGAACGGGATCTCGGCGGCGCGGCGGAAGTGGCTGCGCAGCTCGAAGTCGTCGATTCCCACCTTGGCCGCCACCACCGAGAGGGCGCCCTCGGTGGGATCGCCGAGCACCTCCCACACGCCATCGGCGTTCTGCCGGTGTTCGGCATCGCTGCAGAGCACGGCCGCCTGCAGCAGCAGCTGCCGCAGGCCATCCGGAGCACCGGCGCTGGCTCCGGCCGGGGGGGTGAGGGCCCGGGCCGTGAAGCTGCCCTCGGGTTCGTAGCCCAGTCCGCTCACCGCCACGGACTCGGTGCCGAGCCGCAGGTCCTGCACCACCTGGCGGTTCTGGGTGAGCGTACCGGTCTTGTCGGAGCAGATCACCGTGACCGACCCGAGCGCCTCCACCGCCGGCAGGCGGCGGATCAGGGCCGCGCGGCGCACCATGCGCTGGGTGCCGATCGCCAGGGTCACCGTGATCACGGCCGGCAGGCCCTCCGGCACGATCGCCACCGCCATCGACAGCGACACCTCCAGCAGGTTGAGCGGGTCCTGGCCGAACAGCAGACCCAGCCCCACCACCAGCGCCACCAGGGCGAGGGCGCCGCCCACCAGCACCTTGGCGAGGCCATCGAGGCGCTCCTGCAGCGGCGTGCTCTCGCCGCCGGCGGTGTTGATCAGTTCGGCGATCTGGCCCAGCTCGGTGGCCATGCCGGTGGCGTTCACCACCGCCACGCCGCGGCCCCGCACCACCTCGGTGCCCTGGAAGAGGCAGTTGAGCCGCTCCAGCACCGGCGTGGCCTCCTCGAGCAGCAGATCGGCCTGCTTGAACACCGCCTCGGCCTCACCGGTGAGGGCCGCCTCGCGCACGCCCAGGTCCACCGCCTCGACAAGGCGGGCATCGGCCGGCACCCGGTCGCCTGCCTCCAGGCGGATCAGATCCCCCGGCACCAGCTCCTCACTGGCCAGCCGCTGCCAGTGGCCGTCGCGGCGCACCTGCACCTGGGGCTGGGCCATGTCGCGCAGGGCCAGCAGCGCCTGCTGGGCCCGGCTCTCCTGCAGGTAGCCGAGCAGACCGTTGAGCCCCACGATCAGCACGATGGCGATCGCGTCCTTGGGGAACGTCTGCTCCACGAAGGCCACGCCGGCCGACACCGCGGCCACGGCCATCAGCATGATCAGCATCACATTGCTGAACTGATCCCAGAGGATCTGCCAGGTGCTGCGGCCGGCGGCCAGCTCGAGCCGGTTGGGCCCGCCATCGGCCAGGCGGCGGGCTGATTCCGCCGTGGTCAGGCCGTCGGCGGAAGCCCCAAGGCGCGCCAAACAGGCCTCAGCCGGAAGGCTGTGCCAGGCATTCCTGACCAGTTCTGGGGTCACGTCAGGTCGCCACAGATCGATGCGGGGATTCAAGCTCACTTGCCCGGCTCAGGAAGCCGCCGCTGCAGCAGCGAGCCTGCCGCCCCGCCGACGCGCCGTGGTGCGCCGATCTGCAGAATCGGCGGCGTGGTGAGCAGGCATGGAGAGGGCGGAGGCGGTGAGCCTCCCGCCGGTTCCCGGGCAGCCTGCCGCCACGAGCCACCCGAACCTCCCCTCTGCCGGCCCGAGCCCCTGATGCTTCCCTTCCACTGGCTCACCCAGACCCTCGCCTTCGGTCTGGGCATCTCGTTCAGCCCGATCAACATCGCCCTGGTGTCCCTGCTGCTGCTGGGCGCCCGCCCGTTGCGACGGTGCTGCACCTTCCTGGCCGGCTGGGTGCTGGCCAATGGCGGCGCCCTGGGGCTGGTGGTGGCCATGGGCGGCCGCCTGAGCTGGGCGATGCATCAGGGCAGCCGCGGCCAGGTGCTCATGGATCTGATCGGGGCCGGCGCCCTCCTGGGCCTGGGCCTGTTTCAGCTCACACCGGCGGTGGCCCTGGGAGAGGAGAACTGGGCCATGCAGCTGATGGGCCAGCTGCCGGAGCTGGGGGGCATGCCCTTGCTTGCCCTGGGGGCCGGCTGCGCCCTGGTGAGCCCGGAGAACCTGGTGTTCTACGTGAAGGAAGGAGGCATGCTGCTCAGCAACCACACCGGCCTGCGCGGCGATCTGGAGGTGGGGGCCGTGTTCGTGGCGGTCACCACCTCGCTCCTGCTGCTGCCGCCGCTGCTGTGGCTGGTGAGCGGCGAACGGCTGCGTGCTCCGCTCACCGCCCTCAACGACTGGCTGGTGCACCGGGCGGAGTGGCTGGTGGGCGTATTCGCCCTGGTGCTGGGCCTCTACCTGGGCTGGCAGGGACTGGAGGGACTGCACCACATGAACCTGCTGGCTGCCTGATGCAGCGCCCGCGCGGGGCAGCCGCGCTCAGCCGATCTGGCTCAGGAACTGGCGGCTGCGCTCGTGCCTCGGGCTGGTGAAGAACTGCTCCGGCGGCGCCTCCTCCACCACCTCCCCGTCGGCCATCAGCACCACCCGGCTGGCCACCCTGCGGGCGAAGCGCAGTTCGTGCGTCACCACCACCATGGTCATGCCTTCGCGGGCCAGCTCCTGCATCACCTCGAGCACCTCCTGCACCATCTCGGGGTCCAGGGCGCTGGTGGGCTCGTCGAAGAGCATCACCCGCGGCTCCATGCAGAGCGAGCGGGCGATCGCCACCCGCTGCTGCTGCCCGCCGGAGAGCTGGCCGGGATACTTGCGCGCCTGCTCGTGGATGCCCACACGCTCCAGCAGTTCCAGCGCCTGGCGCTCCACCTCCGCCCGGGCCCGCTTGCGCACCAGCACCGGCGCCAGGGTGAGGTTCTCCAGCACCGTGAGGTGGGGGAAGAGGTTGAACTGCTGGAACACCATCCCCACCTCACGGCGGATCGCCTCGATCTGGCGCACGTCGTCGGAGAGGGCGATGCCGTCCACCACGATCGAGCCCTTCTGGAAGTCCTCCAGGGCGTTGAAGGTGCGGATGAAGGTGCTCTTGCCCGACCCCGAGGGCCCCATGATCACCACCACTTCCCCCTTGTGCACGGTCAGGTCCACCCCGCGCAGGGCGTGAAAGCCGTTGGGATACCACTTCTCGACCCCGCGGGCCTCGATCATCACGCTGGAGGAAGAAGACGTCGTCATGCCTGTGCGGGAGCGGCGGGAGTGGCAGTGGTGGCGTTGGTGCTGGTGTAGGGGTTCAGGCGGGTCTCCAGGGCGCGGCTGCCCAGCCCCAGAGCGGCACAGCAGCACCAGAACAGCACGGCCAGCACCAGGTACACCTCGGCATTGCGGCCCAGGAAGGCCGGATTGGCCATCACCGCCCGGGCGGTGCCGAGCAGTTCCAGCAGGCCGATCAGCGACAGCAGCGTGGTGTCCTGCAGCAGGCTGATGAACTGCCCCACGGTGGCGGGCAGGGCCACCCGCAGGGCCTGGGGCAGCACCACGTGGATGAGGGCCTGGGGGAAGGGCAGGCCCAGCGAGCGGGCCGCCTCCAGCTGGCCGGCGGGAACGGCCGCCAGACCGGCGCGCACCGCCTCGGCCACATAGGCGGCTGCGAACAGGGTGAGCACCCAGGCGGCCCGCCACACCCGGTCGGGAGCCATCCCCCCGGGCAGCAGGAAGCCCAGCAGGTTCTGGCCGAGGAACAGCAGCGTGATCAGGGGCGCGCCGCGGATGAATTCGATGTACACCACCGAACCCCAGCGCAGCAGGGGCAGCTCGCTGCGGCGGCCGAGGGCCAGCAGGATGCCGAGGGGGAAGCAGAGCAGGATCGCGAAGCTGGCCTGCATCAGGGTGAGCAGCAGGCCGCCCCACTCCGAGGGGGGCACCTGGATCAGCCCGAGGCCGCCGCTGATCAGCACCATTCCCAGGAGATAGAGCACCGGCCAGAGCAGCGGGATCCAGCGGCGCAGGGCCGGTGGAAGTGCAGGCGCCCAGCGGCCGGCTGCCCAGCGCACCCCCAGCAGCAGCGCCGTGATCAGCCACCAGCGCTGCTGGATGGCCGGCTGCAGACCGAGGGCCGGGGGGACGGCAAGCGCCAGTCCGGCCAGCACCAGCGCGGCCAGACGGTCATTGGGAGGCCAGGGGCGGCCCAGCCGGCCGCGGTGGGGCAGGCCCCGCAGCAGCCCCCAGCTGAGGCCCGTGGCCGCCGCCAGCAGGGCGGTGAGCAGCCAGAGGCGCCACTGCTGCTCCTGGGGATAGCGGCCCACGGCGAACAGGGTGCTGTTGGCCTGGATCACCGCCCACTCGGCCTGCAGCAGCGCCCAGCGCACGAAGGCCGTGGCCGCCGCCAGCAGCAGGGCGATCAGGGCGATCGACACCAGCCCGTCCAGTGGCGTGGCGAACAGTTCCCGGCGCAGGCGGCGGATCAGCGGCTCCATCAGCGCTCCTTCAGCTGCACCAGGCCGTTGAGGCCGTTCATCAGCGCGGAGATCAGCAGATCCAGCAGCAGGTAGGAGCCCAGCAGGATCAGGATCACCTCCACGGCCCGGCCAGTCTGGTTGAGGGTGGTTTCGGCCACCGAGTAGAGGTCGGTGAAGCCGCAGGCCACGGCCAGGGAGGAGTTCTTGGCCAGGGAGATGTACTGGCTGTTGAGGGCCGGCACGATCACCCGCAGGGCCTGGGGCAGCACGATCCGGCGCAGCGTCATCGCCGGGGTGAACCCAAGGGAGCGGGAGGCCTCCCACTGCCCGCTGGGCACCGAGGCCACCCCGCCGCGCACCACCTCGGCGATGAAGGCGGCGGTGTACACCACCAGGCCGGTGAGCAGGGCGCTGAATTCCACCGTGAGCCGCAGCGGCGCCTGCCACACCCCGTTCACCAGCTCCGGGCGGCCGAGGTACAGGCCCGACTTGGCCAGCACCACACCCGGGAGCTGGATCGCCTCGGCGCCGCCGGGCAGGGCCAGGAACACCACGAAATACCAGAACAGCAGCTGCAGCAGCAGCGGGATGTTGCGGATCAGCTCCACGTAGATCCGGGCCAGCCGGCGCAGCAGGCCGTTACCGCTGAAGGACGCCACCCCCACCAGGGTGCCGAGCACGGTGGCCCCCACCAGCCCCGCCAGCACCACGCGCAGCGTGTTCACCAGCCCCGCCAGGAGCGCACGCCAGTAGGGCAGCCCGGCGTCGAAGGGCAACAGGGTCTCCGACAGGTCGAAGCCGGCCGGGTTGTCCAGCCAGCCCCAGCTGAGCAGCAGACCCGCGGCGGCGAGATTGCGCACCAGGTTGCCGAGCAGGAAGGCGATCAGCACCAGCAGCGCCAGGCCCACGCCGCCCTGCACCAGCCAGGGGATCAGGCGGCGGTTGCGCCACCAGGGGGTGACCACCGCTGGCATCAGCGGAACGGCGGCGAGTAGATCAGGCCGCCGTCCTTCCACTGGCGGTTCAGACCGCGCTCCAGCTTGAGCTGCGAGCCCGCGCCCACATTGCGCTCGAAGATCTCGCCGTAGTTGCCCACCGCCTTCACGGCGCGCACCACGAAGTCGGGCGGCAGGCCCAGATGCTTGCCGAAGTCGCCCTCCACCCCCAGGAATCGGCGCAGGTCGGCCTGGTTGGTGTCGGCCTTGGCCTGGGCGACCCTGGCGTCGACGCTGGCCTGGCTGATGCCCGACTCCTCCGCCTGCATCAGGGCGAACACGACCCAGCGCACCGCATCGGCCCAGGCCGGGTCGGCGTTGGTGGTGGCCGGCGCCAGGGGCTCCTTGCTGAGCACATCGGGCAGAAGGGCGTGGGCGGCGGGATCGGGGAAGCTGGTGCGCTTGGCCGCCAGCTGGGAGCGGTCGCTGGTGACGGCCGCGCAGCGTCCCTGCAGGTAGGCGGCGTAGGTCTGATCGCTGGTCTGGAACTTCAGCGGCGTGTAGGCCGCCTTGATCTCCCGCATCCGGTCGGCGAGGTTCAGCTCGGTGGTGGTGCCGGTCTCCACGCAGATCGGCTTGCCCGCCAGATCGGCGAGTCTCTTCACGCCACTGGCCGTGGGGGCCATCACCCCCTGGCCGTCGTAGAAAACGGGCGGGGCGAAACTGAGGCCGTTGCCGCCGGCCGCATCCCGGCTGAGGGTGAAGGTGGTGTTGCGGGAGAGCAGATCCACCTCGCCGCTGGCCAAGGCCGCGAAGCGCTCGCTGGAGTTGAGGTCGCGGTATTCCACCTTGGCCGGATCGCCGAGCACCGCCGCGGCCACGGCCTTGCACACATCCACATCCAGGCCGGTGTAGGAACCGTCGGGGTTCACGAAGCTGAAGCCGGGCAGCTTGCCCTCCACTCCGCAGATCAGCTTGTCGCGGGCCTTGATGGCGCCCAGCTTCTGGCTCTGCACCGCGCCATCGTTGGAGGCGCAGCCCGCCAGGGCCATGGAGGCGAGCAAGGGAACGGCGAAGGCCAGTCTGCGCAGCAAGGCCATGGGGCGGATCGGCAACCGGCGCAGTTTGCCAGCAAAGTCTTCACCGCGCGGCTCACCCCGGCGATGGGGTGTGATCTAGTTGAGGAAACCCAGCCGAGCGGCACCGGCCATGCCCACCTCCCAGAGACGACTGGAGCGGTGGTTCGAGCGCTGGCTCTGGCGTTTCCGGCTGATCGCCATCGTGCCGGTGCTGATGAGCCTGCTGAGCGCGGCGGCAGCCTTTCTGTGCGGCACCCTGGAGGTGCTGGCGGCCCTGAGGGTGCTGCTGGACACCCAAGCCGACAACAGCTATGCCCTGGCACTGCAACTCGGCAAGCTGGTGGGCGGTGTGGACCTCTATCTGATCGGCATCGCCCTGCTGATCTTTGGCTATGGGGTGTACGAGCTGCTGATCTCCAACATCGAGGCGGCCCATGAACCGGAGGCCGGCGCGGGCAACGGCCTGCTCGACATCCGCAGCCTCGATGACCTCAAGGAAAAGCTGGTGAAGGTGATCGTGGTGGCGTTGATCGTGGCCGCCTTCAAGGCCATGCTGATCTTCCCGATCACCAGCACCACCAACCTGCTGGTATTCAGCGGCAGCGTGTTTCTGCTGGCCCTCAGCGCCTGGCTGGTGGCCGGTGGCAAGAAGCTCCCCAAGCACTGAGCCGAGGGGCCCGTACTAAGGCGATGGTTCGGCAGCTTCGCTGCTGGCCCCGGCCTCCGCTGGTGCGGGCTCGAGGCGCGCCCCGATCGAGCGGCAGTAGCCGATCGGATCCACATCCGGGGCAAGCCCCAGCGCCTTGCGCAGAGCATCGAGCTGGCTCAACGACTGCAGATCCAGGTTGGCGCCGGCCTGCTCACAGGCCAGGCGCTGCAGAGCCTGGGTGTCGGGCTGGCCGCAGCCGGCCAGCACCAGGGCCAGGCCGGCGGCGGCCAAGGCCCGTTCGACATGGTGCAGGAAGCGCAAGGACTCACTCTGATCGGCAGCTAACGCTAGGCCTGGCGGCGCTGTTCCCGCCAGGCCAGCATCTGCCAGGCCAGGAACACCATCACCGTGGGCACCAGCACCACCATCACGAGCAGGCGGAACTCGTCGGAATAGCCCGGGGAGATGTTGACCAGCAGTTGCTCCACCAGATAGGCGCCATACAGCGTCACCAGGATCCCCCCCTCGAGGCGGGTGATCACGCCCTTGGTCCAGAAGATCGGCAGGCAGGCCAGGGTGGTGAGCACCATGATCGGCAGGTCGCGCTGGATCATCACCGGATCCACCGCCAGACCCCGGGTGCCGGACACGGTGGCGCAGAGGCCCAGGATCACCAGCTGGTTGAGCAGGTTGCTGCCGATCACGTTGCCGATCGCCAGATCGGCCTTGCCCCGGTAGGCCGCCACCAGGGAGGTCACCAGCTCGGGCATCGAGGTGCCGGCGGCCACGATCGTGAGGC
>JALOOQ010000084.1 GCA_025454305.1 Cyanobium sp. Prado107
CCACAGCCTCGGGGAGCTGGTGGCGCTCTATGCCGCGGGGGTGTTCGACGCCGACACCGGCCTGGCCCTGGTGCGACGCCGCAGCGAACTGATGGCGGCGGCCGGCGGCGGCGCGATGACGGCGGTGATGGGCTTCGATCGCTCCGAGCTGGAGAACCTGGTGGCCGCCACCGAGGGAGTGGTGATCGCCAATGACAACAGCAGCGCCCAGGTGGTGCTCTCCGGCGCCCCTGACGCCGTGGCCCGGGTGAGCGGGGAGCTCCGGTGCAAGCGGGCCGTGCCCCTGGCGGTGAGCGGGGCGTTCCACTCCCCCTTCATGGCCGAGGCCGCCGCCGCCTTCGCCGCCGAGCTGGAGGCGATCCCCTTCGCCGACGCGTCCGTGCCGGTGCTCAGCAACACCGACCCGACGCCGGCGACCAGCGGCGCGGTGCTGAAGGATCGGCTGCGGCGGCAGATGACCACGGGCGTGCGCTGGCGGCCGCAGGGATCGACACGGCCGTGGAGATCGGCCCCGGCGCCGTGCTCAGCGGCCTGATCAAGCGCAGCTGCGCGGGCATGGTCACGGCCCGGATCGCCTCCGCCGCCGACCTGGGCGCATGAGCCGACAGCTCCCGGGGGCGCGGAGAGGGCTGCGCCGGAGCCGGAAGAGCGAACCTCCGGCGCTGATCCGCGGCCCACGGCCGAGCCTCACCTACGGGCTGATCAGCTCTCTGCTGGTGTTCCCGGTGTTCCGGCTGCCGTTGCGGGGCCGGGTCGCCGGAGCCGGCCACGTGCCCCGGCAGGGGGGGCTGGTGGTGGTGGCCAACCACGGCTCCCATCTCGACCCTCCCCTGGTGGGTCATGCGCTGGGGCGGCCGGTGGCCTTCATGGCCAAGGCGGAACTGTTCCGGGTGCCGCTGCTGGGACCGATCATCCGCGCCTGCGGCGCCTACCCCGTCGCCCGGGGAGCCAGCGACCGGGACGCGATCCGCACCGCAGGCGAGCGGCTCGAGGAGGGCTGGGCGGTGGGTGTGTTCATCGACGGCAGCCGCCAGGCCGACGGCCGCGTCAACCAGCCGCAGCCCGGCGCCGCACTGCTGGCCGCCCGCGCCGGCGTTCCGCTGCTGCCGGTGGCGATCCTCAACAGCCACCGGGCCCTGGGCCGGGGCCAGCGCTGGCCCCGGCTGGTGCCGGTGCACGTGCGCATCGGCACTCTGATCGAGCCGCCGCCATCCCGGCGGCGGGCTGATCTCGACGCCTGCACGGCCGCCTGTCAGCGGCAGATCAACGGCCTGCTTGACCAGGGTCCGATCGGCGCACCCGGTCTGTCCAGCGCCCGGGTTCCAGATGCTCTGCCGCCCAGTGGCGCAGGTCCCGACCGCTGACCACCCAGAGCGCGGCCCGAAGGCCGTCGCCCAACACCTTTCGGCGCCCTTCCGGCAGACACTGGTCGCCACAGTCCACCGGCTCCGGTGTGAGATGGATGCCGCGGCTGCCGGCCACGATGCGACCCACCAGCAGGGCGCGGTCCATGTGGTCGCTGCTGGTGACCAGCAGGGCATGGCGCACGCGGGCCTGGCGCAGGTCGTCCACCAGGGAGGTGAAGTTCGTGAGCGTGTCGGTGGCCCGGTAGTCGAGGGTCACCTGGTGGCTCGGCAGACCCTGGCGCTGCTCGAACAGCCAGTGGGCGTACTCCGGATTGCTGCCGCCACTCACCACCACCGGCAGGCCCCGCTCGCTGGCGATCGCCGCGGCATGCCGCTCACGCTCGAGATCGCCCCCGAGCACCAGGATCACCTGGGGAGGGGGAGGCGTGGGCCACCACCAGCCCCGCGACAGCCACACCAGAGCTCCGGCCAGCAGCATCAGCAGTGAGCGCCGCCACGGCAGGCGGCGGCGGCGCACCGGGGCCGGAGGAGGACGGCGGCGGGGCGTGGCGGGCCGCAACGGTGTGGTGCGCCGCCGCCGGGACAGCGGCCGCCTCCGGCGGGGGTCCGGTGCCGCGGGCGAGGGGACCTGCATTAGCTGGCCCCCACCGGCGATGTGGGATAGGTCGGCAGCACCGGCTGCCACGGGGACACCCGGCCGGCGCGATGGGCCTGGTGGGCCAGCGCCAGCAGCTCACCCACATCCTCAGCCACGGCCACAGCAGCCGGGCGCTGGGGGGCCGGATCGAGGGCGGCCAGGGCAGCGGAGTCGGGATAGAGACGGGGCTGCCGAAGCTCCACCACCCCGGCGCCGCCGGCAGCCGGTGCGTAGAGGCCCGCCACCAGCCCGCGCCGGGGCAGCTCCTGAACCAGCCAGGTGGGACCGGGCAGAGCGAGACGCCGGGCCACCAGCAGAAAGCTGCCGACGCCGTCCAGGGGCAGCTGCAGCTGCTGGGCCAGGGTGCGGGCGAGCACCACGGTGAGCCGGGTGCCGGTGAAGCCCCCCGGACCGGTGGCCACCGCCAGCCGTCCGAGGGCCGGCCAGTCTTCGGCCGGCAGCACCTCCTCCACACAGCTCAGCAGCTGGTTGGAGAGCGCCCGGCCCAGGGCGAAGGAGGCGATCCGGTCGGGCAGGGAGCCGTCCAGGCAGCGCAGGCCCACCCCCAGCTCGGCGGTGGAGCTGTGCAGCGCCAGCAGCCAGCGGCATGAACCCGTCATGAGGGCAGGGCTGCACCGGGCCGCAGGCGCTGCCAGCGACCCGGCTCGGCCAGGAAGCTGCCGCAGGCGCGCACATCCCACTCCACCCCGGCAGCCCCGCCCGGCAGGTCCATCACCTGCACGTGGATGCGGGGTTCGCTGGGTTGGAAGTCGGGCCGGGAATTGAGGTGCTCGGCGCCGTGCTGACGCTCGACCGCGTGATAGGCCTGGCAGCGGTCGACCCAACGGCAATCCACACAGATGCACATGCCGGCCAGGCACCCCCGGAACTCCATTGTGACGCTGGAAAGCAGCGAGGGCGAGCTGGAGCGCCGGCTCTGGCAGCGCCTGCGGCCGCAGGCCTGGCCGATCGCTCCCAGCGCGCTGCCGGAGGGCACGGCCCTGGTGGGGGGTGCCGTGCGCGATGCCCTTCTCGGCCGGCTGGCCGAACGTCCGGATCTGGACCTGGTGGTGCCGGCGGAGGCCATCGCCCTCGGACGGCGCCTGGCCGGCCAGCTGGGCGGCAGCTGCGTGGTGCTCGATGCCGTGCGGGACATCGCCCGGGTGGTGGTGGCGGGCTGGACGATCGACCTGGCCCGCCAGGACGGCGCAGCGCTGAGCGACGACCTGGGCCGGCGTGACTTCAGTGCCAATGCCATCGCCCTGCCGCTGGCGGCGGGCAGCCGCCTGGTCGATCCCACCGGGGGGCTGGCGGCCCTGCGCCGTGGCGAGCTGGTGGCGGTGGCGGAGGACAATCTGCTCGACGATCCGCTGCGCCTGCTGCGCGGCATCCGTCTTTGCTGGGAGCTGCAACTCGAGCTGGCGGCAGGCACCCGGGCCTGGATCGGCGCTCACGCCGCCCTGCTGGGCACGGTGGCAGGCGAGCGGGTGCTGAGCGAACTGCAGCGTCTGGCCGCCGCCGGCGAGGGGCAGCGGGGTCTGGCCCAGGCCCTGGATCTGGGACTGCTCGACCCCTGGGGCGCCGATCGGGACGCGGCGACCCGGCTGGACCTGCTCGATCGCCAAGCCCCGGAGCGGCTCGGCCTGAACGCCGCTGAGGGCGCGGTGTCCCTGCCGCTGGCCCGCCTGGCGGCTCTGCTGCCCCAGCAGGCCGTGGCGGCCCTGCACGGCAGCCGCAGACTGCAGCGGCAGTGCGAGGGGCTGCGCCGCTGGTGGCAGCGCATCGAGCGCCTGCCCGCCCCGGGGGGCCAGGCGCTCGATGCGCTGAGGGAAGAGGAGCGGCTGGACCTGCACCGTGACCTCGAGGTGACGCTGCCGGCGCTGCTGCTGGCGTTGCCGGCAGCGGGGGCACGCCAGGCCCTGATTCGCTGGCGGGATGGCGAGGATCCCCTGTTCCATCCCCGCTCTCCCCTGGATGGCGACCGCCTGCGGCAGGCGCTGAGCCTGCCTCCCGGCCCGACTCTGGGCGCGCTGCTGCGGCACCTCACCCGGGAGCGGGCCTTCGGCCGGCTGGAGACCGCCGACGAGGAGGCCACCCTGGCGGCGGCACGCCGATGGCTGGCTGGACCACGGGGGTGAGCGCCGTGGTTAACTGCATGGTGCGAAGGCGTGAGGTGAGAGGTTCCTGTCCTCGCCCGCTGAAGTTTTCCCCCTTTCCGATTCCCATTCCATGAGCGTTCGTCTCTATGTCGGCAACCTGCCGCAATCCTTTGATGCCAAGGAGCTTGAGGCTCTGTTCACCGGCGTGGGCGAAGGGGTGCGCTTCAAGGCCGTGAACGACCGCGAGACCGGTGTCTGCCGCGGCTTCGGTTTCGCCAACGTCGACGACCAGAAGCTGGCGGAAGCCGTGATCGCCCAGCTCAACGGCAAGGAGTTCGGCGGCAACAGCCTGCGCATCGAGATCTCCGAACGGCGTGACAGCCGCTCGGCCGGCAGCGGCGAGCGCCGCGGCCAGACCACCCAGCTGCGCCAGGCGGCGGCCAAGGTGGTTCACGCCGACCAGGTGGACAGCGAGGCTCCCGATCCCCGCTGGGCCGGCGAACTCGCCAAGCTGAAGCAGCTCCTCGACAGCCAGAAGGCTGCTGTCTGAATCTCCCTGACCCAGGCCCCTTCACTGCTGTGGTCATGGCAAGGCCACACCATCGGCCTGCGGCGCGCCGGTGATCCGGACCGCGCCGACAAGGTGCTGCTGATCCACGGTTTCGGGGCTTCATCCGGCCACTGGCGGCACACCCTGCCCGCCCTGGCCGGCCTGGCCGACGTGCTCGCCATCGATCTGCTGGGTTTCGGAGCCAGCGACAAGCCCCGCTCCCGCCTGGCCGATGAGCCCGGGGAAGCGGGCGCCGTGCGCTACTGCTTCGATCTCTGGGCCGCCCAGGTGGCGGATGCCGCCGCTGAGCTTCTGCAGATGGCTTCGCGGCCTTGCCGGCTGCATCTGGTGGGCAACTCCATCGGCGGCATGGTGGCTCTCACCGCCGTCCGCCTGCTGCAAGAGCGGGGGACGCCTCCGCACCAGGTGGTGCTGATCGACTGCGCCCAGCGCGCTCTCGATGACAAGCGCCTGGGGGAACTGCCGGCCTGGCAGCAGCCGGCCCGGCCCCTGCTGAAGAGCCTGGTGCGACAGCGGCCGCTGCTCACGCTCCTGTTCCGTCTGCTGGCGCAGCCGGCCGTGATCCGCCGGGTGCTGGCGCGGGCCTACCCCAGTGGTGCCCACGTGGACGACGAGCTCGTGGACCTGCTGTTCCAGCCCAGCACCGACGCCGGTGCCGTGGAGAGCTTCCGGGGGTTCGTGAACCTGTTCAACGACCACCTCGCCCCCGAGCTCCTGGCTGAGCTGAGCGAGCCTGCCGCAGCGGGGGATCCCGTGGTGCCGGTGCGGCTGATCTGGGGAGAGGCCGATCCCTGGGAAGACCCGGCCCAGGCCCGGGCCTGGGCCGGGCGCTACGCCTGCATCCAGGAGCTGGTGGTGCTGCCCGGCGTGGGGCACTGTCCCCACGACGAGGCGCCGGAACTGGTGAATCCGCTCCTGCTCCGCTGGATCGGCGAGGCCGGCGGCGAGATCTGATCGCTCAGCGGGTCTGGGCGATCAGGAAGGAGAACGGCAGATCGAACAGCTTGCCGCGTCGGGGCACGTAGGCCCGGCGGTTGAAGACGTCGTAGTCGTGGCGCTCGATCACATCGAGGATGCCGCGGTACAGGCGCAGCGAGGCCCATACCGGCCAGCGGGCATCGGGCGCCAGCCAGCGCACCCCCGCCTCGGAGCGGGCGAACCACTCGCGGGCCCGCTGGAGCTGGAAGCGCATCAGCGCCCGCCAGTTGTCGTTGATCACTCCGTTCAGCAACTGCTCCTCGCTGTAGCCGAAGCGCTCCAGCTCGTCCTGGGGGAGGTAGATCCGGCCACGGCCCCGGTCCTCGCCGACGTCCCGCAGGATGTTGGTGAGCTGGTTGGCGATGCCCAGCGCCACCGCCGCCTCGGAGGTGTCGGGGGAGGCGCTCCAGGGAGCGCTGGTGTAGGCGGGGTCGAGCCCCATCACCTCCTGGGTCATCAGGCCCACGGTGCCGGCCACCCGGTAGCAGTAGAGCCGCAGCTCCTCGAAGCTGGCGTAACGGGTGGTGGTGAGATCCATGCGCATGCCCTCGATCATGTCCAGATAGGGCTGCAGGGGCTGGGGGAAGCGCTCGATCGTGTCGCGCATCACCAGATCCAGCCCGTCACGCACCTCACCCCGGAACAGGTCCCGGGTGCGCTGCTCCCAGGCATCGAGCCTGGCGGCCAGCTCGGCGGTGGAACGCTGCATGGCCTCCGGGCTGTCCATCAGCTCGTCGGTGCGCCGGCACCACACATAGATGGCCCAGATGGCCCGGCGCTTGGCCGGCGGCATCAGCAGCGTGCCGAGATAGAAGGTCTTGGCCCACTCGGCCGTTTCACGGCGGCAGGCCTCGAAGCCCTCCGCCAGGGTGGGCAGCGGCAGATGTCCGGTGGCGCGGCCGGCCAGCACCATGCCGCCGGTCAAACCGAGGCGAGGGAGGCGGCCGCCTCGCCCACGCTGCCTGAGATGAGACGGCCCTCGCCGGCAGCGGCCTCGATGGCCTGGGCGCACTGCTTGCCGCTCAGCACGGCCCCCTCCATCGAAGCCAGGTAGCGCTGCATGGTGTAGTCGCCGGCGAGGAAGAAGTTGGCGATCGGCGAGGTCTGATCCGGGCGCAGCTGCTGGCAACCGGGCACGGTCTTGTAGACCGACAGGGGCGTCTTGACCACGATCGCCTTGCGCAGGTGGGCCTGATCCTCGCCCGTGAAGTGCTGGGGGAAGAGGCGCTGGAGCTCCTCGAGGGTGGCGGCGACGATCTCGTCGTCGGAGCGGCCGATCCAGTCCCTGGCCGGGGCGAACACCAGCTCCAGCATCGAGCGCTCGGGATCCTCGTATTCCCGGCAGGTGTTGCTCATGTCGGCATACACGCTCAGCAGCGGGCTGCGGCTGAACAGCAGGTGGTCGATGTCGGTGAGCTTGCGGTCGAACCAGAGGTGGATGTTGATCACCGGCACGCCGTTGAGGCCATCCAGCTTCTGGAAATAGGAGAGACCCTTCCAGGGCTCGGGGATCAGCTTCTTGAACGGGTCCACCGGCAGGGCACTGACGTAGGCGTCGGCCTTGAGCGTGTGGCCCTCCCTGCCCTTGATGCCGCCGATGCGGAAGCCGCTCACCGTGCCGTCGGCATTGAGCTCGATCTCGCGCAGGGGGGAATCGAGATGCACCTCACCGCCTCGGGCCGTGACGTAGTCCACGATCGGCTGGCATAGCCGCTGGGGCGGGTTGCCGTCGAGGAAGGCCATCTTCGAACCGTCGCCCTCCTGCAGGAAGCGGTTCAGGGCGGTGAGCACCACCGTGCTGGAGATCTCATCGGGGTCGATGAAGTTCAGCGCCTTGGCCATGGCGATGAACACCTCGTCGTTCACCCGCTCGGGGATGTTGTGCAGCCGCAGCCACTCGGTCCAGGAGTATTGGTCGCACTCCTCCACGTACTGCTGGCCGCGCAGCATCGCCGGCACCAGGCCCAGGCCGAAGGCGATCTTCTCCGGCCAGCTGAGCATGTCGTTGTTGCCCAGGATCGCCGCCACGCCGTTGAAGGGAGCGGGGATGTCGGGGAAGTCGAAGCGGCTGTAGGTGCCGGGGGTCTCCTTCTGGTTGAAGATCATCGAGTGGCTCTTCCACTGCAGCCGGTCCTCGATGTCCAGCTCCCTGAACAGCTGGCGCATGTTGCGGTACGCCCCGAAGAAGATGTGCAGGCCGGTCTCGTACCAGTCGCCGTCCTCGTCCTGCCAGGCCGCCACCTTGCCCCCGAGCACGTCGCGGGCCTCCACGACGATCGGCGTGTGGCCGGCGTCGCAGAGGTACTTGGCACAGGCCAGGCCGGCCAGGCCGGCCCCGGCGATGGCGACGCGCATAGCAAAGGTTGAAAACCAGGGGCAACCCTAGGTGGCGCACCGGGACCATGCGCCCGGCTGCCTGCACCCGGGATCCGCGGGGTTCCTAGAGTTCAGGCTCCGGACGCCAGCCCGAGGCCGTCCGCCGCCCCAGCCGCCACCAGCCCCCATGGCCGACTCCAGCCCCGCAGCCACCCTGCTGAAGTCCACCACCCGCCATGTGCGGCTGTTCACGGCCCGGGTGGAGAACGGCGATCTGGTGCCCGACCTCGGTCAACTCACCCTGGACGTGGATCCGGACAACGAGTTCCTGTGGGAGGCGGCGGCGCTGACCAAGGTGCAGCAGCGGTTCCGCGAACTGGTGGAGGCCCGTGCCGGCGAGCCGCTCACCGACTACACCCTGCGCCGGATCGGCTCGGAGCTGGAGGGCCTGATCCGCCAGCTGCTGCAGGCCGGGGAGCTCCGCTACAACCCTGATTGCCGGGTGCTCAACTACTCGATGGGCCTGCCCCGCACGCCGGAAACCCTGTGACTCGCTACAGCAGCCGCTCCGAACCAGCCCGTTCCGACACCGGGCGCGGGGGATCCGACCGCTACGGGTCGGATCGCTACCGATCCGACCGCTACGGGTCAGAGCCTTATCGATCGGATCGCTACGCCGCAGCTGAGGCGCCGTCCCGGGGGGAACGTCCGCCGCGACGCCCTGCCGGTGGCGGGGGCGCTGGCAGTGGCGATGGCGGTGGTGCAGCACCGGGTGGGCCTCAGTTCAACATGGCCACCATTGCCGTGCTGGCCGGCGTGCTGGTCGTGGGCATCGGCATCGGCACCGCCATCTCCAGCACCACCCAGGGCAACCAGGGCAACATCGCCAGCTCCCAGCAGCTGGACATGGCGGTGCCGGATCCCGAGTTCTGCCGGCAGTGGGGCGCCAGCGCCTTCGTGATGGACGTGGAGATCTACACCACCATGAACCCCAGCTCCAGCTTCGTGACGCAGCCCGCGCTGCGGCCCGGCTGCGTGATCCGCCGCGAGAACTGGAGCGTGCTG
>JALOOQ010000008.1 GCA_025454305.1 Cyanobium sp. Prado107
CAGGCGCCGCACGGGCTCGCCGCGCAGCTGGTCGCCCAGCTGCCAGAGCGGCAGCAGCGCCAGAGGCACGAACAGCACCAGCGGCAGCTGCAGCGCCAGCAGCGCCGCCGCCGAGCCGCGCCGCCAGCCCGACAGCCCCAGGGCCGCGGCCAGCAGGAAGCAGACCGCGGCCACCGTCAGCCGGCCGCCGGCCAGGAGTGCCGCCGGCAGCTCGGGCATCTCGGGGGTGACGATGCCGGGCACCCACAGCGGCGCGGCGGCGAGGGCGGCGGCCAGCAGCAGGGCCAGCAGCACGCTCAGCCGCCAGGGCAGCCTGGGGCGGCGCTGGGCGGCCAGGGCGATCAGCAGCGCCGCCGCGGGGGTGGCCGGCAGCCAGTAGCTGGGCAGCTTGGTGGCGGCCAGGCTGAAGAACAGCAGCACCGCCAGCAGCCAGCAGGCAGCGAAGCGCTGCAGCGAGAGCGGCGGTGGCGGGGCCGGTGAGCGCAGGGCCCGCACCAGCCCCTGCAGCAGCAGGGGGGTGACCGGCAGGCTGGCCAGCACGAGCACCAGGCCGAAGAACCACCAGGGGGCCTGGTGGTTGTTCACCACAGCGGTGAACCGCTGCAGGTTGTGGTAGCCGAAGAAACTGCGCCAGAAAGGCTCCCCCTCCACCACCAGGGCCGCCACATACCAAGGCAGGGCCACGACGGCGGTGAGCAGCAGCCCCCGCAGCGGCCGCAGGCACCGCCACAGGCCCCGCCAGTCGGCCTGCAGCCAGGCGAACAGCAGCAGGGTGAGGCCCAGCAGCACCACCGCCACGGGTCCCTTGGCCAGCACGGCCAGACCCAGCACCAGCCAGCCGGCCCACCAGCGGCGTCCGCCTGCGGCGTAGCTCCGCCAGCACAGCAGCAGGCTCACCGTCAGCGTGCCGGTGAGCAGGGCATCGCTCACGGCGATCCGCCCCCACAGCAGCACCAGGGGCGAGAGGGCGAAGGCCAGGCCGGTGGCCAGGGCCGTGGTGGCCCGCTGGCGCCGGGCCTGCGGCCACACCAGCAGCGTGTGCACCAGCACCTGCATCGCCGCCACCGTGGCCAGGGCCGAGGGCAGGCGGGCCGCCCAGGTGCCCAGCGGATCCCACTGGCTCTGGCCGGGCAGGGCATAGAGCACCCCCATCGCCCAGTACACCAGCGGCGGCTTGTCGTAGCGGGGCAGACCGTTCACCCGCGGGATCAGCCAGTCACCGGTCTCGGCCATGGCCCGGGCCGAGGCCGCGAACAGCGGCGGGGTCTCATCCACCAGGCCCGTGGATCCCAGCTGCCACACGAACAGCAGCAGCCCCAGCGCCAGGCTCAGCAGCAGCACCCCCCGGGCCGAGCCGGCGGGCACCGGCTCGGGGCGAGCCACGGCGGCGGCGGTGGCGGCGGCCTGAGCCTTGCCCTCAGACCCACGAGCAGACGCACGGAAGCCGGCAGAGCGTGACAAGCGAGGCGAGGGCAGGAGCCAGCCCCGACCCTATCGGTGCATGCCGGTGCAGCCAGCCCCGGGCAGGGTCATCGGTTCGGCGCCGAAGCGACGAGCGGGGACAGCCAGGCTTCGATGCGGGCGGCGAAGGCCTGCTGGGAGCAGTGGCCCTCCACCCAGGTACGGCAGCTCCGCCGATCCAGCCCCCGGGCCCGCCACACCGCCGCCACCAGGGCGTCCACGTCGTCGGGCTCGGCTAGGCATCCGGTCTCCCCGTCCCGCACCAGCTCCGCCGGCCCGCCGCGGGCGTAGGCCGCCACGGGCACGCCGCAGGCCAGGGCCTCCACCACGACGTTGCCGAAGGCTTCGTTCCACTTGGGGGTGTTGAGCAGCACGGCGCAGCGCCCCAGCTCCGCCTGCAGCCGTTCGGTGGGCAGGAAGCCGCGCCAGCGCACGGTGCCCGGCGGCACCGAAGCCTCAACCCGGCGGGCATAGGCGACATCCTCCTCGAGGCCCCACACCGCCAGGGGCAGGCCGAGCCGAGCCGCGGCCGCCGCTGCATCCTCGAGGCCCTTCTCCGGCGCGATGCGCCCAGCCCAGCCCAGCAGGTTCTCGGGCTCGCCCTGAAACTGATACCGACTGAGGTCGAAGCCGTTGCCCACCAGCAGCGGCGGCTGGGGAAGATCGAAGTCGGCCGCCTGGGCGGCGGTGTGGAAGGCCAGATGGCCTGGGTGGCTGCGGGCGATCTCGGCGATCACCCCGTCCATCACCGCGGCCACCGAGCCCATGCTCACCAGGTGGGCCAGGGGCGTGGCGGTGTGGGGGGTGAGCCAGAGCGGCAGCCAGTCGTAGGCCAGGTTGAGGATCACCTCGAACTCGGCCTGGTGGGTCAGGGCCCGGCGCCAGAGCCGGGCCAGCAGGGCATCGGCGGGCAGTTCCACCGGGGCGTTGCGGGGCCTGTGCTGCCAGCTGGGCTGATCCGCGCCCCGTTCGCCCCAGAGCACAGCGCCGGCGCAGGAGTCCGGCAGCCGGGAGCCCTCGGCGGCCAGCACCGTGAGCCGGTGCCCCCGCTCGAGCAGACCCGCCACCAGGGCCAGGGCCGTGATCTCCACGCCCCCACCCCGGCCGCTGCCCAGGGCCCCGACCGGGGTGCTCACCACCAGGATGCGCATCAGGCTCCCTCCCCGCCGGTGCTCTCACCAACGGGAGCCATGGCCGGGATGCCCTGCCACAGCACCTGCCGGCGGTTGATCAGCAGCACCGACCCCAGCGCCAGCAGGGCCCCGAGCCACTGGAGGGGCTGCAGCTGCTCATCCAGCCAGAGCATCCCGCAGAGCAGGGCGAACACGGGGGTGAGGAAGGTGAGCGCCGTGAACCCCGTGAGGTCGCCCTGGCTGGCGAACCAGAAGAACAGGCCGTAGGCCAGGGCACTGCCCAGCAGGGCGGCATAGGCCATCAGCCCCCACTGGCCCGGTGACCAGTGAGGAAGCCAGGCGGCGCCGGCGCGCACCGGCAGCTCGGCCAGCACCACGAGCGGCAGCCCCCCCAGCAGCAGGTGCCAGCCGGTGACGGCCACCGGATCGCTGTGGCGGGTGGCATAGCGGCAGAGCACCGTGCCCACCGCCATCGCCGCCGCGGCCCCGAGCATCCACAGTTCCCCGTGGCTCCACGGGCGCACCCCCGCGGCGATCGGCCCCTGCAGCCACCAGTGCCCCAGCACCGGCGCCGGCAGGCCGAGGCAGAGGATCCCCAGCAACCCCAGCAGCAGGCCCAGCCAGCCCACCGGATTGATCGCCTCCCCGAACAGGCTGCGGGCCAGCAGGGCCACCAGCAGTGGCTGGGAGTCGATCAGCACCGATCCCAGGCCCGCTCCGGTCTGGCCCAGCCCCCGGGCCAGCAACCCCTGGAACAGGCTGGCGTCCACGACGCTGAAGGCGAGCAGCCAGGGCCAGTCGCGGCGGTCGACCGCCAGGGGCCGGCGCAGCACACGGGCCGCCAGCAGCACCACCACCCCCGCCGGCAGCAGCCGCAGGCTGGCCACCTGCAGCGGCGTGCCGCCCTCCAGCAGGGGGCGCATGGCCGCCATCGCCGTGCCCCAGAGGGCGAAGGGCAGCAGCATCGCCAGGAGACGCAACAGGGAAGGCAACAGACGGGGCGACAGGGGGCAGCAGGGTGGCCGGTTTTTAAGATCCAGCCACTTCCCAATCACAGCGCATGCCCTGGCCCTGGCGCCGCAAGACCCGCCGCACCCTGGCCCGGATCGCCATCGAGGGACCGATCGCCGGCGGCACCCGCAAGCGCGTGCTCAAGGCCATCCGCCAGGTGGAGCAGCGCGAGTGTCCCGCTCTGCTGCTGCGCATCGACAGCCCCGGCGGCACCGTGGGCGACAGCCAGGAGATCCACGCCGCGCTGCTGCGGCTGCGGCGCAAGGGCTGCCGGGTGGTGGCGAGCTTCGGCAACATCTCCGCCTCGGGCGGGGTGTACATCGGCGTGGCGGCCGAGAAGGTGGTGGCCAACCCCGGCACGATCACCGGCTCGATCGGGGTGATCCTGCGGGGCAACAACATCTCCAAGCTGCTCAAGCGGCTCGGCGTGAGCTTCGAGACGGTGAAGAGCGGCCTCTACAAGGACATCCTCTCGCCGGACCGGGGCCTCACCGAGCCGGAACGGGAACTGCTGCAGAGCCTGATCGACTCCAGCTACAGCCAGTTCGTGACGGCCGTGGCCGAGGGCCGGGGGCTTCCGGAGAAGACGGTGCGCGCCTTTGCCGACGGCCGGGTGTTCAGCGGTGCCCAGGCCCTGGACCTGGGTCTGGTGGACGAACTGGGGGACGAGGACCGGGCCCGACGGCTGGCGGCGGAGCTGGCGGGTCTCGATCCCGACCGCACCAGGCCCACCGAGTTCGGCGCCCCGCCCAAGCGGTTCGCCGGCCTGATCCCTGGCCGTTCCAGCCTGCGTACCCTGGTCCACAGCCTCCACCTCGAGCTGGGCTGGAGCGGACAGCCGCTCTGGCTCTGGCGCCCATGAACGGCCCTCTGCAGCTGCGCGCCCTGCGCGGGGCCACCACCGCCAGGGCCAACACCGGCGAGGCGATCGCCGAGGCGGTGGCGGAGCTGATGGACGTGCTGGTGGAGCGCAACGGCCTGGATGGCGACCGGGTGGTGTCGGTGACCTTCTCGGTCACGGCCGACCTTGATGCCTGCTTTCCGGCCGCCATCGCCCGCCGCAGAGCGGGTTGGGAGCAGGTGGCGCTGCTGGACTGCCAGCAGATGGCCGTGGCCGGTGATCTGCCCCGCTGCATCCGCCTGCTGGCCCACGCCTGGATGGACGCAGACCGCCAGGCCTGCCACCCCTACCTGCGCGAGGCGAGCCGTCTGCGGCCGGACCGCGCCAGCTAGCGGTCCGACCACCGTGGGCACCATGGCCCCGGGCCGCTGCTGACAATTGCTGTTCAGCTCAACCGCCCGCCGCCTCCCCGATGGGTTTTCTCCCCCTGCCCCGGTCCCAGCAGCAGCCTGGTTCCCATGGGCTCCGCTCCAATGGACATCGATCCAATGGGCATCGATCCAGTGGACGCCCGCTCCGGCGCCTTCCCAGGCTGGGGGCGGCCGCATGCCTGACCGTGGCAGGCTTCGCCCTGGCTGCGCTGGCCACGTCTGGCCAGCCCCTCGGCCGCCTGGCCGGCAGCCTGGCTGCCCAGCCCGCCCTGGCGCAGGGCACCCCGAGCCTGCTCGAGTTCCGCTGGGAGAACAACCGCGATTACCGCAGGCTTTACTACTACCTGAGCAACACCCAGAGACTGAAGC
Source organism: Cyanobium sp. Prado107 (assembly GCA_025454305.1). Taxonomy (GTDB): domain Bacteria; phylum Cyanobacteriota; class Cyanobacteriia; order PCC-6307; family Cyanobiaceae; genus NIES-981. The sequence goes on from JALOOQ010000008.1 coordinate 5,247, forward strand.
GTGCCGAGTATTTCCTGATGCTGCGGCCCCGGGATCGCAACAACGCCATTCTCAAGCTCACCGTCACGATCCCCGAGACCTTCGACGCCACCATCGACACCAGCCGGGTGAAGCTCTGCCGGATGCGCGAGGGCGGCATGCTGGCCCGCACCCGCTGCGAAGCCACCATTCCGGCCACGATCGAGCTGAGCCAGAACGGCCGGGCCCTGGAGATCTTCCCGGACGTCCCCGTGCCGGACACCGAGACGATCGGCGTGCACATGCGCCTCTTCAATCCGTTCAACCCCGGGATGTACCAGTTCAACGCCCTGGCCCAGGCGCCCGGGGATGTGCCCGTGTCCGGCTACCTCGGCAGCTGGCTGATCCAGATCGACTCCACCGGCGGCTGAGGTGCCTGGGCAACCTCCCGGCGCGGATGCTGCACACCGCCTGAGCTGAACACCGCCTGATAAGTTGGCCACTGCGAAAATCTCAGACGGGCAGAGGGGGGCAACCACAGAGCCATGACCAAGCGCACACTCGAAGGAACCAGTCGTAAGCGCAAGCGGGTGTCCGGCTTCCGCGTGCGGATGCGCACCCACACCGGCCGCCGCGTGATCCGTGCCCGCCGCCGCCGTGGCCGCTCCCGCCTGGCGGTCTGACCTCCCCACCCCGAATCTCCAGCGCCGATGGCCCTGCCCCAGCGGCACCGGCTGCGCGGCCGACGCATCTTCAGCTGCCTGTACCGCAAGGGCCGTGCCTGCCACGGCCCTTTTTTGGTGCTGCGCTGGCTGCCGGCCCGCCCGGATCTGCTCCCCCCCACCCAGCGCTCCCACCCGGCCAGCCCCTGGCGCGCCGGCGTGGTGGTGAGCAGCAAGGTGCACAAACGGGCGGTGCGCCGCAACCGCCTGCGCCGCCTGCTCCACCAGCAGCTCCTGAGCCAGCCGATCGCGGCTGCCGAGGGACCGGTGTGGCTGCTGCTCAGCCTCAGGCCCGGCAGCGCGGAACGCGATCGCGACGCCCTGCTGGGAGAATGCCGGGGTCTTCTGCAACAGGCAGGTCTGACGCCATGAGCCAGCCGAGCAGTTCCGCAAGCCAGCCCGCGATCCAGGAAACGGTGTTCTACGAGGGTGGGCCGGCCCGGGGCGATCTGTTCCTCAACCTGCTTTTCGGCCTCACCGTGATCGGCATCCCCTTCGCGGTGGGGGCGATCGTGCGGGCCCTGTGGCTGCGCTTCCGCATCACCAGCCGCCGCATCGAGGTGAACGGCGGCTGGATGGGCCGCGACCGCACCCAGGTGGTGTACAGCCAGGTCCGCGAGGTGCGTACGGTGCCCCGCGGCTTCGGGGCCTGGGGCGACATGGTGCTGGTGCTCAACGATGGCGCCAGGCTGGAGATGCGCTCCCTGCCGCGGTTCCGCGAGGTAGAGGCCTACATCGAAGAACGCCGCCAGGCCACCGGCAAAGGCGCCCGCCCGAAGGGGATGGCCGCTTGAATCCCGGGGTCTCTCCCCCCACACCCACAGCGCTCAGGCACACTGAGCCACGCTGACCCCCTGCCCCCCAGCTCTCCGCGCCGTGATCGGCTACATCTCCGACAACCTGCTGATCCCGATCCTCGATTTCTTCTACGGATTGGTGCCCAGCTACGGGCTGGCGATCATCGCCCTCACCGTGGTGATCCGCCTTGCCCTGTTCCCGCTGAGCGCCGGCTCGATCCGCAACGCCCGCCGCATGCGCATCGCCCAGCCGGTGATGCAGCAGCGCCAGGCCGAGATCAAGAGCCGCTACGCCAACAACCCCCAGAAGCAGCAGGAGGAGCTCGGCAAGCTGATGAAGGAGTTCGGCAGCCCCCTGGCCGGCTGTCTGCCTCTGCTGGTGCAGATGCCGATCCTGTTCGCCCTGTTCGCCACCCTGCGGGGTTCGCCGTTCGCCGACGTGCCCTACACCTTCAATCTCAAGGTGCTGCCGGCCGACCAGATCGCCGCGGTGGAGACCAAGCCGTTCAACACCGCCAGCCACTCGATCTTCCTGACCGCCACCAATCACGTGCCTGTGATCGGCAGCCTCGAGGGGGGCACCAAGCTGGGTGTGGGTGATCACCAGACGGTGAACCTGCACACCAAGAGCGGTGACAGCTTCAGCTCCGTGCTCGGTGCCGTGGAGCAGGGCTCCAGCTTCCAGCCCAGCTGGAAGGTCACCAAGGGGGAGGGCGTGGTGAGCGTGGACGCCGACGGCACCATCACCGCCCTGGCCCCGGGAGACGCCACCGTGGAGGGCACGATTCCAGGGCTGGCAGCACGCAGCGGCTTCCTGTTCATCCAGGCCCTCGGCCGGGTGGGTTTCATGGGTGACGGTGGCGTGAACTGGGACATCGCCATCCTGGTGGCGGCTTTCGGCGCCTCCCTCTTCCTCTCCCAGATTCTCTCGGGCATGGGGATGCCACCCAATCCCCAGCAGGCCACGGCCAACAAGATCACCCCCGTGATGATCACGGCCATGTTCCTGTTCTTCCCGCTGCCGGCCGGAGTGCTGCTCTACATGGTGGTGGCCAACATCTTCCAGGCTCTGCAGACCTTCCTGCTCACCCGCGAGGCGCTGCCGGAGAACCTCCAGAAGATCCTCGATCAGCAGCTGGCCCAGCAGTCCGTCACCGTCGCGGCAGGCGCCCCGGCCGGCGGTACCGGCGACCGGCTGCCGTTCGAGCCGAAGAGCCGCAAGTAAACGCCATGCCCGGCAGCCCCGCAGGCTCTCCGGGAGGCCCCCCGCCCCGCCCGGTGCCCATCCAGGACCTCAGGGCCCTGGCCGACGGACGCACCTGGCAGCTGGAGCATCACCTTCCGGAGCTGGCCAGTCTCACGCCGGTGCGCGGCTGGCTGCGAGCCGTTCACCGCGCCGACCTTCTGGAGGTGGAGGGGGAAGCGGAAACGATCGTGACCCTCTGCTGTGATCGCTGCCTGCAGCACTTCAACCACCCGCTCCGGTTCCACACCCGTGAGCTGCTCTGGCTGCGCCAGGCCGAAGGCGAGCAGGAGCCAGTGCCGGAGCCGGAGGCCCACGACCTCAGCCTGGATGCGGGGCCCGATTGCGGCGACGAGACCATCGACCCGCGCGGCAGCTTCGACCCGGCCCACTGGACGTTCGAGCAGCTCAGCCTGCAGCTGCCCCTGGTGAACCGCTGCGGAGCGGACTGTCCGGGCCCGGCCACCTGGGGCAGCAGTGATGCGGTGGAGGATCCCCGCTGGGCGGCGCTGGCGGCCCTCCGCGCCAGCTCCGAGCAGCCGCAATCCGATCCATGAGCGGCACCAGTTGGTGTGATCAGCTGGATCTGCTGATCCGCTCGCGCTCCCCGATTCTCTGGATCCGCAGCCTGGAAGAGGAGCGGGTGGAAGCTCTGCTGGAGCAGGCTGCGGTGCGCCTTGGCAACCGCACCCTGCTGCGCTGGGATTTCATCGATGGCCTCAGCGGTGCCCCCAACCGCCAGGGCGAGGCGGCCCGCAATCCGATGGCCGCCCTAGCCTGCCTGGACGCCCTGCCGGCGGACCAGGGCACGATCCTGCTGCTGCGCGACTTCCATCGTTACTGCGAAGACGCCGGCATCTGCCGTCGCCTCCGCAACCTGGCCGGGCAGCTGCGTCAGGCGCCGCGCACGGTGGTGATCACGGCCCCGCAGTGGCAGCTGCCGCCGGAACTGGATGACAGCGTGACCGTGCTCGAGCTGCCCCTCCCGGACAGCGGCGAGATCAGCCGCCTGCTGGAGTCGATCGCCGCGGCCTGCGGACAGCCGCTGCCTGCCGGCGTGCTGACCCAGCTCAGTGCCGCCTGCCATGGCCTCAGTGAGCAGCGGGTGCGCCAGCTGGCGGCCAGGGCCCTGGCGCGCCGAGGCCGCCTCAGCGAGGAGGACCTGGCCGAGGTGCTGGAGGAGAAGCGCCAGGCCATCGCCAAGACTGAGCTGCTGGAGTACTGCCCCACCGAGGCCACTCCCGCCGACATCGGCGGACTGGAGGCTCTCAAGCACTGGCTGGAACAGCGCCGCATGGCCTTCAGCGAGGAGGCGCGCCGCTATGGCCTGCCGCTGCCCCGGGGCGTGCTGCTGGTGGGCCCCCAGGGCACCGGCAAGTCGCTCACCGCCAAGGCGATCGCCCACAGCTGGAGCATGCCGCTGCTGCGGCTGGATGTGGGGCGGCTGTTCGCGGGGCTGGTGGGCGCCAGCGAGGCCCGCACCCGGGAGATGATCCAGCGGGCCGAAGCCATGGCCCCCTGTGTGCTCTGGATCGACGAGATCGACAAGGGCTTCGGATTCGCGGGGGGAAGTGACGCCCGCAGCGACGGCGGCACCAGCCAGCGGGTGCTGGGCACGGTGCTCACCTGGATGGCGGAGAAGACCAGCGCCGTGTTCGTGGTGGCCACCGCCAACGCCGTGGAGCGGCTGCCCGGCGAACTGCTGCGCAAGGGCCGCTTCGATGAGATCTTCCTGCTCGACCTGCCCAGCCCCGAGGAGCGCCGCGACATCCTCGATCTGCAGCTGCGCCGGCGCCGGCCCGATCACCGCATTCCGCTGGAGGTGCTGGTGGACCGCACCGCCGGCTTCTCCGGTGCCGAGCTGGAGCAGACGGTGATCGAGGCCATGCACCTGGCCTTCGCCGAGGGCCGCGAGTTCGGCGAGGCCGACCTGGTGGCGGCGGCCACCCAGGTTGTGCCGCTCTCCCGCACCGCCCGCGAGCAGCTGGAGCGGCTGCAGGAGTGGGCCAGCGGCGGGCGGGCCCGGCCGGCCTCGAGATTACGGGGTATGACGAACTCCGACGCGGCGTAACAAGGCCACGCCAAGCGCCGGGTCAGCACGGACAGCGCCCCTACGGTCGATCCATTCGCTCACCGTCCGTGACGCCAAGCCCCACTCCCCGTGATCGCAGCGAGCTGTTCACCCAGCTGGCCGTTGCGAGCCTTGGTGCCGGTGTGGTCACCAGCGTGGCCGTCGCGCAGGGTCAGAACCCGCTCACGGCCCTCGGCATCACGCTGTTCTCGGCAGTGGCGGCGGTGCTGGTCGGCCAGCTGTTCTGATCTGAACTCAGCGTCCCCAGCGGGCGCCACGCGGGGGTGTTCAACGGTGGTGAACATGGACAGTTCAACCGTGTTGAATATGGACGATTCAGCAGCTGGATCTGTTCATCGGACGGCCCCCACAGCAACCATTCATCCTGAATTCAGCGCATCCTGGCCTCCAGGACACCTCTGACAATGGCATCAACCCGCAATTCCAGAACCTGCTTCTCAGCAGCGCTGATGACTGCCTGGATGGCGGGTGCTGGCCAGCTGCCGGTACTGGCCGCCCTGCCTGCGCTGGAACAGTCCGTCCGCTCGCACCCTACAACCCACGCCACCAGCCCGATGCTGCTGGCGGAGAAAAAGGATGATGAAGACGACAAGAAGAAGAAACAGAAATCCAAGCAGAAGTCCTCAGACAACCAGAAATCGCCGCAAAAGCAGCACGACACCAAGAAACAGCAGGACAGCTGGGAGCGTCAGAATCGCCAGAAGTCACGCGATAACGACAGCAAGCAGCAGTTGCAGAAGCAGGGCTCCGGCCAATCGGGGAACAACCGACTGAACGAGAAGCAGCGCGAGCGGATCTACGAACAGGGCCGTCAGGAGGGCCTCGAAAAGGGCAGGCAGAAAGGCTTTGACAAGGGTCGCGATACCGGCTTCCAGGAAGGGTTCGACAAAGGCAAGCAAAAAGGCTTCCGCAAGGGGTATGACGTCGGCCACGACCGCGCCAGAAAACGCCAGCAGTGGAGTTCCTGGGACCGCAATGAGTGGCGGCGCTATAACAACACACGCCGCAACATCTGGGTCACTCCGGTGAGCTACCGGCCCGCCTACGCCGGGTACCCGGCATGGGCGCGGAATTCCAACTGGGGCTATTCACGCCCCTGGGGGGGTGGCTGGTATCAGTCGTCCAGCAACCCGTACTGGAGCTGGTGGGGCGGCCAGGCGCTGAGCTGGGGTGTGAACGCGCTGACGACGGCGCTGATCGTGAACAACGCGATGAACAATGCCATCCGTCAGTCGAGGCCCACACTGGCGGTTCCGAACAGCAACTGGCAGCTGTACTACGGGACGGTGCAGCCCGTTGATGACACGCTGGTAACATTTGTTGTCAACAATGGAATGAATAATTTCCAGATGCAGGCCGACTGCGATGACGGCCTCCTCAACGGTGAAGTGCCCACCACCTATGCCGAGGCAGAACTGATCAACGCCGCCTGTCAGATCACCTACGGCAGCATCTGAGCCAGCTCACGGGTATCAGTCCCGGTTCCGGGGCGCAGAAATGGGCTCATCCCGCCCCCCAGAGCTCCAGCACCGCCTCGCGATCCGTGCCGGTAAAACCCGTCACCGGCGACCCGGAGGCGATGTACGACATCACGGTGTCGCTGTTGTCAAAGCGGCGTGAGAACGGCTTTCCATAGGGATGATCGAGCCCTAGGGCATGGCCGATCTCGTGGACGATCGTCCAGCGCTCAAGGCCGCTGAGCCGGTCCCCTGCCCTGTTCTCCCAGCTGATCTCGAACCAGCCCCGGTTGCGGGTGATCTCACCCAACACTCCGGTCTCCGCAAACTGCTCCACGCGATAGAAGTCGATCGCGGTGCTGGAGCGGCCGGCCTTCTCCACGAACCGCAGACCCGTGAGCCGATCCACCTCCGCCAGGGTGGAGCGGATGAACCGCGCTTCCGGCCTGGAGATCCCCTCAGCCCTGGTGCCTTCTCCCAGCTGGCGCCGCTGGCCGTTGATCCAGTAGCGCACCTTGGTGCCGCCGGCGAAACGACGCAGACTGCGGGCCCAGTCGCGATCGACGATGGCATCAATCGGCAACGTCACGGGTGAACCCAGTGGTGAGCTCAACGCTAACGGCACCCTGGCCGGAGGAATGGGCGAGACCCTGCGCTCACTGATGCCCGCTCTCGCGAACAAGACCTACTTCAACTACGGCGGCCAGGGCCCCCTGCCAACCCCCAGCCTGGAGGCCACCATTGCCGCCTGGCAGCGGATCCAGGAGCTCGGACCGTTCACCGGGGACGTGTGGCCATTCCTCGAGGCCACCACGGCCGACCTGCGGCGGCGCCTGGCCGGATGGCTGGGGGTACCCGCCGAGCAGCTGGCCTTCACCGAGAACGTCACCAGTGGCTGCGTGCTGCCCCTCTGGGGCCTGCCCTGGCGCCAGGGCGATCAGCTGCTGGTGAGCGACTGCGAGCACCCGGGGGTGGTGGCGGCCTGCGGGGAACTGGCCAGACGCCACGGCCTCGAGCTGCGCAGTCTGATGGTGCGGGATCTGGTGCAGGGACCGGAGTCCGCGGCCGCGGCCCTGACGGCGCGGCTGGAGGAGGCCCTCACCTCCCGCACGCGCCTGGTGGTGCTCTCCCATCTGCTCTGGAACACCGGACAGGTGATGCCCATCGCCCGGGTGGCCGCTCAGCTTCACGGCCATCCCTGCCAGCCCTGGCTGCTGGTGGATGCGGCCCAGTCGCTGGGCTCGCTGCCGGTGGCGGAAGCCGCCAGCGCCGCGGACATCTACGCCTGCACCGGCCACAAATGGTGCTGCGGGCCGGAGGGTCTGGGAGTGGTGGCGCTGTCGCGGCGGCTGCTGGCCGAGGGCCAGCCCACGCTGATCGGCTGGCGCAGCATCAGCCAAGAGGGCTCGGCGGAGAGCGCCTTTCACGCAGACGCCAGGCGTTTCGAAGTGGCCACGTCCTGCCTGCCCCTCTTCGCGGGGCTGAACCGCTCGCTGGAGCTGCTGGAGGCCGAGGGGGATGCGCAGCAGCGCCTCGGGCGGATCCGCACCCTGGCGGGTGAGCTCTGGCAACGCCTTGGGGAGCTGCCTGGGGTCGACCCGCTGCTGGAGGTGGCACCCCCGGCGGGACTGGTGAGCTTCACCGTGGCAGGCCAGGCCCCCGAGGCCGTGGTGCGCGGCCTCGGGCGGCGCCGGATCTGGCTGCGCAGCCTCGACGATCCTCACTGCCTGCGGGCCTGCACCCACATCACCACGACGACGAAGGAGGTGGATCTCCTGCTGGCCGCCCTCGAGGGGGCTAGGGGCCAAGACAGATCCAATGAATAGGCGGAGGCTCAGATGGGCCTGGAGGGGATAGTGCCGTCGACCGGAGCCTCATGGGTCAGCAGGTTGCGGTAGACCCAGCCAGCGATCAGGGCACCGACGATCGGAGCCACCCAGAACAGCCACAGCTGGCCGAGGGCATCGCCACCCACCCACACGGCTACAGCGGTGCTGCGCGCGGGATTCACGGAGGTGTTGGTGACGGGGATGCTGATCAGGTGGATGAGCGTGAGCGCCAGACCGATCGGCACTCCAGCGAAGCCTGAGGGGGCGAGTTTGTCGGTGGCGCCCAGAATCACCAGCAGGAAGAAGAAGGTGAGGACCACCTCGATCACTAGGGCAGCGATAAAACCGTAACCACCAGGGGAGTTGGCACCAAAACCATTGGTGGCAAGGGCGTTCGCACCCTCGATCACGAAGCCAGGACGGCCGCTGGCCACGAGCTTGATCACCCCACCGGCAATCACGCCGCCGATCACTTGGGCCACGATGTAGGGAAGCAGCTCACTGCCCTTGAAGCGGTCACCGGCCCAGAGGCCGAAGCTCACTGCGGGGTTGATATGGCAGCCTGAGATATGGCCGATGGCGTAGGCCATCGTGAGCAGAGTGAGACCGAAGGCGACAGAAACACCGAGGAAGCCCAGACCCAGGGGGTTGGCTGCAGCGTTGTCGTAGGGGAAGTTGGCGGCGAGCACGGCACTGCCGCAACCCCCGAGCACGAGCCAGAAGGTTCCGAAGAGCTCGGCCAGGAACTTCTTGCCCATGGGAATTGATTGCGCCATGGCATCAATGGATACAGCGCGCGGAATCTACCCCACGCTTACCAGCATCGCCACTGCAGATCTCCAGTTGTTCGCAAACGGCGAAATTCCCGGCTCTACAGAGCCCTGAGGGCCTTTTCAGCCTCTTCACGGTCATCAAAATGCACCTTGGTGGTGCCGAGGATCTGGTAGTCCTCGTGGCCCTTGCCGGCGATCAGCACCAGGTCGTCAGCAGCGGCGCTGGCGATCGCGGAAGCGATGGCGGTTGCCCGGTCGACGTCGACCTGGAGGACGGTTCCATCCGGAATGCCCGCCAGCACGTCATCGAGGATCCGCTGGGGATCCTCCGTGCGCGGGTTGTCGGAGGTCACCACCACCAGGTCGGCCAGGCGGGCGGCGATGGCCCCCATCTGGGGCCGCTTGCTGCGGTCGCGGTCGCCGCCGCAGCCGAACACGCAGATCAGCCGGCCGCCTGTGAAGGGCCGGCAGGCCCTCAGAGCGTTCTCCAGCCCGTCGGGCGTGTGGGCATAGTCCACCAGCACCGATGGCCGGCCCGCACTGACGCCGGCGGCAACCACCCTCTCCATGCGCCCCGGCACCCCCCGGAAGCTGGCCAGCCCCTCCAGCAGATCGGCCAGTGGAAGACCCTGCTGCTGCAGGGCGCCGACGGCCTGGAGGAGGTTCATCAGGTTGAACCGGCCCACCAGCGGTGAGCGGAAGCGGCCCTCCCCCAGGGGCGTGCACAGGCGGCCGCTCACCCCTTCGCTGTCCATCTCCAGGGCGTCGATGTGGAGATCCGCGGCCGAATCCTCCAGGGAGCTGCGCCAGCAGGCCGGACCGAGCCCCTCCGCCAGCCGGGCCCCCCAGGGATCGTCGCCGTTCACCACAGCCCTGGGCTGTCCGTCGGCGGGGAGCAGGGGCTCGTCGAACAGCAGCGCCTTGGCCTCGAAGTAGGCCTCCATCGACGGGTGGTAGTCGAGATGGTCCTGGGTGAGGTTGGTGAACACCGCGCCAGCGAAGCGGCAGCCCGCCACCCGCTGCTGGTGAAGGGCATGGGAGCTCACCTCCATCGCCGCCACGCTCACCCCGCTTTCGGCGGCCTGGGCGAGCTGCAGCTGCAGCAGATCGGCGAAAGCGGTGGTGTGCTGGGCAGTCACACTGGTGCCCGGCCAGCGGTTCACCAGGGTGCCGAACAGGGCAGCGGGTCGGCCCGCTGCCAGCGCCAGGTGCTCGATCAGGTGCGTGGTGGTGGTCTTGCCGTTGGTGCCTGTCACCCCGATCAGACGCATCCGGCTGCTGGGCTGCCCCCAGAAGGCGGCAGCCAGCAGGCCGGCCCAGCGGGTCGCCGGTTCGTCGACCACCAGCACGGGGTCATCGGCGGCGGGTGGATCCGCCGCCGCCGCCGCGGGCCCGATCACCGCGGCGGCGGCGCCGGCGGCAAGCGCCTGACGCCAGTACAGGCCTCCATCGACCCGGGTTCCCGGCAGCCCCAGGAACAGCGTGCCGGGGCCGAGGCGGCGCGAATCGCAGCTGATGCTCTGAACCTCGGCATCCGGGAGTGTGCCCGGCACCTCCAGACCCACCTGTCGGAGAAGGGAATGAAGCGGGCAGGCCATGACTGACCAGGTGATGATGGGCCTTTCTAGTGCCCCGGCCCTCCCGTGTCCCTGCTCCTCAGCCGGAGCAGTGGCGGTGCAGCCAACTCTGCAGGAGCTGACCCTGGAGCCGGGGGGGCACCCGCGGCAGCTCACGGGGGTCACCGTCGTCCGGGCAATGCAGCAGCACCGGCACCTCAAGCCCGTAGCGGGACCGCAGGGCGGGGTGCTGATCCACATCCACCACCTTCAGCTCCGGCGCCGGGTCGAGAGCTCGCAGCTTCTCCTCCAGCCCCTCGCAGAGGCAGCAGCCGGCTCGACTCAGCAGACGCAGCGACAGGGCCCCGCTCACGCGTCCGGCACCGGATCGCAGCCGCAGGGGCTGAAGGGATGGCAGCGCAGCAGGCGGCGCAGCGTCAGCCAGCCGCCGCGCCAGGCACCGTGGCGGCTGATCGCCTCCAGGCCATAGGCACTGCAGCTGGGAATGAACCGGCAGCGGGGGCCGAGCAGGGGCGAGATCCAGCGGCGGTACAAGCCGATCAGAGCCAGCATCAGCACAGCCACCAGCCTGGTGCCCGCACTCCGGCCTGAACCGGCGACGCTCTCCAGCCCGGGCTGGGGGATGAAGCCGAGGCTCCGGGGACCGACGGATAGGATCGAACGTTGGCGCTGCAACGCAAGGCCGGCGGGACACCACCCCAGCATGGTCGATGCCCGGCGGCGTCAGCGACCCTGTCCTTCGAACGTTCTTCATGTCTCGCTACCGCGGCCCTCGCCTGAGGATCACGCGGCGCTTGGGAGACCTTCCCGGTCTCACCCGTAAGTCCGCCAAGCGGTCTTATCCCCCCGGTCAGCACGGCCAAGCCCGTCGCAAGCGCTCCGAATACGCCATCCGCCTGGAAGAGAAGCAGAAGCTTCGCTTCAACTACGGCATCTCCGAGCGGCAGCTCGTTCGCTACGTCAAGAAAGCCCGAGCCCAGGGCGGTTCCAGCGGAACCAACCTGCTCAAACTGCTCGAGAACCGTCTCGACAACATCTGCTTCCGCCTCGGCTTCGGTCCCACCGTTCCCGGCGCCCGCCAGCTCGTGAACCACGGCCATGTGACCGTGAACGGCCGCGTCGTGGACATCGCCAGCTATCAGTGCAAACCCGGCGACGTGGTGGCCATCCGCGAGCGCAAGCAGAGCAAGAAACTGGCCGAGGGCAACCTGGAATTCCCGGGCCTGGCCAACATTCCTCCCCACCTGGAGTTCGACAAGGCCAAGCTCAGCGCCAAGGTGATCGGCAGGTGCGAGCGCGAGTGGGTCGCCCTCGAGATCAACGAACTGCTGGTGGTGGAGTACTACTCCCGCAAGGTCTGATCCCGTCAGCCCAGCTCCACTGCAATCCGAGCCAGCGTCCCGCAGACCTCGCGGGGCGCTTTTTCATGGCCCCGGCCAGGCCGTGGGCAGTCCGGACCCGTCAGCCCGTCGGCTGGGGCAGCACGCGGCGCACCTCCCCCAGCAGGCCACCGGCGATGCGGCGCAGGGCCCGCCGGCCCAGCCCCCGAAACGGGATCTCCCCGCCCAGCAGGCGCACCGCCAGCGCTGTGGCACGGGGCTGGCTGATGCCGTAGCGGTAGGTGAGGCCGGGCAGGCCGTAGAAGATCCGGGCCAGCCGCCGGGCCGCCTCGAAGTCGCTGGCCAGCAGGTCATGCACGCGGGCGGTGTGGCTGAGGGGATCGTCCGCCAGCAGCGCCTCGGCCGCCAGCCGGCCGCTGCGGATGGCGTGGAACAGCCCGTCGCCGAACAGGGGATTGATCAGCCCGGCGGCATCGCCCACCAGCAGCACCCGGCCATCGGGGCTGTGCAGCGGCTCGGGGCCGTCCCAGAAGGGCAGTGGATGGGCATGGGCCCGCAGTCCGGCCAGCCGGGATGGATCCACGCCCAGGGCGGTGCCGTAGGCCTCGATGGCGTCCCGGATCCGCTGCCGCGCCCCCGCATCCCGGCGCACATCGCGGTGACGGGCATGGAACACCCCCGCGCCGATGTTGAGGTGGTCGGCCTTGGGGAAGACCCAGGCATAACCCCGGCGCAGCACGCCGTAATCGAGATGGAGCAGATCCGGGCGCAGCAGCGGATCAGCCGGATCCCAGCGGTGGGGCACCTCCAGCTCCATCGCCAGCGCCACCCGCGGCGACCTGCGCAGACCCACACTGGCACCGACGGCACCCGCTGCCCCATCGGCGCCGATCACATGACGCGCCCGCAGCGTGGTGCGCACCTGGCCGGTCTGCCCCGCCGGCGAGTTGCGCACCACCAGCTCCACCCCGGCCGCCGTGGGCTGCAGAGCCGTGAAGGCATGGCCCTCCAGCAGCGTGGCCCCTGCCGCCACGGCGGCACGCACCAGAGCCTGGTCGAAGCGCGGGCGCTGCACCATCCACAGCCCCCGCGACCGCTCGGCAGGGGTGCCGGGAGGATCAATGGGCGCCTCGACCGCCTCGTCGAAACACCAGCTGTGCCGCATGCTGCGAACACGGGTGTCGATCACCGACTCCGGCACCAGATCGATGAGCTCCCGCTGCACAGGCACGGGCATGCCGCCACCGCAGGGCTTGTGGCGGGGCAGCCGGCGCTTCTCCAGAACCGCCACCCGCAGGCCCGCTCGGGCAGCGGTGGCGGCGGCCATGGCGCCGGCCGGACCGGCACCCACCACCACGAGGTCGTAGTCGGCCACGGAAACGGGGGTCAGGCCAGCAGGGGTTCGAGCCGCTGGATCAGAGGCAGGCGCTGGGCAGGGTCGCCGACCAGCTGGATCTCACCGGAGTCAGGCCACCAGTTGAGCTTCAGGTTGCTCACCCCGTCATCGATCACGGCCATCTCGAAGCCACCCTTGTGCTCCCAGTGACACTGAACCCCGAGGCCATTGAGGATGGCATCCAGCTCGTCCCTTGTGCCCTGGAACTTCACCGGTCGCGCGCGGAGGGCTTCAGCCTAGGGGGACGGAGTCAACCCTCGATCAGCTGCTGCAGGGCAATGCCGACATCGCTCTGGCGCATCAGCGCCTCTCCCACCAGCACCGCATCGGCGCCGGCATCGAGGGCCCGATCCAGATCCTCCCGGCTGACGAGACCCGACTCGCTCACCAGCAGGCAGCCCTTGGCGCGAAGCTGGTCGCCGTAGCGGTCCATGAGCGTTTCGGTGGTGGCGAGATCGGTGTGGAAGGTGGTGAGATCTCGGTTGTTGATGCCGATCAGCTGCACCCCCTCGAGTGCCAGCGCCCGCTCCATCTCGGCAGCGTCGTGCACCTCCACCAGGGGGGCGAGCCCCAGACCGCGGGCCGCCTTGAGCAGGTAGGCCAGGTCGGTGTCGCTGAGGATCGCGGCGATCAGCAGGGCGGCGTCGGCCCCGGCCGCCCGCGCCTGGAACAGCTGATAGGGGGTGAGGATGAAGTCCTTGCACAGGAGGGGCAGGTCCACCACCTGGCGCACCTGCACCAGCACCTCGAAGCCCCCCTGGAAGAAGGCCTTGTCCGTGAGCACGGACAGGCAGCTGGCGCCGCCGGCCGCGTAGCCCCGGGCGATGGCCTCGGGGTCGAAGTCGGCGCGGATCACCCCCTTGCTGGGGCTGGCCTGCTTCACCTCGGCGATCACCGCAGGCTTGCGGCAACAGGCCCGCAGGGCGGCGATGAAGTCGCGGGTGGGAGGCAGGTCGGCCACCTGGCAGCGCAGCTGCTCGAGGCTCACCCGCTCGCGGGCGCTGGCCACCTCACGGTCCTTTTCCCAGACGATCTTCTCGAGGATGTGGCGGGGCTCCGCCTCCTCATGGGGAATGCCGTATTCCAGATGGGCCACCTTCACCGAGGGATTGGGGGGCCGGCGGCGGATCTCCAACGGTGCAGGGGCAGCGACGATCGATCGTAGGCATCCTGGCCGACAGCGGTTTGCGCTGCGCAACAGCCACTTGCGCTACGCAACAGCCATGGCGGCCTGTTTGTAGGCCACTTCCACCACCTCGCTGAGGGTGGGGTGGGTGTGCACCTCGGTCACCAGCTGCTTCACGCTCTGACGGCGGGCCACGGCGTTGGCGATCTCCTGGATCAGGTCGGCGGCGTGCAGCCCGTAGATGTGAGCGCCGAGCACTTCGCCGGTGGCCTTGTTGAACAGCAGCTTCATCAGGCCGTCGCTCTCGAGCTCGGCCAGGGCCTTGGAGTTGGCCTTGAAGTAGCTGCGCACCGTGCCCAGCTCGAAGCCCTCCTTCTCCGCCAGAGCCCTGGCATCGGCCTCGCTCAGACCCACCGAGCTGATCTCCGGGTGGGTGAAGGTGGCGGCCGGGATTGAGCGGTAGTCGATCCGACGGCTGTGGCCCAGGATGTTGTCGATCGCCACGGTGCCCTGGGCGGCGGCGGTGTGGGCCAGCATCATCTTGCCGGTCACGTCGCCCACGGCCCACAGGTGCGGCATGGGCTCACCGGCCACCAGCACCCGCATGTGATCGTCCACGGGGATGAAGCCCCGCTCCGTCTCCACGCCCAGGGCCGCCAGGTTGAGCTCGGCGCTGCTCGGCACCCGGCCGGTGGCCACCAGCACCGCGTCCACCTCCAGGGTTTCCACCAGCTCCCTGGTGGCCATGTCCGCCAGTTCGATCGTCACCGGGCAGCCGGGGGTCACCTTGCGGGCCAGCACGCCGGCGCGGGCGTCGATGTCACGGCCATCGATCAGGTGGCGGGCGGCGATCTTGGCGATGTCGGGATCGAAGGTGGGCATCACCCGATCCAGGGCCTCGATCATCGTGACCTCGCAGCCCAGGGCGGTGTAGACATCGGCGAACTCCAGGCCGATGTAGCCGCTGCCGATGATCGCCAGCCAGCGGGGCAGCCACTCCAGGTTCACCGCCTCGTCGCTCGTGAACACGGTGCGGCCGTCGGTCTCGATGCCGCGGGGCACGAACGGCTCCGAGCCGGTGGCGAGGATCACATCGCGGGCGGAATAGGTGCGCTCCACGCCGCTGCCGCTCTCGCGCACGGTCACCCGCTGGTGGCCGGCGAGGCGGCCCTTGCCCCGCAGGATCGTGGCGCCGGCGCGCTCCAGGGTCTTGGTGAGGTTGGCGCGGATCGTGGCCACCAGCTGGTTGGCGTGATCGGCGATCTTCTGGCGCTCGAAGCGCACCGGCGCGGCGTGGATGCCGAAGCCGGCCAGGTGCTCGGCGTCGGCCAGCTCCCGCACCCGGCCGCTGGCGGCCAGCAGCGCCTTGCTCGGCACGCAGCCCCGGTTCACGCAGGTGCCGCCCATGTCGCGGCTCTCCACGATCGCCACCGTCAGGCCGTGCTCCGCCGCGTGCTTGGCCGCGTCGAAGCCGCCGTAGCCGGCCCCGATCACGATCACGTCGAAATCAAAGCCGGAGGAGGGGGCTGCGCTCACCGGGGCCACTGTTCAGCTGGCCGGCATTCTCTCCCCTGCGGGGGTGGGCGTCAGTCGCCGGCCTGCTGACGTAGGCGCTCCAGCAACAGCGGTGCCGCCGCCACGGCCACGTTGAGCGACTCCACGGCGGAGTCGTGGGGGATGGTCACCCGGTGCGTCGCCAGCGCCAGCAGCTCCGGCGCCAGCCCGGCACCTTCGCTGCCCAGCAACAGCACGGTGGGGCGCGTCCAGTCCAGACGCCAGTAGGGCAAAGCGCCACTGTGGGGAGGCTGGGTGGCCACCACCTGCACCCCGCCCGTGCTGGCCAGCCCCCCCAGGTGTGCCACCAGCGCGGCCCTGGAGCCGCGCCAGTGGGGCAGGGCCAGGGCAGCGCCGGCCGAGGCGCGCAGCACCTTCGGCTGCTGGGGATCGGCCCCATCCGCCAGCCACAGTGCCTCCACCCCAGCGGCCAGGGCGGTGCGCATCAGCGTGCCGAGGTTCCCGGGATCCTGGATCGTGTCGAGGGCCAGCACCAGGCCGGCGGGAAGCCCCGGGCCGGGATCGGGATCAGCGGCCTGAGGCGACGCCAGGGTGAGCACCACCCCATCGGGTTGGCGGGTGGTGGCCAGAGCCTCGAGCACCTCCTGCGTCACCGCCTGCGGCCGGCAGTCCACAGGCAGCCGCTGGAGCAGCCCGGTGTGGGAGGCCAGCCAGTCCTCGCTGGCGAGCAGGTGGGATGGCGTCAGCCCCAGGCGCAACGCCTCCTGGAGCAGGTGGGTGCCTTCCAGCAGCAGCAACCCCTGCTCCCGGCGGCCCCTGGCCTCCCGCAGGTCGCGCAGCCTGCGCACCAGCGGGTTGCGGCGGCTGGAGATCAGTTCCGGCCTCGCCGTCATCGCCCTCGCCGGACCGAGGGCGCGATCGCCGGGCTCCTGGGGATGCCGCTCAGGAGCGGAAGCCGTTCAGCACAATTGGTCAAAAAATGCGGATGGGGAGACTTGAACTCCCACGACATTGCTGCCACTAGTACCTGAAACTAGCGCGTCTACCAATTCCGCCACATCCGCGTGGCTGCCGCCTCAGGCGACCTGCAAAGGGTACGACATCACCCGGCCTGCCCCTCTGGCGGCGGCAAACCGCGGCAATGGGACCAGTTCAGGCGGCGGCCCTGTAGACGAATGGGAGCTTTGTTGGCAACATGCGGCGACATTGAGGCGTGGGGCAGATCCGACCGTGAGCCAGAACACTGTCCCCACGGGCGCAACCGCTGCAACCGTCTCCAAGCCGGTCTCCCGGTTCAGCACCATCTCCCCCGAATCGGTCAGCGCTCTGCCACTGACAGTTCCTTCCCGCAACGAGTCAGTTCTGGACTGCGATCGCCCCTTTCTGCGCATCTCCGGTGGCCGCCGGCTGAACGGTGAGCTGCGCGTGAGCGGCGCCAAGAACTCAGCCCTGGTGCTGATGGCCGCCTGCCTGCTCACCCGCGACCCCATCCGGCTGCGCAACGTGCCGGCCCTCACCGACATCGCCGGCATGAGCGAGATGCTCCTCAGCCTGGGCGGGCGCGTGGAGCGCAAGGGCGACGCCCTGGAGCTCGATGGGTCTGGCATCCATTCCTCCACCGCTCCCTACGAACTGGTCAACAGCCTCAGGGCCAGCTTCTTCTGCATCGGCCCCCTGCTGGCACGCATGGGCATGGCCCGGGTGCCGATGCCGGGCGGCTGCAAGATCGGCAGCCGCCCGGTCGAGGAGCACGTGAAGGGGCTCAAGGCCCTCGGTGCCCAGGTGAGCATCGAGCACGGCGTGGTCACGGCTTCGATCCCGGGCCCCTCCAGGCGTCTTCGGGGCGCGCGGATCGTGCTCGACTGCCCGAGCGTGGGGGCCACCGAGACCCTGATGATGGCCGCGGCTCTCGCCGACGGCGAGACCGTGATCGAGAACGCCGCCCTTGAACCCGAGGTGGTGGATCTGGCGGATCTCCTCGCCGCCATGGGCGCCCGGATCCGTGGAGCCGGCACCCCGACGATCTTCATCGACGGCGTGGATCGCCTCCACGGTGCCGATTACGCCGTGATTCCCGATCGAATCGAGGCCGGAACCTTCCTGCTCGCCGCCGCCATCACCCGTTCCAGCCTGCGGGTCGCTCCGGTGATCCCAACCCATCTCTGTGTCGTGCTGAGCAAGCTGGAGCAGGCCGGCTGCCGGATCGAGACCGACGACGAGGGCATCACCCTCTCCGCCGACCGGATCAACGGTGTCGATCTACTCACCCAGCCTTTCCCCGGTTTCCCCACTGACCTGCAGGCGCCGTTCATGAGCCTTCTGGCAACCGCCGAAGGCAACAGCATGGTCACCGAGCGCATCTTCGAGAACCGGCTGCAGCACGTGGCCGAACTGCAGCGCATGGGCGCCTCCATCCGCACCCAGGGCAACACGGCCTTCATCGAGGGCGTCGCCCAGCTCAGCGGGGCGCCCGTGCAGGGCACCGATCTGCGCGCCTCCGCCGCGATGGTGCTGGCCGGGCTGGCCGCCCACGGCAACACCGATGTCTTCGGCCTCGAGTATCTCGATCGCGGCTATGCCGACTTCGAAGCCAAGCTGAACGCCGTGGGGGCTTCGATCAGCCGCTGGCCGGGTGGCTCCAAGTCAAGCCCCGGCGCCCTGGCCGCCTAAGCTCCCAGCTCTGGGAGCGTGCCGGAATTGGTAGACGGACTCGACTCAAAATCGAGCGCCTTCGGGCATGTGGGTTCAAGTCCCACCGCTCCTATCCCCACCACGGCCCCACCCGCCTCGCCATCCACACCCGGCGACGCCACCCCCGTCCATCCGGTGATGGACACCTACGCGCGCTTTCCTTTGGAACTCGCCCGGGGCAAGGGGGTTTGGGTGTGGGACACCGGCGGCGACCGCTACCTCGACTGCGTGGCCGGCATCGCGGTCTGCACCCTGGGCCACAGCGACCGGCGCCTGCGCAAGGCCCTCAGCCGACAGCTGGGGCGGCTGCAGCACGTGTCCAACCTCTACCGGATTCCGGAGCAGGAGCAGCTGGCCGCGGCGATCACCGCGCGCAGCTGCTTCGACCGGGTGTTCTTCTGCAATTCCGGCGCCGAGGCCAACGAGGCCGCGATCAAACTGGCCCGCAAGCACGCCGGCCTCGTACGGGGGATCACCGGCAGCGACGGCCGCCCGCCGCTGATCCTCACGGCCCAGGCCAGCTTCCACGGCCGCACCCTGGCGGCGGTCACCGCCACCGGTCAGCCCCGCTACCACCAGGGTTTCGAGCCGATGGTGCAGGGCTTCCGTTACTTCCCCTACAACGACACAGCCGCATTCGAGGCGCTGCTGGCCGAGTGCGAGGCCGAGGGACCACGGGTGGCGGCCGTGCTGGTGGAGCCGCTCCAGGGTGAAGGCGGCGTCAACCCGGGCGATCGGGGCTTCTTCCAGCGCCTGCGTGAGCTCTGCGACCGGCACCGCATCCTGCTGATCTTCGATGAGGTGCAGATCGGCGTGGGGCGCAGCGGTCGCCTCTGGGGCTACGAGCAGCTGGGGGTGGAGCCCGACGCCTTCACCCTGGCCAAGGGCCTGGGCGGCGGCATCCCCATCGGCGCCCTGGCCGTGAAACAGGCCGTGGACCACTTCCGCCCCGGCGACCACGCCAGCACCTTCGGCGGCAACCCCTTCGCCTGCCGGGCCGGCCTCACGGTGCTGGCGGAGATCGAGAGACGCGATCTGCTCGTCCATGTGGGACGGGTGGGCCAGCACCTCGAGGAGCTGCTGGAGGAACTGGTGGCCCGCCACCCCCAGCTGCTGGC
Source organism: Cyanobium sp. Prado107 (assembly GCA_025454305.1). Taxonomy (GTDB): domain Bacteria; phylum Cyanobacteriota; class Cyanobacteriia; order PCC-6307; family Cyanobiaceae; genus NIES-981. The sequence continues at coordinate 24,881 of JALOOQ010000008.1, forward strand.
CGGCCAGCGGGGCTGGGGCCTGCTGCGGGGGCTGGTGCTGCGCCCCGAGGCCCCCGGCGCGCCGGAGGTGGTGAAGGCCGCCCTGGCCGAGCGGCTGCTGCTGGTGCCGGCCGGGGCCAGCGTGGTGCGCTTCGTGCCGCCCCTCACCATCAAGCCCAAACATCTGCGTCTGGCGGTGGAGCGCCTGGAGCGCGCCCTGCTCAGCCTTGTCTGAGGGACGGGGCCTGGGACCCGCCGATCCCTTCGCCGACCTGATCGAGCCCTTCAGCCTCCGCGGCGTGGATCTGGGACTGGAGCGGCTGCGGGCCGCCCTGGCGGAACTGGGCCATCCGGAGCGGCGCTTCGCGGCGGTGCAGGTGGCCGGCACCAACGGCAAGGGCTCGATCTGCACCCTGGTGCACCAGGCGCTGCTGGCCGCCGGCATCCGCGCCGGGCTGTACACCTCGCCCCATCTGGTGAGCTGGACCGAGCGCATCCGGCTGGGGCGCGACCCGATCGCCGCCGCCGAGCTGCGGCGGCACCTGCACGCTGCCGGCCCGGCGGCCCGGCGGCACCGGCTCACGCCCTTCGAGCTGGTGACGGCGGCGGCCTTCCTGGCCTTCGCCGACAGCGGCCAGGAGCTGGTGGTGCTGGAAGTGGGTCTGGGCGGCCGGCTGGACGCCACCAGCTGCCACGCCGGCCGGGAGGTGGTGGGCTTCGGGGCGATCGACCTGGATCACGCCGAGGTGCTGGGGCCTGACGTGGCTGCGATCGCGACCGAGAAGGCGGGCATCCTGCAGCCCGGAGCGGTGGCCATCAGCGCTGCCCAGCGGCCGCAGGCCGAAGCCGTGCTGCGCGCCAGGGCCGCAGCCGTGGGGGCCGAGCTGCGCTGGCAGCCGCCGCTGGACCGCCGGCGCTGGCCCATGGGTCTGCGCGGGGCGGTGCAGGCCCAGAACGGAGCCGTGGCCCTGGGGATGCTGCGGGCCCTGGCCGAACGGGGCTGGCCGATCAGCGACGCCGCCATCGCCCGCGGCTTCGCCGCCGCCCGCTGGCCCGGCCGGCTGGAGCAACGGCGCTGGAGGGGGATTCCCCTGCTCCTCGACGGAGCCCACAACCCCGCCTCGGCCCGCGCCCTGCGGAGTGAGCTGGATGCCGACCCCGTCCGCCACGGCCTGCCGCCGGGGCCGCGGCGGTGGGTGCTGGGGATGCTGGCCAGCAAGGAAGGGCCGCAGATCCTGGAGGCCCTGCTGGCCCCCGGCGACCGGACCTGGATCGTGCCGGTGGCGGGGCACGCGAGCTGGACGCTGCCCCAGCTGAAGGAAGCCCTGGCCGGCGGGTCGGCGGCAGCGCTGGCTGAGCAGCTGCAGGCGGCCCCGGATGCCGCCAGCGCCATCGGGGCGGCCGCCGGCGACGGGCCCATAACCGGGCTGGTGGATGGGCCGGTGATCGTTGCCGGCTCGCTCTACCTGATCGGGCAGCTGCTGGCCGCGGCCGATCCGGGGGGGTCAGAGTGAGGGCAGCTCCCCCCACACCTGGCGATGGCCCGATCCAGTCCCTCTGCGGCCCCATCCCGGACCCCGCTCGCTGCCGTCGTCCGGCGCTGGATCGCCTCAAGGCTGCAGCGGAGGCTACTGCCCTTGCTGATGGGGCTGGTGATGGGGGCGGGGCTGATGCTGATGCCTGCCGTGGCCCACGCCGAGTTCTCCGGAGTGGACTACACCCTCACGAACCAGAACGAGGCTGATTTCCACGGCCAGGACCTGGCCAACACCTCCTTCGCCGGCGCCGCCGGCCGCCACGCCAACTTCGCCGGCGCCAACCTCCACGGGGCCATCCTCACCCAGGCGGCCTTCCCCGAGGCCGACTTCAGCGGCGCCGATCTCAGCGACGT
>JALOOQ010000085.1 GCA_025454305.1 Cyanobium sp. Prado107
GCCTCCTCCTGGGCCAGCATGATCACCTTGATGGCCTTCTCGGTAAACCGCTCGAACATGGGGCGGGGCCTGTTGCACGTTGGTCCAACCTATCAGGATTGACAGGGACGGTGTGATCGGCGCGACCTGGCGGGCAGAACCGCTGTGGCGCCAGTTCCGGCAGGCGGCCTGAATGCAAACGACGGCTGTGAATTCAGCTTCTTTCGCGATAGCAAAATGCGGTAAACCGAACCGCTCCGCAACAGGAATTTTTGGCCTGTCCCGGCAATGGGGATAGGGGCGGCTCAGCTGAGCCGCAGCCAGTGGATCAGGGCGTCGTCGCCGTTGCGGTAGTAGGAGGGGCGACGCCCGGCCTCGCGGAAGCCCAGCCGGCGGTAGAGGGCCAGGGCCGCGATGTTGGTGCTGGCTACCTCCAGGGTGGCCCGTTCGGCGCCCCGGTCGGCGGCGGACTCCAGCAGGCCCCGCAGCACCAGGCTTCCCAGGCCGCGGCGTCGCGCGTCGGGGTCCACCGCCACCAGGGTGATGTGCAGCTCGTCGAGCACCAGCCAGCCGCAGGCCATCGCCTGCAGCCGACCGTCCTGCCAGAGGCCCAGCCCCGGACGCTGGGGATCGGTCAGCTCGGTGCGCCACTGCCGACGGCTCCAGAGCCCGTTCAGACAGCGGCCATCGAGGGCCAGGCAGGCCTCCAGATCGGCGACCCCCAGCGGCGCCGGTTCAGCAGGCACGGCAAGGCACCCGAGGCGTTTCGTACATTCGGCGTTTCGCAACCTCCGTGGTCCGGCCATGGTGATCTCCAGTCAACCCACCGGCCTGGACCGCGCTGGCGACGAGGGCCTGACCGGCCAGCCGTTCGAGGCGGGTCGCGATCCGGCCAGCCCGAACCGCAACCTCACTCCGCTCACCACCGCGGTGGACGCCGAAGGGCGGCTGAGCGTGGGCGGCTGCCGGCTGAGCGAGCTGGCCCGCACCTACGGCACACCGTTGTATGTGCTCGACGAGGCCACCCTGCGGGCCTGCTGCCGCGCCTACCGCCAGGCCCTGGAGACCCATTACCCCGGTCCCTCCCTGGCGCTCTACGCCTCCAAGGCCAACAGCTCGGTGGCGGTCACCGCCCTGGTGGCCTCCGAGGGGCTGGGCCTCGACGCCGTGTCCGCCGGGGAACTGCTCACGGCACTGCGGGGCGGCATGCCCCCGGAGCGCATCGTGCTGCACGGCAACAACAAGAGCCGTGAGGAACTGGCCCTGGCGGCCCAGCGCGGCGTGACCGTGGTGCTCGACAACTGGCGGGACATCGAGCTGCTCACCGACCTGGCCCCCGGCCTGGCCGAGCCGGTGCGGCTGATGCTGCGCTTCACGCCCGGCATCGAGTGCCACACCCATGAGTACATCCGCACCGGCCACCTGGACAGCAAGTTCGGCTTCGACCCCGACCAGCTGGAGGCGGTGCTGAAGCACCTGGCGGCCTGTTCCTGGGGGCGGCTCACGGGTCTCCATGCCCACATCGGGTCGCAGATCTTCGAGCTGCAGCCCCACCGCGACCTGGCCGGGGTGATGGCCGACGCCCTGGCCCTGGCCCGCTCCCTCGGGCACCCGGTGGCCGATCTGAACGTGGGCGGCGGCCTGGGGATCCGCTACGTCGCCGGCGACGATCCGCCCAGCATCGAGGAGTGGGTGCGGGCCGTCGCCGAGGCCGTGGCCCAGGCCTGCCGGCGGCGGGGCCTGGAGCTGCCGCGGCTGCTCTGCGAGCCCGGCCGCTCCCTGGTGGCCACCGCCGGCGTGACGCTCTATGCGGTGGGCAGCCGCAAGGAGATTCCCGGCATCCGCACCTATCTTTCAGTGGATGGGGGGATGAGCGACAACCCCAGGCCGATCACCTACCAGTCGCAGTACACCGCCCTGCTGGCCGACCGGCCCGGCGCCGAGGCCAGCGAGACCGTCACGGTGGCCGGCAAGCACTGCGAGTCGGGCGACGTGCTGCTCCGGGATGTGGCCCTGCCGCCGGCCACCAGCGGCGACGTGATCGCCGTGTTCAGCACCGGCGCCTACAACGCCTCGATGGCCTCGAACTACAACCGAATCCCCCGGCCTGCCGCGGTGCTGGTGCACGACGGTCTGGCCGATGTGGTGCAGCGCCGCGAGCAGCCGGAAGATCTACTGCGCTACGACGTGCTGCCAGCCCGTCTCTCAACGGTATCTTGACGGACAGGTTTCGGTGACGGTGTGAGCGGGCCCTGGCTCGGGAGTTGGCTCCGCGTCCTCGATCCGCGCCTGTTCATCGACCTGTTCCTGGCCCTGGGCCTTGGCGTCGTGGTCCTCGGGAGGGTGCGCGAGGCGCGCACCCTCTGGCTGCTGCGGGGCTATCTGCTGCTGGTGGCCCTGGCCTGGGGGATGCAGCGCTTCGCAACCCTGCCCCTCACCACCAAGCTGGTGGATGCCCTGGTGCTGGCCTGCAGCCTGGCCCTGGCGATCCTCTGGCAGGGAGAGCTGAGGCGGTTCATGGAACTGCTCGGCACCGGCCGGCTGGGGGTGCTGGTGGGCAGCCGCACCCGCGACGCCTTCAGCTCCGGCTCCGTGGCGGTGTTGAGCGAGGCGGCCGGCCGCCTCTCCCAGGCCCGCCGCGGCGCTCTGATCGTGGTGGATCACGGCAGCGACCTGCGTCCGGAGGACTTCCTCAACCCCGGCATCGAGCTCGATGCTCAGCTTTCGGTGGATCTGCTGCTCAACCTGTTCACCGCCGACACCCCCCTGCACGACGGCGCCGTGCTGGTGAAGGGCAACCGCATCCTGGCGGCGGGGGTGATCCTGCCCCTCTCGCGGCAGGGGATCAACCGCTACGGCACCCGCCACCTGGCGGCGCTGGGGCTCACCGAGCGCTTCCACCGCTGTCTGGCCATCGTGGTGTCGGAGGAAACCGGCACCCTGTCGCTGGCCTGCCAGGGGCGGCTGGAGCGGCCGATCACCAGCAGCCGCCTGCACGACCTGCTCAGCGAGGCTCTGGCCCGGCCGGGTGGACGTAGCGTGGCCAAGGACACGCCGGATTCCCGCGGATGAGTCGCGCCCTGGCGACCAACAGCCACTCCCTGCTCCGTGCTGCTCGCCAGCCGCTGCCGGCGGCGCTTGACGCGGCGCGTCTGCCGGCCCACGTGGCGGTGATCATGGATGGCAACGGCCGCTGGGCGCGCCGGCGAGGCCTCCCCCGGGTGATGGGGCACCGTGCCGGGGTGGAGGCGCTGAAGCGCACCCTGCGCCTCTGCAGCGACTGGGGCATCGGCGCTCTCACCGCCTACGCCTTCTCCACGGAGAACTGGAACCGTCCGGGCGAGGAGGTGAGCTTCCTGATGGCCCTGTTCGAGCGGGTGCTGCAACGGGAGCTGGAGGGTCTGGAACGGGAGCGGGTGCGGATCCGCTTCCTGGGCGACCTGGCGCCCTTGCCGCCCGGACTGCGGCAGCTGATCGCCGAGGCCACCGCCCGCACGCAGGCCAACGAAGGCATCCGCTTCAACGTGTGCACCAACTACGGCGGCCGCGCCGAGCTGGTGGCGGCGGCCCGGCGGCTGGCCGAACGGGTGGCGCGCGGTGAACTGGATCCCGCCGCCATCGATGAAGCTGCCTTCGCCGAGGGGCTGCACACCGCCGGCGAGCGCGACCCCGACCTGCTGATCCGCACCAGCGGCGAGCAGCGCATCAGCAACTTCCTGCTCTGGCAGCTGGCGTACGCCGAGCTGCACATCACCGATGTGCTCTGGCCCGACTTCGACGAGGCGGCCCTGCTGGCGGCGCTGGTGGACTACCAGAGCCGCCAGCGCCGCTTCGGCGGCGTCGATGCCGCCTCCTGACTCCCTGGCCTCGGCCGCAGCCACTCCCCCCAGCCCCCGCCCGTGATCCCCAGCCCCCAGACCCGCCACGACTGGAGCCGCGCCGAGATCCAGGCGCTTCTGGAGCTGCCGCTGATGGACCTGCTCTGGCGGGCCCAGCAGGTGCACCGCGCCGCCAACCCCGGCTACCGGGTGCAGCTGGCCTCGCTGCTGAGCGTGAAGACCGGCGGCTGCGAGGAGGACTGCGCCTATTGCCCCCAGTCGATGCATCACAGCAGCGATGTGACCGGCCGGCCGGAGCTCGAGGTGGAGCCCGTGCTGGCGCGGGCCCGTGCCGCGAAGCAGGCCGGAGCCCACCGCTTCTGCATGGGCTGGGCGTGGCGAGAGATCCGCGACGGCGCGCCCTTCGAGGCGATGCTGGCGATGGTGCGGGGCGTGCGCGCGCTGGGGCTCGAGGCCTGCGTGACCGCCGGCATGCTCACCGACACCCAGGCCGAGCGACTGGCCGACGCCGGCCTCACCGCCTACAACCACAACCTCGACACCAGTCCGGAGCACTACGACCGGATCATCTCCACCCGCACCTACCAGGAGCGGCTGGAGACCCTGCAGCGGGTGCGGCGGGCGGGGATCACCCTCTGCTGCGGCGGCATCATCGGCATGGGCGAGGGGATCGAGGACCGGGCCGGCCTGCTGCAGGTGCTGGCCAACCTCGATCCCCATCCCGAGAGCGTGCCGATCAACGCCCTGGTGGCGGTGGAGGGAACGCCCCTGGAGGATCAACCGCCGGTGGATCCGCTGGAGCTGGTGCGGATGGTGGCCACCGCGCGCATCCTCATGCCCCATGCGCGGGTGCGGCTCAGTGCCGGCCGCGAGCAGCTCAGCCGCGAGGCCCAGATCCTCTGCCTGCTGGCCGGCGCCGATTCGATCTTCTACGGCGACACGCTGCTCACCACCTCCAATCCCGCGGTGGACGCCGACCGTGAGCTGCTGGCGGCCGCCGGGGTGCAGGCCTGGGAGGAGGCGCGGCCGCCGGCGTGCGTGTGAGCCCCACTCCGCCTGGCGTGCTGGTGGCGGCCTTCTACCGCTTTGCCGCCCTCGATGGCCTGGCGGCCCTGCGGGCTGAGCTGCTCGAACTCGCGAGCGCTCAGGGGGTGCGCGGCACGATCCTGCTGGCAGGCGAGGGGGTGAATGGCACCATCGCCGGGCCTGATGCCGGCGTGGAGGCGGTGCTGGCGCAGCTGCGGCGGGTGGCGGGGCTGGAGCGGCTGGAGGCCAAGTTCAGCCGGGCAGGGGAGCAGGCCTTCCACCGGCTGAAGGTGCGGCTCAAGCGCGAGATCGTCACCCTCGGCCAGCCGGATGTGGCGCCCTATCTGGCGTCTGCAGTGGGCACCCACGTGCCGCCGCGGCAGTGGGATGCCCTGATCACCGACCCGCACACCCTGGTGATCGACACCCGCAACGCCTACGAGGTGGCCGTCGGCAGCTTCGAGGGGGCGATCGATCCGGGCACCGCCAGCTTCCGGGAGTTCCCGGCGTGGGTGGAGGGGGAGCTGCGTCCGCTGGTGGCGGAGCGCCGTCCGCAGGCGATCGCGCTGTTCTGCACCGGCGGCATCCGCTGCGAGAAGGCCACCGCCTACCTGCGCCGGCAGGGCTTCGACGGGGTGCACCACCTGCAGGGGGGCATCCTGCGCTACCTGGAGGAGATCCCCGAACAGCAGAGCCACTGGCGAGGCGAATGCTTCGTGTTCGATCAGCGGGTGGCGGTGAATCACCGCCTCGAGCCCGGCGAGCACAGCCTCTGCCACGCCTGCCGCATGCCGCTCTCCCCGGCCGAACGGGGGCTGCCGGGCTACGTGGAAGGGGTGAGCTGCCACCACTGCGTCGACGCGCTCACCAGCGGGCGCCGGGGGCGGCTGGCCGAACGGCAACGGCAGATGGCTCTGGCCGCCAGCCGCGGCGAAGCCCACATCGGCCGGGTCTTTCCCGCCTGAGCGGAGTGATGGCGGAGCCCCCCGCGCCGCTCTGGAGCGCTGCTGAGATCGAGGCGCTGGCGGCGGCCTTCGAAGCCGGCACCCTGCCGCGTGCCCAGTGGACCCACGCGGCCCATCTGGCGGTGGCGCTGTGGACCCTGAGCAGGCTATCCCCCGAGGCGGCGCTGACCCATCTGCGCCAGCGGATCCGCGCCTACAACGCCGCCACCGGCACGGCCAACACCGATCACTCCGGCTACCACGAAACACTCACGCGCTGGTTCCTCCAGGCGGTGGCGGAGCACCGGGCGCGCCATGTGGATCTGCCGCTGCAGCAGTCTCTGGTGCGTCTGCTGCGCTCGCCGCTGGCCGATCCGGCGGCCCCGCTGCGCGTGTATCCCCGTCAGCGCCTGTGGTCGGTGCAGGCACGGCGGGGGTGGGTGCCGCCCGAACCTCCTGTGTTCTACAGCTTCCGCCGCTGCCCCTACGCGATCCGGGCGCGGCTGGCGCTGGCGGCGGCGGGCCTGGTGCCGGCGGTGGATCTGGAGCTGCGCGAGGTGAGCCTCCAGGCCAAGCCGCCGGAGCTGCTGGAGGCGTCCCCCAAGGGAACGGTGCCGGTGCTGGTGAACGGCGATCAGGTGATCGACGAGAGCCTGGCGGTGATGCGCTGGGCCCTGGAGCGGCACGATCCCCGGGGCTGGCTGCGCGGCTGGAGCGCCGCCGAGACCGCTTCCGGCGAGGCGCTGATCGCCGAGAACGACGGACCCTTCAAGCACCACCTGGACCGCTTCAAGTACGCCAGCCGCTTCGGCGGCCGTGACGACGGCGGCGAGCCGGAGGGGCATCGGGCGGAGGCCCTGGCGATCCTGGGGTGCTGGAGCCGGCTCCTGGAGCCGGGCGGCTGGCTGCTGGGCGGACGGCCGTCGCTGGCCGATGTGGCCCTGCTGCCGTTCGTGCGCCAGTTCCGGCTGGCCGATCCTGGGCGCTTCGATGCCGAGCCGGGGCTGGAGCCGCTGCGGGCCTGGCTGGAGCGCTTCCTGGCGGGTCCGGAGCTGGCGGCGGTGCTGGATCCACCCTGGGCGGCCCGCAGTCCCTGGCGCTCCCCCCGGTGGCTGTATCACCTGGCCCTGAGCCACGAGTGGCAGGCCGCGCGCAGGGCGGGCAGCTACCGCCGCTCCACGCGGGGGCGGTCGCTGGAGGAGGTGGGCTTCATTCACCTCAGCCAGGCCCACCAGCTGGAGGCCACCCATGGGCGTTACTACGCCGATCTGGATCCCGGCGCGGTGACCCTGCTGGTGCTCGACCCCGGACGGCTGGCGGCTGCCGGTGCAGTGGTGCGACTGGAGCCGGCTCCCGAGAGCGGCGAGCTGTTCCCCCATCTCCACGGCCTCCTGCCGCTGGCGGCGGTGCTGGCGGCCTGGCCCTGGCGGCCCGAGCATGGGGAGCGGCGGAGCTGACGAACGTGAACCCCTCCCGAGGTCCGGAACGGCTGGTGCGCAGCGGCCAGTGGCTGATCGCCCTGCTCTTCGCCTATTTCCTCATCCAGGTGGGCGGGGCCCTGATCGCCGACCTGCCGCTGCTCTCCAGCCCGCCCCAGCTGGAGCAGTTTCTCGACCAGCCGCGCATCGCCGGGCTGGAGGCTGAGCTGGAACCCCTGCAGGCACGACGGAAGGCTCTGCAGGAGCAGGCCGATCGCCTTGGCGAGCGTCAGCAGCAGGCGTGGCAGGCCTATGAGCGGGAGAAGGCCAGCTTCGAGAACTGGCGCTCCACCCGTTCCACCACGGCGCAATCGGACCAGAACCCCGAGGTGATCGCCCGGGCCCGCCAGCTCGACGCGCTGCTGCAGCAACAACAGCAACTCAGCGCCGAGCAGGCGGAGATCACGGCTCGACTGCGTGCGCTGCAGACCTCGATCGCAGGATCCCAGGAGCAGCTCCGACAGCTCCAGGCCGAGGCCCGCGAACGCTTCCGGGGGGCCCGCCAACGGGCGGAGCTGAGGGCCTTCGGCATCCGGCTGCTGTTCGTGGGGCCGTTGCTGGCCCTGGCGCTGTGGCAGTTCCGCCGTTTTCGGGGCACGGATCAGTGGCCGTTCGTGTGGGGCTTTCTGCTGTTCGGCCTGTTCGCCTTCTTCGTGGAGCTGGTGCCCTACCTGCCCAGCTTCGGGGCCTACATCCGCTATGGCGTGGGGGCGCTGCTCACCTTCCTGGTGGGCCGGGCGCTGATCCGCTGGCTGAATGCCTACCTGGTGCGCAAACAGCAGGAGCAGGCAGCCCCGCAGGAGCAGCGCCAGCGGTCCATCCGCTACGAAAAGGCCCTCCAGTCCCTGGGACGCAACCAGTGTCCGAGCTGCGAGCGCAACCTGCCGCGCCGCGACGGTGAACTGCCCAACTACTGCATGCACTGCGGCCTGCAGCTGCAGCACGACTGCAGCCGCTGCGGCTTCCACCATTACGCCTGCTTCCCCTACTGCCCCAGCTGCGGCCAACCCGCAGACGGTGCCCTGGAGCTGCCGGCGTGAGTGCTGCGCCGTTGCCCGACCGGCCCACCCTGGCGGAGCTGGAAGCGCAGGCCCGCCACAGGGGTCTGCTGCTGCGGCTGCAGGTGCGTCGCCCGGGGGGGCTGCTGTGGACCCTGCGGGTGGGGGTGGCGCGGCCCCAGCCGCTGGCGCTGCTGGGCGAGCTGAAGGGCTGGGCGCTGCCCACAGCCGCCGGTCTGCGGCTGGACACAATGCGGGTGCAGGGGGAGCGCAGCGGGGCGGTGGGGGCACTGATCTGGGCGGCCACCTTCGCCTGGGCGCTGGAGGCGACTCCCTGCCGCCGTGCCCGGCTGCTGGCGATCCGCGATCAGGAGTGGCAGCACCGCCGCCTGGTGCGCTACTTCCGCCGGCTGGGCTTCACGCCGCTGCGGGAGCTCGGCGGCGGGGTTGCCGACCTGGCGCCCCGGCTGCTCTGGGGCGGCGCCGGCCTGCTGATGGACGGCGACTGTGCCGAGGGCCTGCGCCGCAGTGTGCGGCAGCTGGCTCAGGTGCAGCCCTCCACCGACACGCGATAGCTGAAGCCGATCGAGCCGGGCATGGTGGTGGAGCCCACGCGCACGTTCACCTGGTT
>JALOOQ010000220.1 GCA_025454305.1 Cyanobium sp. Prado107
CCAGGGCGCCCGCGTGGGGCTGGAGTTGCTCCGGCCGGGCCAGCTCGAAATCGTCGAAGTCGAACCCCGGCGCCACCGTGCAGCTCACCAGGCTCCAGGGGCTGCCCCGACGGGGCTCAGCGGCGAACCAGCTGCCGGCCGGCACCACATGCTGGGGACGCTCTCCGGCGATCAGGTCGAGGCCCAGGCAGGTGCGGCGCACGCCTCCGTCCGGGCAGAGTTCGTAGAGCGTCAGGCCGCCACCGCCGTGGTGGTGCCAGGCCTCATCCGAGGCGATGCGGTGCCAGCGGGAGCACTGGCCGGCGGCGAGCAGGAACAGAATCGCCGTGCTTGCCGCCCGAGGGCCCCGGGGGGTGTCCACCTGGGTGCGGGCGCGGTAGGTCTCGCGGTAGTGGCCGCCTTCGGGGTGGGGAGCCAGCTGCAGCTGGGCGATCAGCTCGCCGGGATCCAGGTTGATCGGGATGGATCGGGGCGTCCGGTTCATGGCTGTCTGGTCATGGCTGTCTGGCGGTTCGCTTCAGGTGAGCCAGGCAGTAGCTCCGGCGATGCTCCAGAACGTTGATCTGCAGACCCGGGTGTTGCCCCAGGGCCTCAACCGTGCGGCAGCGGCCCAGGACCAGCGCCTCGGGATCGTCGGCATGGAGTTCCCAGTTCCGATAGCTGGACACGGGTCTGGGCGAGGCGGCCTTCAGGGGTGAGCCGAAAATCGTGGCCAGCCGGGCTGCGGCCACCACGCTGTAGCGGGGGCGTCCGAGCACGTACAGCACCTCGGCGCTGGCGTGCAGCCGATGGGCTTCCCGGGCCAGCTCCAGCACCGGTTGCTGCTCCAGCTGGCGGTAGGGCCGGGCGACGATCGGCACACAGCTCACCAGCAGCAGCATGCTGATCAGCAGGGCCGGCAATTGCCGGTTTGCTGCCGCTCTCCAGCCGCCATAGAGCGCCGCCAGAAGGGCCAGGCTCCCTCCTGCGGCGAGCCAGATACTTCCCCCACGGGCGGTCAGCAGCGCCTGGCCATAGGTGCCGAGCAGGCCCAGGTGGCCGGCGGTCAGCCCCGCCAGCAGGGCTGTGCTCAACAGAGCCAGTTGCAGGGCCACCAGGCGGAGACTCCAGCTCGGCTGCCTGGGGACGGTGGCGATCAGGAGCACTGCTGCGGGCAGCAGCGGCAGGATGTAGCCGGGCAGTTTGGTGGGAATGGCGCTGAACAATGCCATCCCCACCAGGAGCCACACCGCCGCCAGTTGCTGCAGCCGCTGCATGCCGCAGACCGCCTGCCGCCACTGTCGGCGGCGCTGCCAGAGCTGCCGGAGGGCCGGCACCAGCATGGGCCACCAGGGCCAGAGCAGGCCCATCAGCACCGGCAGATAGAACGGCAGGGGCTGGTCGTGCCCATCCACGGCCTGGGTTGCCCGCTGCAGGTGGCTGAATCCCAGGAAGCCCTCCAGGTAGGCCCAGTGATGGCCGTGGATCAGCGCTGCGGCCCATGGGCTCACGACCGCCAGCAGCCCCCCGCTGAACAGGGCCAGTGCAGCCGGGCGCAGCAGCTGGCTTCGGCTGACGGGGTTCAGGGCGGTGTCCACAGCGATGATCAGCAGCGGCAGGCCGATCCCCAGAAGCCCCTTGGCCAGGAAGCCAACACCACAGCACAGACCGATCCAGAGAGAGCCGGTCAGCACTCGGCTTCGCCCGTCCACAAGACCGAAGCCGAGCGCATAGCCCCCTAGAGCCAGCATCACGGCCAGTGCCAGGTAGATGTCGTGCACGGCCGTGCGGCCGAAGGCCATCCACCCTGGGCTGAGGGCCAGCAGGGTGCCGGCCAGGGCCGCGCGCGTCCAGGTCTGCCGAAGCGGCAGCTCCTGCCTGCAGCATCGGTACGTCAGCCAGGCCAGGCCGGCCACACCGGCTGTGGCCGCCAGGGAAGCCGGGATCCGTGCCAGTTCCGGGATGGGCCCGAAACGGGTCCACACCAGCTCGGCAAGCCAGTAGGGCAGCGGGGGTTTTTCGGCATACAGGTGGCCGTTCCACTGGGGAACGACCCATTCCTGAAGGCGCTGCATCGCTTCGGCGACGCCGATCTGCAGGGCCTCGGTTTTATCCAGGGGGGCCAGCGTGAACAGGCCATGGAAAAAGGCCAGAACGCACACCACTGCCAGCCAGAGGGCCATGGCCACTGGCCCCAGGACGGGTGCTTCGACCAGCTTTGGCCCGCCTTTGTTCTGCATCGACAGCCGGTTCAGCTCTCCAGCACCGCCACGCAGCGGCCGCAAAGGGTGGGGTGGGCATTGTGCTCGCCGACGTCGCTCTCGTAGTGCCAGCAGCGCTCGCACTTCTCGCCCGCGGCCCGCGCCACGCGCACCCGCACCCCGGCCTCCTCGGCCTCGTGCAGCACCGCCGGCGGCGGCTCGCCGCCGATGCGCAGGGCCGACACCAGCAGCCAGTCGGCCAGGTTGTCCACCGCCGGGTGCGCGGAACCCGCCAGCCAGGCCAGGGCCGCCGCCAGCCCAGCGCTCGCGGCTGCTTCGGCTGAATCACTCCCGCCCCCCCCCAGCTCCAGCTGCACCTGGGCCTCCAGGGAGGCGCCGAGCTGGCCGGCTGTGCGGCAGCTCTCCAGCTGGCGGTTCACCAGGGCCCGCAGCTCCAGGATGGCGGCCATCGGCGTCTCCAGCTCAGGCCGGCGCCATTCGGCCGGCGCGGTGGGCCAGCCCCGCTCGAACACCGAGGCCTCGGCCACCGGGTAGGGCAGGTTCTGCCAGATGTCCTCGGCCATGTGGCAGAGCACCGGCGCGATCAGACCGGCCAGCCGCTCCACCACCAGGCTCAGCACCGTCTGGCAGCTGCGGCGGCGGTAGTCGGCCGCACCGCTCACATAGAGGCGGTCCTTGGCGATGTCGAGGTACACG
>JALOOQ010000086.1 GCA_025454305.1 Cyanobium sp. Prado107
GCCACCGATTCGACCGGCCCCGTGGCGCTGGACACCGAGACCACCGCCCTCAACCCCTTCCGGGCCGAGCTGGTGGGCATCGGCGTGGCCTGGGGCGAGGGCCCGGCGGAGCTGGCCTACATCCCGATCGGGCACCAGCCCCCGCCGCCGCAGGATCTGCTCAGCGAGCCCCCCCCGGCTCCCACCCAGCTGCCCCTCGATGCGGTGCTCACCGCCCTGGCCCCCTGGCTGGCCAGCGCGGTGCACCCCAAGACGCTGCAGAACGCCAAGTACGACCGGCTGATCCTGCTGCGCCACGGCCTGGAGCTGGGCGGGGTGGTGATGGACACGCTGCTGGCCGACTATCTGCGCGACGCCAACGCCAGGCACGGGCTGGAGGTGCTGGCGGAGCGCAACTTCGGCTTCACCCCCACCAGCTACTCAGAGCTGGTGCCCAAGGGGGCCGACTTCTCGGCGGTGCCGATCGAGGCCGCGGCGCAGTACTGCGGCATGGACGTGCACCTCACCCGGCGGCTGACGCCGCTGCTGCGCGCCCAGCTGGCGGAGCTGGGGCCGCGGCTGCTGGAGGTGCTGGAGCAGGTGGAGCTGCCCCTGGAACCGGTGCTGGCGCTGATGGAGGCCACCGGCATCCGCGTCGACACGGCCTATCTGGCCGAGCTCAGCGCCGAACTGGGCGCCACCCTGGAGCGGCTGGAGGCCGAGGCCAGGGCCGCCGCCGGGGTGGACTTCAACCTGGCCTCGCCCAAGCAGCTGGGCGAGCTGCTGTTCGACACGCTGGGGCTGGAACGGAAGAAGTCGCGCCGCACCAAGACCGGCTGGAGCACCGACGCGGCGGTGCTGGAGAAGCTGGAGGACGACCACCCGGTGGTGCCGCTGGTGCTGGAGCACCGCACCCTCAGCAAGCTCAAGAGCACCTACGTGGACGCGCTGCCGGCCCTGGTGGAGCCCGAGACCGGGCGCGTGCATACCGATTTCAACCAGGCGGTGACGGCCACCGGGCGGCTGTCGAGCAGCAACCCCAACCTGCAGAACATCCCGGTGCGCACGGAGTTCAGCCGGCGGATCCGCCAGGCCTTCCTGCCGGCGGAGGGCTGGACCCTGCTCAGCGCCGACTATTCCCAGATCGAGCTGCGCATCCTCGCCCACCTCAGCGGCGAGGAGGTGCTGGTGGAGGCCTACCGCAAGGGCGCGGACGTGCACGAACTCACCGCCCGGCTGCTGCTGGAGAAGGGCGAGGGCGACACGGTGAGCAGCGATGAGCGGCGGCTGGGCAAGACGATCAACTTCGGCGTGATCTACGGCATGGGCCAGCAGCGCTTCGCGCGCGAGACGGGCGTCAGCCAGGCCGAAGCCAAGGAGTTCCTGGCGAAGTACAGGCAGCGCTACCCGAAGGTGTTCGCCTTCCTGGAGCTGCAGGAGCGCCTCGCCCTCAGCCGGGGGTATGTGGAGACGATCCTGGGCCGGCGGCGGCCGTTCAGCTTCGATCCGGCCGGGCTGGGCCGGCTGCGGGGCAAGGACCCGCTGGAGATCGACCTGGAGGTGGCCCGCCGCGGCGGCCTGGAGGCCCAGCAGCTGCGGGCGGCGGCCAACGCGCCGATCCAGGGCTCGAGTGCCGACATCATCAAGCTGGCCATGGTGCGCCTGCACCACCAGCTCACGGCCCATGAGCTGCCGGCCCGTCTGCTGCTGCAGGTGCACGACGAACTGGTGCTGGAGGTGGCCCCCGAGGCGCTCGAGGCCACCACGGCGGTGGTGAAGGAGGCGATGGAGGGGGCGGTGCGGCTCGACGTGCCGCTGGTGGTTGAGATGGGCGCCGGGCCGAACTGGATGGCGGCAAAATGAGCCGGCAGCCGCGCCAGATGCGCTTTCTGCGCCTGGCCGGTCTGGCCGCGGTGGTGGCCGCCTGCCTGATCGGCTTCGGCACCTACCGGCTCACGGCGAGTGGCTGTGGCGCCGGGGGTGGGACCGGAGCCGAGCCGGTGCCGATCTCGGTGTTCGTGGGCCTGGCGGCGATCGTGGGATCGGCGCTCAACCAGCCGTTCCGCCGCGACGACGGGATTCCGGATCATGCCTATCCGGTGCTCTATTTCCTCTGGAAGTGCTCGGTGGCGGTGGCCTTCGCCTTCGTGCTCTACCTGGTCTTCATGGGCGGCATCCTCAGCGGCGAGCTGTTTCCGGCGTTTCAGAACACGACCGAGCCGTTCGTGAGCATCGGGCAGTTCGTGGGTTGTGTGAATCCGGATACCAACGCCGACTTCGCCAAGCTGCTGCTGTGGGCGTTCGTGGCGGGCTTCTCGGAGAAGTTCGTGCCCAACCTCATCGCCCGGCTGGAGGGCCAGGCGAGCGGCCCCGCCGATGGGGAGGCTGAGGAGACGCCGTAGCCGGCTCAGGTGTGGCGCGGCTGCCGCGGCCATCGGTATCAGGCACGACCGGTCAGCCGGTGGGGCGCGGAGGATGGTGGGAGGGTGAACTCGGCACTGATGGTCAGCTCAGGATTTCCGCCAGGGGTCGAGGCCACCGGGATCGGGAACGCCGCCGGCGAACCCAGTCCCTCCCGCCGCAGGCGGCGGCCGCAGCGGCGCGACCTGCGCTGCCCCGCGCACCCCGAGAGCGCCCTGACAGGAACCGGGCGCAAGTACTTCCTGCACCTGCTCACCCCCGAGGAGCTGAAGCAGCGGGGCCTGAGTGACAAGCGGGCGAAGCTGGCGATCCAGGCCCATCCGGTGCTGGTGCTGAGCAACGAGTGGCTGGAGGAGCTCTGGTGCCCGCAGTGCGGCCAGAAGCGCTGGTGCCACCTGATCCGTCACGACCGCATCCGCCACACGGTGCGCTGGGCACCGCGGGAGCTGTGGCAGCAGGTGGCCCATGTGGATCCGGTGGGGGCCAACCCGAGCGTGAGCGAGTTCAGCCGCCGGGAAGCGCGGCAGGGCGATGGCCGCCGCCGCGACGGACGGACCTGGTCTGATCGTTGATCCGGCCTGGGCGGCGTGCCCTACGGCGGCGGTGCGGCGGCCGTCCAGAGGCAGAGATTGGCATGGCGGGGCCGCAGGCCCGCGAGCCAGGCGAGGGTTTCGGCGGAGGTGGGGGGATGGGCGCGGCGCCAGGCCAGCCAGTCCGCATCGCTGGCGAGCTCCGCCAGCATCTGGCCATCCCCGTCCACCACCAGGCAGCGGCCGGAGCCGGGTGAACCGCCGAGCGCCGTGTTGATGGCTTGCACCGGCATCCGGCCGCTGGCGCCGCTGCGTGCGAGGCCGAACAGCCGCAGCTCATCGCCGCCGTAGCGGGCGGCGGCCAGCTCCACCACACCGGCGGGCAGCTCGGCCTCGGGGCGCGCCTGGCGCAGCGCCGGCGCCGGCCGGCGCTCCAGCGGCACGCCATCGCCCCTCAGCCGGGCCGGCAGCGCGCCGGAGGGAGCGAAGCCGGAGGGGCGCACCAGGGTTTCCAGCGACAGCAGGCAGGCCCAGGCGGCGAGGGCGTAGAGCACCAGCCGCCGCAGCGGTGCGCCGCCGGAACCGCCATCACCGCCACCCATGGGCGCCGGACTCATGGCGCCCCCTGGCCGCTGCGGCGCAGCCACCACTCGAGCAGCAGCACGTAGACCCCGCACACCAGGGCGCTGGCGGCCAGGGAGAACAGCTGGGCGCCGGGGCCGGAATGCCAGAACTCGAAGCCCCGCAGAGCGGCGAGCGCACCCGGTCCGGGATCGCGCACGGTGAAGGCCAGCAGGGCGATGCGCACCCCGTTGAGCAGGAACACCCCAGCGAGGATGACCGCCGTCAGGGCCGCGATGGCGGCGCCCCGGCCACGGCGGGGCAGGGGCAGCAGGATCAGCAGCGCCACCAGGGTGGCGAGGCCGAAGGCCAGGATGCTGCGGCCGGTGCAGCCGCCATCCACCAGCAGCATCTGGTCGAGCATCACGATGCGATCCCCCTCGGCGAAGGCGGGCTGGCCCACCAGCCAGAGCAGCTGGGCGCTCACCCGGGCGGTGACGCGCGCCAGCGGCGCCACCGGAACGGCCACGTTGAACAGTCCCTGGGCGGGCAGCAGCAGGCCCAGCACCACCAGCTGGCGCAGCAGCGGCGCCCGCCAGCCGAGGCCGCCGATCAGGGCCAGGCCGGCCAGCGCCAGCAGCGGCAGCAGCCAGAAGAGCGGGTCGTGGAGGCGGCCGGCGAAGCTCAGCACGAGCAGGCACCACAGCAGGGCCAGGGCACCGGCCCACCAGCGGCCGGCGGGCACGGCCCCCGGGGCGCAGGCCGCCCCCTCCTCCTCGCGCTCGAGCAGCAGGATGGCACCGGCCAGCCAGGAGAGCGCGGCCATCACCGTGAAGTCGCCCACACCTCCACGGGCCGCGAGGGTGAGCTGGCTGGCGGCCAGGCCGGCCAGCAGCGCCAGCCGCGCCCAGCGCTCGCCCCGCGCGCCGCCCGTCACGGGAGGCCGGCGTCCACGTCAGCCTCCTCGGCCATGCGGGCGGCACGGGCCTGGAGGATGCGCTCGCGGGTGTCGAGCAGGGAGCGGGGCCAGAGCAGGGAGGCCGCCAGATGGAAGAGCGCGTACACCAGGGCGCTCAGCCCCAGCCGCAGGGCCTGGCGGATGAGGCTGCCGCTGGCATCGGCCCGCCGGCGGGTGCTCTGCTGGCGCAGGTTGGCTTCGGCGCGATCCAGCAGCAGCGCGGCCTGGCGGCGCCGCTCGGCGAGGGAGGGGGTCGCGTCTGGGGAATCGAGAGCCTCCAGCAACCCCGGCTGGCTGGCCAGAAGCTGCTGCAGGGCGGCGGCGTCAGGGGCCGCCTGCACGGCCTGGCGCAGCCGCTGCAGCCCCGCCATGCCGCTCTGCATCTCGGCGTCGAGGCGGCTGACGCCATCGCGCTCCACCTGCAGCGTCACCCCCGCCAGTGCCAGGGCGGTGAGCAGGTAGAGCAGGGCAGCCAGCCGCAGCAGCGGGCGCACCAGGCGCAGCAGCCGCCATTCCCACAGGGCCGGCAGGCCCTTGCCGCCCAGCCCATGGAAGAGCAGGAAGAGCGCCACCACCGGCACGGTGGAGTTGGCGATGAGTTCGGCGAGGAGGGAGAAGGCGCGCTGGGCATCGCCGAGCGGCAGCGGCAGAGCGCCGCCCGCCACCGTGAGCAGGAAGGTGGCCAGCAGGGCATAGGCGCACAGGCGCGCCAGGGTGCGGGCACGGCGGGCACTGAAGTCCATCACCGGGGCGCGGCTGCTGGGAGAGTAGGCGCCACCGGCCCGGCGCCCATACAATCAGCCGACACCGGTGAAGCCATGAGCAGCGGCGCCCCGCCTTCGAGCCTGCCACCGGCGGGAGTGGTGGCCCTGCCGCTGCCGGTGTCCGGCGAGGCCGAGGAGGCCGGTTTCCGGCCCGGCACCCTGCTGCGGGTGCTGCGCAGGCGCCGGCGGCCGTTCCTGATCACGCTGGTGCTGGTGACGGCGGCCTTCGGGGCGAGGACGGTGTGGCAGCGCCTGAACGCGCCGGTGTTCCAGGGGGGCTTCACGCTGCTGATCAGCGATCCGATCAACCAGCCGCGCACCGGCGGCGGCGGCTCCGCGGGCGGCACCGACATCGCCTCGGTGGCGCTCAACGAGAACCGCCTGGATGTGCCCACGCTGATGCGGGTGCTGGAGAGCCCGGCGGTGCTGGGGCCGGTGTACGAGCAGCTGGGAAAGAGCAACCCCGGCGAGGCGTTTCCGGGGGTGTCGGTGTCGCTGGTGCCGGCGGGGGGCAACGCGCCCGGGGTGCTGGCGGCGGGAGTGCTGGCGGTGAACGCGCGGGGCAGTGATCCCGAGGTGGTGGGCCGCACCCTCTCGCTCACGGAGGACGCCTCTCTGAGCTGGTCGCTGCAGCAGCGGCGCGAGAAGCTCAGCGAGGGCGTGCGCTTCCTCGCAGAACAGGCGCCGGCGCTGCAGGAGCGCTTCCGCACCCTGCAGAACCAGGTGGAGGCCTTCCGCCGCGACAACCGTGTGCTGCTGCCGCAGGAGGAGGCCACGGCGGTGCGGGAGCAGCTGGGCGCCCTGCGCTCCCAGCTCGCCAGCCAGCAGGTGGAGCGCGGGCAGCTGCTGCGCCTGCGCGGCGACGTGGCGTCGGGCCGGCTCACCCTGCGCGACTTCAGCAGCGGCAGCGCCAGCGGTGAGGGCGAGGGTGCCGCCGACAGCGGCGCCGGCACCAGCGTGGTGGTGAACCTGCCGGATCAGGCGCTGCTGGATCAGCTCGGCGACATCGAGAAGCAGATCGCCGAGGCCCAGGTCACCTTCCAGCCCTCCTCGCCGTTCCTGCGGGATCTGCTGGCGGCGCGCGAGCAGCTGCGGCCCCAGGTGCAGAGCAAGGAGCTGCAGGCGGTGGACGCGGCGGTGCAGAAGCTCGACGCATCGATGGCGGTGAACCGGGCCAAGCTGGCCCAGCTGGAGGGGCGCTTCGAGCGCCAGCCGGGGCTTTTGCGCGAATACGAAGACCTGCAGCGCCAGCTGCAGGCGGCCGAGGCGAACCTGGCCAGCTACCAGAGCACGCGCGAACAGTTCCAGCTGGAGATCGCCCAGAACAACGTGCCCTGGAAGGTGATCGCCCCCACGACGGTGAACCCGAATCCGGTGGAGCCGCAGCTGGGCCGTGGGCTGCTCCAGGGCCTGCTGCTGGGGCTGGTGGCCGGCACGGGGGTGGCGCTGCTGCGCGACCGGCTGGATCACGTGTTCCACAGCCCCGGAGAGGTGCGCGACGACCTCAGGAAACCGCTGCTGGGCCACATCCCCTACATCTCCTTCTTCGAGGGGGTGCGGGCGGAGAAGCGCTTCCTGCTCCAGGAGCTCGACGAGCAGCAGAGCGGCGTGGCGCGCTACCAGCGCTTCCATTACCAGGAGGCCTTCCGCAACCTCTACACCAGCCTGCGGTTCCTGAGCACCGAGAAGCCGGTGCGCTCCCTGGCGGTGAGCAGCTCCCAGCCTTCGGAGGGCAAGAGCCTGGCGATCGTGCTGCTGGCCAAGACCATGCACGAACTGGGCCGGCGGGTGCTGCTGGTGGACGCCGACCTGCGCAAGCCGCAGATGCACCACCGGCTGGGGCTCGACAACGTGGCCGGCCTCAGCAACCTGCTCACCGAGGAGGGCGGCCGCTGGCGCGAGGTGCTGCAGACCGTGCCGGACTATCCCAACTGGGATGTGATCACCGCCGGGCGGCGGCCGCCGGATCCGCCGCGGCTGCTGAGCTCGGCGCGCATGGGTGAGCTGGTGGCCGACATCGCCGCCAACGGCGGTTACGACCTGGTGCTCTACGACACGCCACCGGCGCTGGGGCTGGCGGATGCGGCGCTGGTGGCGGAGCACCTCGATGGGATCGTGCTGCTGGTGAGCCTGAACCGGGTGGACCGGGCGCTGCCGGCGGAAGCCATCCAGAGGATCGAGGCCGCCGGCGCACCGCTGCTGGGTGTGCTCACGAACGCGAGGGTGGAGAACGGCGAGGCGGAGGGTCCCTACGGCTATGGCTACGGCTCCGGAAGCTATGGGGGATCGGCCGGGGAGGCGGCGCTGAATCCAGCCACGGCCTACGCCTACTACCGCGGCGGCGAAGCCGGCGACACCGGGCCGGGAGGCCTGCGAGCGCTGGCGCCGAACACGGCCAACCGCCAGCGCTGGCGGCGAACGCTGCGGCGCTGGATTGACGGGAAGTGAGGGGTGACCGCGCCGCCGAGGCAAGCGGCAGACCCACCGCAGCCCCTCGCCATCAGAGCCCCGCGGGGGATCTCAGATCGGCTCGACCGGGCTGCCCGCAGGAGCGGGGACGGGGCGCTCGGCGTGCGCCCGGCGCCTGGCCAGCCTCTTCCGGTAGCCCGTCACGAACAGCAGCGGGGCAAGCAGCCCTGCCGTGAAGGGCGAGGGCACAGCCTGGATGACATTGGTGAAGCCAGGCCTGGCCGTGAGGGGAAGCACACCACCAAAGTCGAACCGCGAGGCACCGCCAGCATTTCCCGTTCCGCTGTCGATGGCAACGGTTTGAAACGCCGTGCCGGTCAGTGGAGCGGCAAGGCTGATCCGAAGGCAAGGTGTTGACGGCTGAGGTTCGGAACAGGTGGGTAACGATGGCGAAACCGCGGAAGTGGTATTGAAGACAAGGAAGGTGTTGGCACCATTGTTAACCACATATCCAGTGCTGTAGCTGAAGTCGAAGTTTAAGAAAGCGGTCGCATCGTAGTCGATATCGACATTGGAAAGAAGAAAGGTTCCAGCGGACGGTCCTCCCGTGTACTCGAAAGAGCCCGTGATTGATGCCGTGCCGTTGAAGACGGAAAGATAAGGAAAGCTTACGTTGACGTTAACTAGGTTATAGACAATCGCTTCGGCGGGCACCTGGATCAGCCCGACCGCCGCAACAGAAGACACGGCGCACGCCAGAAGCCAGTTGCGTGCTGCACGTCTCAGCCGCTGTCGCCGTTGCTTCAGATCGTTCACGGCTCGGAGACATGACTCTGGTATGTGTAGCAAGGTGATCTGATTCTGTCCAGCAAATCGGCTACGCATTCCCGGATCCGCGCCGCTTGAAATCAGGAGCTGGATGAGCCACCCCAGGCGAGACAGCTGTCAATGAACACGGATCAGTTGCATGAACTGTTGAAAACCGGTGTGATCCGGGGAGTGCTCGTGCCACCTCACCTAGGTGCTGCGCTGGTGGCAGGCACTGCTGGCGGACTTCAGGAACGATGAAGCGCGGAAATGCAGAAGCGTTCGTATCGCAGCACGCTGGAGCTTCACAGGCAGCGACTGGAAACGAGGACTGGAGAAAGCACAATCGATGGGCAAGCCTGGTCACGCTTGCCGTGCCATCAACAGCAGCTCAGCTCTGGCCATCGCTCATTTTGCTTGGCATGGTGATCTGGCTTCATTCCCTGGGCAATACTATTCCCCTTCAATTTGATATCCGCAATCTATTCGTAAAACTTGGCTCTCATTCATGCCCGAAAGGCAGTAAGGGCACAACTCAGATTAACAAGCTCGTTCTGAATCAGCCAATACCCCAGCCCAAGCCAGACTGATTTCAGAGATCATTCTTCCATGGTTCAAACAGGAACGGATCCTCAAAGAGTTCCTGAGGATCGATGGTTTCTGAAGGCTTCTGGAGAATACCTTTGCGGTGGTATTCAGGCTGTTCACTGAGACAATGGGCGACGAACTCACTGCAGATCCAGCGGTTTTCATTGTTCTTCAGCCTGCAGAGAAGATCCGCCGCATCTCCACCAAACACCTCCCGGATCAGGCGACCCAAATGACTGTTGCTGAAGGCATGTCCTGCGATCAAGGCAATGTCATACTTGCAACCAATTTCAAGCTCAGCTGTTTTCACGAGCCGGGCAGCAATGTCTGCATTGAGGTCAACAGGTTTGCGAAAGAAGATCTGGCAGTGTTCATCGTTGAAGTAATCACTCAGAGAGGCTCTTTGCACTCCCCCCTGAGCATGAGCCTCGATGCATTCATCGTCTCCACTCACCAGCAAGGCATGGGAAACCTTCACCTGGCTCATTCGCGCCCATCGGGTAAAATAGGCGATCCCTCTTGAGATGAAGTTGGCGTCTGAGTAGGTGAGTCCAAAGTAGCCGACCTTGTAGTTTGTGCCAAACTCGGGGTTGATCGAGGTTGCCTCGAAAACTGGTTTCGTGAGCAGCGAGCGGTCCAAGGTCTCAGTCATGACGAACAATTCGAATGCCCAACTGCTCCAGTGCTAGCAATCGCAGCCGCCCAAGCGCTGGGAATTCATCCATCGCAACACTCACAGCTCACAATCATGCCCCCAGAGCTACTCTTGAAAAGAGCCTGTCAATCAGGTGAGGAGACCCACTCAATC
>JALOOQ010000221.1 GCA_025454305.1 Cyanobium sp. Prado107
TTCGAGAGCTGGAACCAGCGGGCGTTCGACGCCGCCGCCGGCCCCACCGTGTTCGTGCAGGACAATCACTCGCGCTCGGCGGCGGGCGTGCTGCGGGGCTTGCACTACCAGCTGCCGCCCCATCCCCAGGGCAAGCTGGTGCGCTGCGTGGTGGGCGCGATCTTCGATGTGGCGGTGGACATCCGCCGAGCCTCGCCCACCTTCGGCCAGTGGGTGGGTGTGGAGCTGAGTGCGGAGAACCGGGCCCAGCTGTGGGTGCCGGCGGGCTTCGCCCACGGCTTCCTCACCCTGAGCGAGCACGCCGAGGTGCTCTACAAGACCACCGACTTCTGGAGCCGCGACTGCGAGCGCTCGCTGCGCTGGGACGACCCGCAGCTGGCGATCGCCTGGCCCCTGGAGCGCCTGGCTGGCACCTCCGCCCAGTCCATTGGCCCCCAGCTGAGCGCCAAGGACGCCGACGCGCCCGGCTTCACCGAGGCGGTGGCGGCCGGGGAGATGTTCGCGTGAACCGGGCCTCCGCCGCTACACCGTCACGGTGGCGACGCTGGTGCGCTGCACCGGCGGTGGTTGGGCATCGTCTGCCAGGCCTTCGAGGTGGAAGGCGATCGCGGCACGGATCTGCTCCAGCACGTGCTCCTGGCTTTCTCCAGTGGCCACACATCCAGGCAGATCGGGCACATAGGCCGAGAAGTTGTCCTCAGCCCGTTCGATCACAACGGCGAATGTTTGGCTCATGGCAGAGACAGACCGGATTGCTTGGCGATGCTTTTCAGGGTGCCGGCTGCCAGGTCATCGCTGATCTTCCCGGCAACCGTAACGCGGCCCGGTCGCTGGGGATGCCTGAACTGCCGATGACTGCCTCGCGTCGCCACCACAAACCAGCCCTCGCGTTCCAACCGACGGATCACCTCCCGGACCTTCATCCCAGTCCGCCCAGACCCCTTCAGCTTCCCTGTGGCCAGGTGGCATCGACAACCGTGAAATCACCGAGGCTTCGCTGGGGTAACCAGCCATGAGAGTGCTGCTCACCGGCGCCGCCGGCCAGCTGGGCCAGGCCCTGCGCCAGCGGGTGCCGGAGGGGGTGGAGCTGATCGCCACCAGCCGCGGCGGCGGCAGCGCTGACGGCACGGGCGGCGGTGACGGTCTTCTGGCGCTCGATCTGGCCGATGCCGACGCCTGCCGGGCGGCGGTGCGGTCGCACCGGCCCGACTGGGTGCTCAACGCCGGCGCCTACACGGCGGTGGACCGGGCCGAGAGCGAACCGGAGCTGGCCCGGGCGGTGAACGGCGGCGCGCCTCGGGCCTTCGCCGAAGCCCTGGCCGAGACGGGCGGCCGGCTGCTGCAGGTGAGCACCGACTTCGTGTTCGACGGCTGCCAGGGCAGCCCCTACCGGCCGGAGCAGCCGCGCCGGCCCCTGGGGGTGTACGGCGCCAGCAAGGCCGCCGGCGAGGAGGCGGTGGAGCAGGTGCTGGGGGGGAGTGCCGATGCCGGTGGTGGAGTGCGGGGCGTGATCCTGCGCACCAGCTGGGTGATGGGTCCGGTGGGGAAGAACTTCGCGCGCACGCTGCTGCGGCTGCACCGCGAGCGGGGCGCCGGTGGCCCGCCGATCGGCGTGGTGGCCGACCAGGTGGGCTGTCCCACCAGCACCCTCACCCTGGCGGCGGCCTGCTGGCGGCTGATCACGCGTGCCGAGTCGCTTGCCGCCACCCAGGCTGGCGCGGCCCTGCCGCCGGTGCTGCACTGGAGCGATGCCGGTGCCGCCAGCTGGTATGACGTGGCCGTGGCGGTGGGCGACCTGGGGCTGGAGCTGGGGCTGCTGGAGCAGGCCGCGCCGGTGAAGCCGATCACCACCGCCGAGTATCCGCTGCCGGCACCGCGTCCCAGCTACTCCTTGCTGGACTGCAGCGGCACGCGGCAGCTGCTGGAGCTGAATCCCCTGCACTGGCGTGTCGCCCTGCGGGAGGTGCTGGGGGCACTGCTCCTTCCCGAGCGGTTACTCACCATTCCCCAGGACGACAGCAGCTTCCAAAGGCTTTCCCTCAAGCCCCGGGACTGCACATGAAGCGCTGCGCCCCATCAGAGAGCGGGCTGACGGTAAAGGTCGGCCAGCTCGGGACTGTTGAGCAGGTTCAGCAGTCGCTGGAGCTTGCGTCGGTTGTTGGGACTGGAGTCGAGCTCGAAGGCAAGCCGGCCTCGATCAAGTCGAGCTCGGATTCGATCCAGGCGAGCACGGCGTTGTCTTTCCTCAGCTGCGCGGTCTCTTTCTCGAGCTGTTTCCCGCGCCTCCGCGATGCTTCGATCCTCATCTCGACTCCGGGATCGCGCCGCCAGTTGAGCATCGACAAGAACGAGCGGAAGCGAGACAGCGATGAGCCAGACGCCCCATTGCTGGGGGAGGACGATCCGGCGGTGGGGGAGGTTGATGTGGTCATCGGAGGAGAAAAGGGCAATGAGGCCCACCACGGCACCAAAGAGGGTTTCCACGATGGCCTGGATGTCGAAGCCCAGCCACCGCAAGGCCTTGGGAACAACCTCACCGGCGGTTCCGGCTTTATCTGGCGCCGTATCCGCGCCTTCCGATCCTTCAAACACCCTAAGAAGCCGAGACCTAGCCAGGTCAATTCAGAATAGTACAAAGGTACTAGCGTGCATAGCCACTGTCCCCCTGGCCTCCGATCCGTTGCCCTCCATGGCCGCTGCTCCCGTACCGATGTCCGTCTCGCCGGCTCCATCCCCCACCCCCGCCGAGCTGCTGGCCGGCCGCCGCCGCGCGCTGGTGACCGGCGGTGCCGGCTTCATCGGCGGGGCGCTGGTGCGGCGGTTGCTGGCCGAGAGCGAGGCCACGGTGTTCAACCTCGACAAGTGCGGCTAGCCACGGTGTTCAACCTCGACAAGTGCGGCTACGCCAGCGACCTCACCAGCATCGAGGCGCTGTTGGCGGATCTGGGGCCACGCGGCGTGACCGCCCAGGGGGAACCGCGCCACCAGCTGCTGCGGGTGGACCTCACCGATGGCGAGGTCACGGCGGCGGCGGTGCGGCAGGCCGACCCGGATCTGGTGCTGCACCTGGCGGCCGAGAGCCATGTGGACCGCTCGATCGAGGGGCCGGGGGCGTTCATCGAGAGCAACGTGAGCGGCACCTTCCACCTGCTGCAGGCGGTGCGGGCCCACTGGGAGGGGCTGAGCGAAGAGCGCCGCGAACGCTTCCGCTTCCACCACATCAGCACCGACGAGGTGTTCGGTTCGCTGGGGGCCACGGGGCGGTTCTCGGAGACCACCGCCTACGACCCGCGCAGTCCGTATTCGGCCAGCAAGGCGGCCAGCGACCACCTGGTGAACGCCTGGCACCACACCTACGGCCTGCCGGTGGTGCTCACCAACTGCAGCAACAACTACGGCCCCTGGCAGTTCCCCGAGAAGCTGATCCCGGTGGTGATCCTCAAGGCCGCCGCCGGCGAGCCGATCCCCCTCTACGGCGACGGCGGCAACGTGCGCGACTGGCTCTACGTGGACGACCACGTGGACGCCCTGCTGCTGGCGGCCTGCCGCGGCCGGCTGGGCCAGAGCTACTGCGTGGGCGGCCACGGGGAGCGCACCAACAAGCAGGTGGTGACGGCGATCTGCGCCCTGCTCGATGAGCTGCGCCCCGCCGGCGCCCCCCACGCGCGCCTGATCACGCCGGTGACGGACCGTCCGGGCCACGACCGCCGCTACGCCATCGATCCGGCCCGGATCAGCGGCGAGCTGGGCTGGCAGCCCCGCCACAGCTTCGAGCAGGGGCTAGAGGCCACGGTGCGCTGGTACCTGGAGCACCAGGACTGGTGCGCGCAGGTGCGCGAGCGGGGCGGCTACACCGGCGGGCGGCTGGGGCTGGTGGAGTCAAGAAACTCGGCGACGGTCTGAATCAGAAGGCCTTGCGCCATCTCCGGGGCGTTCATGAGAAAGCCGAAGTCACGAATGTCGCCGGTGAGCAACACATCGGCTTTGCATGCATGGGCACGGCACCGAGGTGTCGTCTCCCACCAGGCGGATGGACTGCATCTGGCGGCTGAATTCGACCAGTTGGTGCGGAGCTTTCCGTTCCAGATTGCGTCGTGCTTCTTCTCGGGCGTAGGCGTTGGTGGCGAGCTGCCAGAAACCCTCCGAGCCCAGGCTGATCACCAGGGCGGCCTTGCCATTGGGGTTGTGGGCAGCGGTGAACAGCACATTGGCATCGAGAAACAGCCGCATCAGGCCTGTTGGAGGCGCTGAAGGATCCGCTGCCGTTCTTCAGGCGAGAGCGCATCGGCTTGGTCCCAGGCGGCGATCTGATCGTCGCTGTAGTGCTCCACCTCAAGCACTGCCGCCGGCTTGAGGCGCAGCTCTCCATCGCACTCCTCCAGGATCACAGCACCGCCCGGTTGGATGCCGAGATGCTTGCGCATGCTGGCCGGGAGGGTGATCTGCCCTCGGCTCGACACCGTGAGCACCTCACGCTGGGAAGGCCTGGGCGCGGATGGCATGACTCTGAATTGCGGAATTTCAGCCTAGCCGCTGCAGCGGCGGGTGCTGATCACTCCGGCGTGCCGCGACCGGAGTCCGACTCGGTGAGTCGATGGGTTTGCAGCGGAGAGCGATTGAGGG
>JALOOQ010000222.1 GCA_025454305.1 Cyanobium sp. Prado107
CGGCCGCAGCCGCAGGGCCTCCAGACCCACCGATCCCACTCCGGCGCCCAGGTCCCAGAGCACGCCGCGGGCCGGCAGCTCCAGCTCGGCCAGGAGCTGAACGCGCACCTCGCGCTTGGTCATCAGACCGGGGCGGTCGTCGTGCTGCAGAAACGCGCCATCGGGAACACCGAAGAGCGGCAGGGCCTCGGCAGGCTCAGGTTCGGGCGGCTGGGCGATCAGCAGCACCAGATGCAGCGGATCGAGATCCGCAGGGAGGGGATCCGTCGGCGCCAGCCGCTGCACCCGCTCGGCGGCATGGCCCAGCCGCTCGCACAGCCACAGCGCATAGGCGCTCTCCAGCCCCGACGCCGCCAGCAGGCGGCGCACCTCCAGGGCTCCACCCCGCGCCGGCTCGGTGAGCACCGCCAGCGCGGCGGGACGCTGCTGCAGGGCCGCGGCCAGCGGTTCGGGATCCCGGCCGTGCAGGCTGATCCAGCGCGCGTCCTGCCAGGGCCGGCCGATGCGCGCGAAGGCCAGCTGCAGGGAGCTGGGGGCGGGATGGAAGCGCAGGGCGTCACGGCCGAAGGCCTCCAGCAGCTGCCGGCCGATGCCGAACCAGAGCGGATCGCCACTGGCGAGCACCACGCAGGAGCGCCCCTGCCGGCGCGCGTGCCGCAGCTGCTCCACCAGCTCCTCGGGCCGGTCGCTGGCGATCAAGGCATGGGCCGGCAGGGCGGTCCGGAGCTCCGCGAGCAGTCGCCGCGGCGCCGCCAGCAGCGCCGCCGCCTCCACCAGGGCCCGCTGCGGCGGCGCGAGTGTCGCCAGGCCACCGGCATCGCAGCCCACCACCTCGATCGCCCCGCCTGCGAGCTCACGCTCGACCCCGCTGCCGATCACGCCACCGCTGCCGTTCAGCGCCCCACCGCCGTTGTCGCCATGATGCTCAGTCATGGCGAGTCAGCGCAGCCCGAAAGCCGAAAGCCCGTGCAGGATCCAGCCACCACAGACGGCACCCCACCCCCTCCGGTCGCCACCAGGCACCATGGGTGACCGCCGCCAGCGCCTGCACGAGCTGGTGCTCGCGCTGATTCAGCGCCAGGACGATCTGGAACTGCTGCACGGAGACAGCGACGGCGTCGCCCCCGGGGGCGTGGATCCGGCCAGCTGGCTGGAGCGCAACCGGCGCCTGGTGCAGCGCTACCAGGCTCTGGTGCGCACCGCAGTCACCCTCGATGCGCTGATCGATCAGGAGGTGGACAACCATCTCTGACAAGCTGGCCCCACTGTCGTCCTGTCCATGGCGCGCCTCGGCATTCCCGCGCTCTCGTCCCTGCTGAGCGGGGGGCGCGGCCGCAGGCCCTGGCGGCTCCCCTCCGCCAGCTGGAGCCGGGCCTTCGGCCAGGGCTGGGAGCGGCCCTACACGGTGCGCTACGCCAGCAATCTCGACGACGGCCCCAACCACGGCATGCCTCTGGGGGGCTTCGGCGCCGGCTGCATCGGCCGTGCCCCCGACGGCAGCTTCAACCTCTGGCATCTCGACGGCGGCGAGCACTGGTTCGGCGTGCTGCCCGACTGCCAGTTCGCCCTGTTCGAGAGCGACGGCCGGCAGAGCCGCGCCCACGCCCTGGCGGTGAAGCCCGAGGCCGACGCCTCCCGGCCTGGGACCGGCGAACCCCTCAGCGCCTGGGACTGGTATCCGGCCAGCACGACGGAGCAGGCCACGGGCACCTACGCCGCCCGCTACCCGCTCAGCTGGAGCAGCTACACGGGGGTGTTCACGGCGGAGGTGAGCTGCCAGGCCTTCAGCCCGGTGCTGCCGGGCGACTACCGGCGCACCAGCTACCCGGTGGCGGTGTTCGTGTGGACGCTGCGCAACCCCGGCCCCCGGCCGCTGGATCTCTCGCTGCTGCTCAGCTGGCGCAACACCACCGGCTGGTTCACCAACACCGACCCCGCAGCGGCCGTGCACTTCCGCGACGACGGCAGCCCCGAGCACACCTACGTGCCGGCGATCGGCCGCAGTCAGGGCCAGGGCAACCGCTGGGTGGACGACGCCACCCTCAAGGGTGTGCTGCTGGAGGGCGAGCGCAGCGAGCCGGTCGCCGAGGGGGAGGGCCAGTGGTGCATCGCCACCGATCCCGGCCTGGAGCAGAGCCATCCTGGGCTACGCATCCTGCGCTGCAGCCGCTGGAACCCCGCTGGCGATGGCGCCGAACTCTGGGAGCCCTTCGCCAGGGACGGCAGCATCCCCGACAGCGACAACGACCGGCGCAGCCAGGCCGACGACCCCGCCAGCGCCGCCCTGGCCATCCAGCTGCGGCTGGAGCCGGGGCAGAGCCTGGAGATCCCGGTGGTGATCAGCTGGGATCTGCCGGTGACGGCCTTCGCCACCGGCACCCGCAGCCTGCGCCGCTACACCGATTTCTTTGGCCCGGACGGCACCAACGCCGGCGCCATCGCCGCCGAGGCCCTGCGCGACTGGCGCGGCTGGCTGAGCCAGATCGAGGCCTGGCAGCAGCCGGTGCTGGAGCGCGGCGATCTGCCCGAGCCGCTGCGCATGGCCCTGTTCAACGAGCTCTACGACCTGGCCAGCGGCGGCAGCCTCTGGACGGCCGCCAGCAGCGCCGATCCGGTGGGCCGATTCGGGGTGCTGGAGTGCCTCGACTACGCCTGGTACGAGAGCCTGGACGTGCGCCTCTACGGCTCCTTCGCCCTGCTGCAGCTGTGGCCGGAGCTGGACAAGAGCGTGCTGCGCAGCTTCGCCCGCGCCATCCCCGCCGCCGATCCCACGCCGCGGCCGATCGGCTGGTACTTCACCCAGGGCAAGGGCCGGGTGGAAGCGGCCCGCAAGGTCGCCGGCGCCACCCCCCACGACCTGGGCGCCCCCAA
>JALOOQ010000087.1 GCA_025454305.1 Cyanobium sp. Prado107
GAGCCCTACAGCTCCACGGTGGAGCTGGTGAGCGGCGGCATCGGCGACGACCTGGCCTCCTATCTGCTGCACTCGGAGCAGACGCCCTCGGCGGTGTTCGTGGGTGAGCAGATCGACAGCCACGGCATCCGCTGCAGCGGCGGCGTGCTGGTGCAGGTGCTGCCCAAGGCGGCGCGGGAGCCGGCGCTGGTGGCGCTGCTGGAGGAGCGCTGCCGGGAGGTGACGGGCTTCAGCCAGCGGCTGGCAGCCTGTGAGGGGCACCTGCAGACGCTGCTGGAGGACATCTTCCCCGACCTCGATCCCCAGCCGCTCGACGACGCCGGCAGGAGCGCGGCGGTGCGCTTCGCCTGTCCCTGCAGCCGCGGCCGCAGCCTCGGCGCCCTGAAGCTGCTGGGCCGCGATGAGCTCAGCAGCATGCTGGCGGAGGACGGCCAGGCCGAACTCACCTGCCACTTCTGCAGTGAGGTGTACCGGGTGAGTGCGGAGGAGCTGCGGGAGCTGATCGAGGAGCTGGAGCCGGTGGGCCGCTGAGGCCCGCGGCTTTCAGGCCACCAGCAGAGCGCCAAGCAGCAGCAGCAGCAGGGCCGGCAGGCTCTGCACCTGCAGGGCCGTGAGCGGCAGGCCGAGGGGCAGGCTGGCGGCCACGGCGCTGGCCAGCAGGCCGCCGAGCAGGAGGCCGGCGCTGAGCAGGCCGAAGCCCCAGCCCACGGCCGCCAGGAAGCGGCGGCGGCGGCGCTGCAGCACCACCACGCAGAGCCCGGTGCCGAGGGCGAGCAGCAGCTCGGCCGGGGCGGTGGGCACCAGCAGCAGCAGCCCCAGCAGGGCGCCGTAGCCGCCCAGGGCGAGCCAGCGGTCGTTGCCCTCGGCCATCGCCAGGGTGGGGGCGGTGAGGGCGGGGGTGGCCACGCGGGGCAGGGCCACCTTCGGCAGGGCCGGCAGCGAGGGGCGCGGCGGTGGCGGCGCCAGCTGCTCGCGGGCCGAGGCGCTGCGGGCGGCGGTGCTCACCCGGCCCTGCTGGCGCTCCTTGAGGCGGTCCATGAGCACGGCGTCATAGGCGGCCTCCACCCGGGAGCGGGCGATCGGATCGTCGCCGGCTTCGTCGAGGCGGGCCTGGCGGGCTGCCTGCACCTCATCGAAGCTGGCGTCCGGGCTCACCCCCAGCCGCTCATAGGGCCCGGCCGAGGGATCGGATCCGGAATCGGAGGAGGGCTCGCGGAGATCGGTCATGGGGTGGCCGGAACTGGGGCGACCGGGCGTGCGGTCTGCAAACTCTGCCTGCACAGAGCGTACCGAGCCAGACCTAGAAGAGGGGCTTGCTGCAATGGAATCCACCCTCGCGCTGCAGCCGCTGGCGCTGGCGCTCGGCCTCGGCGGGATCGAGGCGGTGGCGGCGCTTGAGCAGGGGCATCTGGGGGGGCAGGTGGCTGCCTTCGCGCATCTCCACCGTGGAGAGACCGGCGGGATCGACGCCGGCGTGGTTCTGGAAACTCACGTAATCCCAGCCCCCATCGGCCCGGGGGCGCACCAGCCAGACGGAATCCGGCATCGCTCTTGACGCTTCGTTACATCTCAGTCTGGCGCGCCCGCAGGGCCGGTGTGGGGGCGGGAGTGGACCTCAGAGGCTGATCGGCTCCACGCCGCTCACCACCGGGGCCACGGCGCTGAGTTCCAGGTCGGGGTGGTCGTCGCGGAGCTGGTTGAGGTTCCAGTCGTTCTTGAACAGCAGCACCGGCCGGTTCCAGCTGTCGCGCACCGTTTTGCAGTTGAAGATGCGGCCCACCTTCTCCAGCTCCGGCCAGCCGCCCACCACCCAGCGGGCCACGGTGAAGCCCAGGGGTTCGAGGCGGGTCTTGACGCCGTACTCATTCTCGAGGCGGTACTGCACCACCTCCAGCTGCAGCTGGCCCACGGCGGCGAGGATCGGGTCGCGCTTGCTCTCGTCGGTGTCGTAGAGGATCTGCACGGCGCCCTCCTCGCGCAGCTCGTTGACGCCCTTGCGGAAGGTCTTGAAGGCAGAGGGGTTGGGGTTGCGCAGCCAGGCGAAGATCTCCGGGCTGAAGCAGGGGATGCCTTCGTACTCCACCTTCGGGCCGAGGTAGAGGGTGTCGCCGATGGCGAACATGCCGGGGTTGTTGAGACCGATCACGTCGCCGGGGTAGGCGTCCTCCACCACTTCCCGGTCCTGGCCGAAGAGCTTCTGGGGTCGCGAGAGGCGGATGCTGCGGCCGCTGCGGGCGTGCTGCACGGTCATGTCCTTCTCGAACTTGCCGCTGCACACGCGCACGAACGCCACCCGATCGCGGTGGCGGGGGTCCATGTTGGCCTGCAGCTTGAACACGAAGCCGCTGAAGCCCGGCGCCACCGGATCGATCACGCCGGCGCTGCTGGTGCGGGCGACCGGCCGCTGGGCGAGGTCGAGGAAGGCGTCGAGGAAGGGGCGCACGCCGAAGTTGGTCATCGCCGAGCCGAAGAACACCGGACTGAGCTCGCCGGCGTGCACCAGCTCGAGGTCGAGTTCGGCGCCGGCGCCGTCCAGCAGCTCCAGCTCCTCGAGGGCCTGATCGAGCAGCTCCGGCTCCACGGCGCCGGAGGCGCGGGCCTCCTCCACGCTGAGCACCTTCTCCTCGCTGGCGCGGCCGCGCTCGGCGCGCTGAAACAGGATCACCCGCTGGCTGCGGCGATCGATCACGCCGCGGAAGCGGTCGCCGCTGCCGATCGGCCAGTTCACCGGCCAGCAGGCCAGCCCCAGCTCCCGCTCGATCTCATCGAGGAGCTCGAGGGGCTCGCGCCCCGGCCGGTCCATCTTGTTGATGAAGGTGAAGATGGGGATGCGCCGCATGCGGCACACCTCGAACAGCTTGCGGGTCTGGGGTTCGAGGCCCTTGGCGGCGTCCTCGAGCATCACCGCGTTGTCGGCGGCGGCGAGGGTGCGGTAGGTGTCCTCGGAGAAGTCCTGGTGGCCGGGGGTGTCGAGCAGGTTGATGGTGCTGCCGCCGTAGTCGAACTGCAGCACGGTGGAGGTGATCGAGATGCCGCGCTGCTTCTCCAGCTCCATCCAGTCGGAGGTCACCTTGCGCTGCTCGCCCTTGGCCTTCACGGCGCCGGCCTGCTGGATGGCACCGCCGTAGAGGAGGAGCTTCTCGGTGAGGGTGGTCTTGCCGGCGTCGGGGTGGGAAATGATCGCGAAGTTCCGGCGCCGGGCCACCGCTTCCGCCAGCGGCTGAAGGTCCGGGGGAAGCGCACCGCTGGTATCCCGGTCGCTGGCCGCGGTTCTGGTGCTGGAACTGGTCATCGGATCAGCCTGCCAGGCCACCAGGATGGGGTCTTGGGTCGATTCTTCGGCATGCCCAGATCACGTGTCCGTGTCCACCCCCGACGCCGTCCCCAGACCGCGACCAAGTGGGCCGCCATCCGGCGTCCGTCCAGCCAGGCGGCCACCTTCCTGGTGCCCGGCACGCCGGTGTTCGTGGGGGAGCGCAAGCAGGAGCAGGCCACCCTGCACCTGATCCACTTCGACCGGGAGCGGCTGCACGAGGTGGAGGAGGCGAGCCTGGAGGAGTGTCGGGAACGGCTGTCATCCCCCGGCGTCACGTGGGTGAACGTGAGCGGGGTGCATGACGTGGGCCTGATCGAAGCCATCGGGAATGTATTCGGTCTTCACCCGATCACACGAGAGGACATCGCCGACACCTCCCAGCGGCCGAAATGGGAGGAGTTTCCCGGCTACGGGTTCATGGCGCTGAAGATGCTGGGGGTGAGCGAGACAGCGAGAGAAGTGGAGATCGAGCACATCAGCCTGATCCTCGGATCCAACTGGGTGCTCACGTTCCTTGAGGACGATGGCGACGTGTTCGCGAGCGTGCGATCGCGGATCCGGAGCGGCAGCGGCAGGGTGCGGGAGCAGAATGCCGACTATCTGGCGTTCTGCCTGATCGACGCAGTGATCGATCACTACTTTCTGGCCGTGGAGTGGACCAGTGATCAGATCGAACTGTTCGACGATCATGTGCTCAACAACCCCCACCTGCTGAAGATCCATGAGACTCACCACTTCAAGCGCGGTCTGCTGATGCTGCGGCGTGCGGTATGGCCGATGCGGGAGGTGATGGGGGCGGTGGTGAAGAGCGAAGGCGGTCTGATCCGCCACGAAAACCAAGTGTTCTGGCGCAATCTCTACGACCACTCGGTGCAGGTGATCGACCTTGTGGAAACCTGCCGCGACACCCTGGCGAGCCTGCATGACACCTACCTCTCAAGCCTCAGCAATCGCATGAACGAGGTGATGAAGACCCTCACCATCATCTCCACGATCTTCATCCCCCTCACCTTCATCGCCGGGGTGTACGGCATGAACTTCCAGCACATGCCTGAGCTGTCCTGGCGGCTGGGCTACTGGATGGTGTGGCTCCTGATGATCAGCATCTCCGTGGCTCTGGTGCTGATGTTCCGCCGCCGGGGCTGGCTGTGAGGGGCGGCGCCGGCTTCAGGGAACGGGAGGCTCGCCGATGCGCCAGACGCCATCGCGGCGGTGGAAGCTGATCCAGCTGCGCAGACCTTCGCCTTCGTTGATCACCAGCACGGCGCGATCGCCCCGCTCCACCAGGAGCAGACCAGTTCCGCTCAGGCCGCGCAGCTGATCGGCGGCCAGCCCGCGGAGCAGCTCCAGCAGCTGGGCCTCGGGGATCTCCGGAGGAAGCGGGGCAACAGCCGCCGGATCCTGAGCCCGCAGGCGAGCCAGGCCGGCGGCGTCGAGGGAGGCAACGGTGCGGGCCCGCTCCAGCGCCAGCCGGCCCTGGGGGGTGGCCCGCACGGCGTCGCCCCCTTCCACCCGGGCTGTCACCGCGGGCTCCGGTTGCACCGGCAGATCCACCTGGAAGGCAAGGGAGCGGATGTCATCCGCCTCGGGCGGGCCAGACGACTCCCGGGTGTAGGTGAGGGCGGCCCTCAGGCGCCGGGCGTGGAAGGAGAACTTCTCGAACGCACCCGGGCCCGGCCCGCCGGAGCGGTAGAGCGACAGGGACGCCATCTCCGGCCCCGACCTGTTGACGGGGGGAAGCAGGGGGGAGATCTGCACCTGCTCCGGGGCCGCTGGATCGACCTCCACCAGCACCGCGCGCAAGGCACCGCCGCGGCTGAGCTCCTGCAGACGCAGCTGCGGCAGACCCCCCTGCAGGAGTGCGGAATCCACGGGCGCCACGCTGAGCAGCAGCCGCAACCGCGGGCCGCCGCCGTCGAGCCCCTCGGCACCGTCATGGAGCAGGGCCGCCCCATGGGTGAGAACGAGGCGCTGCCTGCCACTCGCCAGCTCCCCCCGCACGATCGCGGGATGGGGATCAGCGGCGTTCGCTGGAGCAACCAGCACCCAGGCCGCCAGGGCTGCCCTGGCCGCCAGCACACCCATGGGCCCCCGCCGCCACGGGGCGACTGCGATCAGCACGGCACCGGTCGCGGCTCCAGCAGATGCACGAGCTTGCGGGCGTAGTCGGCGTCGGAGGCGGGCTCGATCAGCAGTTCCTCGCCGGACTCGATCCTGCGGGCAGCGATCACCAGGTGCTCGCCGTGGACGGTGCGGGGAGAGAGCACGGCGTTGGCGGGCTCACCGGGCGGGGGAAAATTCCAGAAGCGGGCACTGTCGCCGCAGACGATCACCCACCCCGGCCGGCGCGGGTTGGTGTAGCCGTAGTGGAGCAGGTCCTGGCGTTGCCGTTCGGGCAGGCCCTCCAGCCGCATGAAGCGGTCGACTTCAGGCTCAAAGCACCAGAGCAGGCTGCCGCGCTGCTGGGCCGCCAGGCTGAACACGCCCTGGCCGTGGATGGCGCTGGTGGCGATGCGGTGAGGGATCTGCAGCCCCATCAGGGATCGACATCCCGGCGCGAGGGCAGCCCCGGCAGGGGCTCGGGGGGGCCGTAGTGCCCGTCGCCCTGCCGCCAGTGGCGCAGGGCCTGGCGCACATAGGGAAGATGGCGGAAGCGTTCGGGCAGTGCATCGATGCGCTGGATCGCCTCGCCGGGGTGTCCCGCCAGGGCGGCGGATCTGGCACCTTCGAAGCTGGCGGCGAAGGCCACCTCCTCGGCGTCGAGTTCAGTCCGGCGGCCGCGGATCTCGAACAGTTCCACCGGCTTGTGGATGCCCCGCAGATGGGCATCGTCGACCTTGACGATCACATACCGCTCCCGGTCGTCACCCAGGGCGGTGATCAGGGAGCGGGTGGCGAGGATCCGGGTGCCGTAGCGGCGGTTCACGGTTTCCACCCGGCTGCAGAGATTCACACGGTCACCCACGATCGTGTAATTCACCCGGTTGGTGGAGCCCATGTTGCCCACCACCACCGCGCCATAGTCCAGCCCGAAACTGGTGTGGAAGCGCAGGGGCCGGCCTTCCCGCTCCCAGCGACGATTGAGATCCTCCAGGCGCTGGTGGCAACGGAGGGCGGTCTCCACCGCGCAGCGGGCCGGAGCGTCGATCGCATCGGGGGCTCCCCAGAAGAGCAGGGCCGAATCGCCCATGTACTTGTCGAGCACACCCTGGGTGGATTCGGCGGTGTCGTGAATCACGCTGAAGTACTCGTTGAGAGCATGCAGGATCGTCTCGGGATCCAGTCCTTCGGTGTTCTCGGTGAAGCCGATGATGTCGGTGAACAGGATCGCCAGCTGGCGCACCTCGCCATCGAGCTGGATCTGATCAGCGTTGAGCACCAGCTTGCGCACAAGCTTGGCGGGAACGTAGCGGTTGAAGTCCACGAGAGCGCTCTCGACGCGCTCCATCGAGTGGGAGATTTCATTGATCTCGTGCACCCAGCGGCCGGTGATGGGGGGTGGTGATCGTTCCGGATCGAAGTCGAGCCGTGAGATCGCCAGCAGGCGGCCGTTGATGCGGCGCAGCGGACTGCTGATGCGACGACCGCAGAAGGCGGCGATGGGCAGAATGATCAGCAGGCTGAGCAGATAGCCCTGGGAGAGGGTGCGCAGGATGCGCTGCCGTTCCTCAATCACATGGTCGGAGTTGATGTCGATCCCCAGCACGGCCTCGAAGCTGCCGTCACTCCGGAACAGGGGGTAGTAGCCCGACAGCCAGGTGCCCCACTGATCGGTGACGAAGGCCCGGTCGGCCTCGAACTGGCCGGTCTGCCAGACACGGTGCAGGGCATCGGTGCTGGGGCTGGTGGTCATCACTGAGCCGATCGGCTCGTAATCCTCACTGCCGTAGGGCGTGCCATCCACCACGAAGGCATAGCGGGAAAACTCATCCCGCGGCGTGCCTTCCACCTTGCGGAGGGTGTAGACGAAACCCACGCCTTCCACCTGATCGAGCGTGCGTTTCATCTGCGCGTGGGTGCGCAGATAGATGGGATCGGCGTGCTGGGAGGGATCGCGAAGGGTGGCGAGGGCATCGGCATCGATCCGCGCGGCCAGCGCCCGTGTGGTCTCCCGCAGCCTTGTGGTGGTGTTCTCCCGAGCCACATTCATGCTCTGGGTGATCACCATCACGCCGTTGATGGCCGTAGCGGTGGTCACCGTCACGGTGAAGATCAGCGCGAGGGTGGGGGCAATGCGCCAGCGGCCCGGGCTCCATCCGCGGATCTCGAACATGGCGGATGGCTGACCTACCGCCGACCTTAGGCAGAGGTGTGGGTGCCGTCCAGCGGCCGTCGCGGCGGGATGGGGAGGTCCGAACCCGGGCCGAAGCCGGCGGACCCGAACACGTGATCCCAGATGGTGAGGATCAGTCCGTAGTGGCGGGCCGGATTGCGGTGGTGCTCGAGGTGATAGGTGCCGCAGGCCAGCACGCGGGTGACCGGCCCATCGATGGCGGGATTGTGATCGAAGCGTCCGTCGCTGAGCAGCACTTCGTAGAGGTAATGGAAACCGAGCAGCGCTGGGCCCTGAGCGGGAAACAGGGCCGCGACCAGCAGCGCCGGCAGGGTGAGGGTGAACCACACATCGAGCGTTTCCGCGGGGGTGTCGAACCAGAACAGCAGGTGATGCCAGTGCAGGGGGCGGGGCCGCTGCAGGTAGGCCGGGTGGTGATGGGCGCGGTGGGCCAGGGCCAGCCGGTTCCAGCTCACGTTGTGATGGGCGAGGCGGTGAATGCCGTAGGCCAGCGCCGTCCAGGCCAGCAGGGCCAGGGCGAACAGGGCGGCCCAGCGCAGGATCTCCAGGGGGCCGGCGAGCAGCAAAGGCGGCGGGAACGGCGGAGCCTTGTGAAAAAACTGTAAGGGGCCTGGACCACGCTGGGCCTGGTGGGAGGAGTCCCTTGCACACCCCACCAGTGGCGTTAGGGTTTCCGACACCTGAGCACCAGCCCATGACCGCCTCCGCCACGCCACCAGCAGCAGCGGCCGCAGCAGCTGCGGCGGAAAAGGCCTTCGAGGCACCGGCGCGGGGCGACTTCCCGCCCACGGCGCCGGCGGCGAACCCGGTGTTCTACCGCACCTATTCGCGCCGCCAGGAGGCGGGCCGCGAGAGCTGGCGGCAGGTGGCGGAACGCAACCTGGAGGGCCTGCGCCAGCTGGGCAAGCTGAATCAGGCGGAGGTGGATCTGCTGCGACGCATGCAGCTGCAGCAGAAATCGCTGCCGTCGGGGCGCTGGCTGTGGATCGGCGGCACGCCCTGGATCGAGCAGCGCCACAACTTCAGCGGCGCCTACAACTGCACCTCCACCAACCTGGTGGACTGGGAGGCCTTCGGGCTGATGATGGAC
>JALOOQ010000088.1 GCA_025454305.1 Cyanobium sp. Prado107
ACCAATCTCGGCTCGGCTGCTTTGTGGTGGAATCGCAGGTCGAGCACCTGTGCATCCGTTGCAGTGGACGACGGACGAGTGCAGTCGATCCAGAAGGCCCCCGCGGCAGATTGCGGCAAGAAGGCGGACGCCGGTGCTGACCTGAGTGACCTGATCGGCGTGAGGGGATCGTCGGCGGAGTCCGAGCTGAAATCTCGTGGCTATCAATTTTCCGGCAATCTCGGCTCATCGGCCCTGTGGTGGAATGCCGGGACAAAGACCTGTGTATCAGTTACAGTCGATGACGGGCGGGTGGTATCGATCGTGAAGTCACCCAAAAGGGATTGCCGTCAATAGAACGAAGGAACCAGTGCTTCTCCTCTCGTTTCCGAGAGGAGAAGCACTGCTGTCTCAGCATCCGAGCAGCAGGCCTGAACCGTCAAGACAGCGGTCTCGCCGTCAGTCCTCGAAGGCAGGCGAGATGGCGGCAACCCTGTCCCTGTTGATCGGGCGACCACTGCTCATCCTGAGCGTGGCCCTGCTGTGGGCCCTCAGGAACCTCTTGTGCACTCGTGCGGCTTGCTGACGCCACACTCCAGGCCTACAGTCCCATTGATCTGCTCATCCCGTATCTTCAGGAGGAAGCTGATGCAGAATTTTGCCAGGCTTGGTCGCCGCTGTGCCCCCGTTCTGAGTATTGCCATTTTAGGTATTGGAGGGCTTTTTGCAGGAGTTCCAGCGCAGGCTGATACGGTTACGGCACGATGTGATGTGTTTCCAAAGGGCGAGGATCGGGCCACCTCATCAGGATTGTGCACGTTTTCACAGCGGCAGGGCTTTGTGAGCATCCAGCTCAAGAATGGCCAGCGCGTTGAGCTGGCTCCCGACGGCAACACACCCAATGCCTATCTCGATGCCGACGGCAAGCCGGCAACGCGTCAGCTTGAGGACAATGGCAATATCCACATCTACCGTCTGGCCAAGCAGTCAATCTTCGTCTACTGGGATACGACCCCTGATCAGTGAACCCCGCGCTCCATCCCTGAACCTGCAAGGAGGACAGTGGCGTCTCCCAGATCATGGCCTTCCACACCGACCATGGCCATCCACACCTTGCTGGTTGCAGAACAGCCTGGCGTTTGCGAAACAGCTGGACGCTTGCACCAGGATGGCCCAGGCGACGGACATCGCTCAGGCCACTGATGCCGACGACCGCCCCAGGATGATCGCGTTGGAGCAGTCTCGCTCAATCACCATGCTGATCAGACTCTACAGATCTTTCGCCTTGGCCAGTGCGGCATTGTGGTCTGGGACTGGATTCGTTGTGATTGGAAGCATTGCGATGAGTGTCCGCAGCTGGGTCGTCAATCTGGTGATGGGATCGCTGTTTGTCATTGCCGGCTTGTTTTTGTATCTGAGGGCCAATCGGTTTGCTTGTTATTACAGGGCCATCCCAATCGATTTTCAGCGGAGTCCCTCTTGTATGCGCTTCCTGCGTTCGGACCTTCTGCTGGTGCTGATCACATGCCTTGCAGGTGGTGTGCTGTTCG
This sequence comes from Cyanobium sp. Prado107, assembly GCA_025454305.1. Taxonomy (GTDB): domain Bacteria; phylum Cyanobacteriota; class Cyanobacteriia; order PCC-6307; family Cyanobiaceae; genus NIES-981. The sequence goes on from JALOOQ010000088.1 coordinate 1,530, forward strand.
CGGCGTCTCTGAGCCGAGTGGTGGGGGAGGGCTATGCAGTCTTTGGCTGAAGGTCAATCTGGCAGGATCGAACGTGCGCAGGGGCAGCCTCGCAGCTGCGGGCGGCATAGCCCTGGCGTTCGGGGCTCATCACCAGGTCCACCAGCGTGGTGCCGGTCTGCCCCGCCTGCTCGGACAGCTGGGTGATGGCCGCGAGCGTGCGGCCGTGGTGGCGGGTCAGGTAGGAGTTGGCGTAGCAGTTGCAGTAGTTGCTCTGGTTGCGCACCCCCTGAGTGCGGCCGGAGAGACAGCCGCGCAGGACGTTGTCCCGGAACTGCTGGCGCAGCTGGGCCTCGGTGAGATGGGGGTCTGGGCCGGCGCCCGCTGACCACGCGTCTGGGCGACGGCGGGAGCAGCGGTGAGCAGCAGGGCGAGGAGCAGCGAACGGAGCATCGGGCTGGTGGCGGCGGATCACGGGTGGGTGAAGATGAACTCATCGGTCTGGGGGGATTGACATTGATCCGCAACGGAGACTGGGCTGGTTTTCATGCTGCTGTTGCAGCCGTGATCAGGCGATTCAGCGATGAGCCCAGGGCAACCGACGACATCCTGCGCCGCCAGGCTCTGGCAATCAGGGAACGCTATAGCGATGAGGAGTACTGTCAATCCGTGACGACCGCATGGCGGTTAAGCCTTGAGGCTTTTGAGAAACGTTCCCCAGAGCAGTCGAAACCATGAAAGCTCTGGACTGCATCCCAAGATGATCATCTTCTGGCTTGCCCCGCAGTCGCTTGGGTCTTCTCCCGATCACCCTTTCCAGTTGCTGAATCCACTTCGATCTGTCTAGCCATGATGCGTTTCCCCGCTCTCCCTCGGCTGCTTTTTCTTGTCACCTTGCTTCTGGCTGGCAGTGCCTCAACGGCCCATGCTCAGCCCCAGGCTCAGGGAAGTCCGATTCGCACCCTGCTCGAGAATGGAGCTGGCCGGCTGCTGTGGATCTACGACGGCATCCGGCATGTGGAATTGCCCCTCGCCGATGGCAAGGCGGTGATCGGCCTCAGCTGCGAGCGCCAGACCTGGACCCTGTTCCGCATCGAGCGTGACGGCCGGGAGATCTACAACTTCGGCAACGATCCGAACTGGGGCTATCTGCCGGCTGGGCCGATCGCCGCCTCCACGCTCTGCACCGCCCCGGTGCGTGTGGCTGAATGATGGGTGGCGGCGATGGCCTGGCCGAGCTCAGAGCCGCGTCCTGAGCAGAACGATCAGAGCAACGGGTGCCGTCAACAGCAACTGCAGCATCGGCACCACGATCACGGTGAAGCGCTGCACCATCCGGTAGTCCTCCATGGTGTGGAACGTCCAGCTGTCCAACGCGAAGCACCCCACTCCGGCGAAGGACAGCGCCGCAGTGAGGCCGAGCAGGACCCAGGCCCATCCCTGGGCATACCGCAGCCTGGTGCTCAGAGCCCCAAGAGCCAGGTAGGGAGACACGGCAAGGAGCAGGAACGGCGCGTCGCTTGCCCGCCAGCGGGGAACGCTGGTGAGGGCGAGCGTGAGGGTGAGCAAGGCCACCAAGCCGCACAGCCTCTGGTTGAGCCGACCTGGATGCACTCCGAGGCTCCTCAGTCTGCCGGCTTCAGCACGATCCCTTCGGCATGGGTGGGGTTGCCGGAGAGCACCGCCAGACCCTTCGGCATGCCCAGCTCGGCCGGGATCCGTTCTCGTTCTTCATAGCGTTCGCCGTTGTACACGTGGCGCACATAGGTGGCCGGGGCCCCGCCGCCGGACTCCAGCCGCCAGAGATCACGCCAGCCATTGTTTCGGGTGTCGGCGGCCACCACCGGCAGGCGGCTGATCGGGAAATCGTTCACCAACTCGTAGCCACGCGGAGTGAGGCGGTACACCTGCAGGGTGCAGCCACCCGTGCCGCAGAACGGCGAACCCATCAGATACACGAGCGTCTCGTGACGCCCGTCGCCATCGAGGTCGCTGGCGGCATGCACGTACCGCCCCCAACGCTCCGGTGTGTCACCCACAATGGATCGGGTGTACCCGGACACGTTGCTCAGAATTGCGGCCTCCAGCGCGGGATCGGGCTCGTTGCGGTAGCGCACCCTGCCGTCGGCCAGCAGGCTCAGGCTGAGCAGCCCGCCCCGGAGCATGTAGCCCCGCACTGACGGCAGTTGCGCGCTGAGCGTCTCGCCAGGGGTGGGCGGCGGGTACAGGGCGCCGGTCAGTGCGGTGAGTGCCGCCGCAGCCAGGCACACGCCGATCAAGGCCCCTGCAGGGACCTGTGCTGACTGCTTCATCGCTGCCACCTCGGCCTGGTGAGGGGATGGGATGTGTCAGGGGCACCGCATCGAGCCTGTGCGTCCTTGCCCAAGGCCCCTTCGAACCATACCCTCGCATGAGTAGGGCCTGCTGGCACCGCCTCCCGCGTTCCCGTTCTGCTCCCTGCCCAGCATCGCCACCGGACGACTCTCGACATGGCATCTCCCCTTCGCTCCCTCGGTTGCCTGGCCGGCTCCGGCCTGTTCCTGCTCAGCGCGGCGTCTGCGTTTCCCTCAGCTGCGGTTGCCGAAGTGCTGGTGCAGGCCCAGGGCCGCTGCAAGCTGATGAGCGGCGGTTTCGAGGCCTACAACGGCCACTGCACCTTCAAGCACAAGCAGGCCGGCAACACCGACGCCTACGTGGTGAAGTTCGATGACGGCACGGATTTCGTCTTCAGCGGACCCAGCCCGCAGGCCCTGTCGGTGCAGACCTATCGCGGCATCGTCAATGCCAGACACAGCGAAGAGTCTGGTCACGACGTCTTCGTCTGGGATGACGGTGAGAAGCGCCGCCTTTCGGTGAAGCTGGACACCGTTCAGAACCCGAATGCCAGGTTCGAGGACAGCTCCAACACGGCCAGCGTTGCCGCCATCGCCGGTGGTGCCGCGGCAGCAGCGGTGATCGGCGCGCTCATCGCCGGCCAGAACAGCGCCGCCGTCACCGAGCCGGCGCGGGTCGGTGCTCCGGTGAGTTCGCTCCAGTCGCTGCTGGGTGTGAAGGGTGCCAGCGCCGAGAGAGAGCTCACCGCCAAGGGATACACCTACCGCGGTGGTGAGCAGATGGGCGACAGCGCCTTCACCTACTGGGAGCAGCCACGCACCAACAACTGCGTGGCGGTGCGCACCACCGACGGCCGCTATCAGTCGATCACCTACGCCGAACCCCAGAAGTGCCGTTGACGGCCTGAAGGCCCAGGTGATCCTGAAGGGCAATTCCTCACAGGCTCACCCGGGCGGATCCACGGAGTCGTCATCGTCTCGGCCGCCACAGGATCGCCACCACACCCCACAGTCCCAGCCCGCTGAGCAGGGGGGCGATGAGCAGCAGATCCACCCGGATGTTCGCTTCCGGAGTCACGGCCTGCACCAGCGCTTCCCAGACGGCGAAGGTGATCCAGGCCAGGGAATTTGCCGTCAGGGCACGGTGGCTCCTGGGTAGTCCGATGGCTGCCAGTGCCCAAAGCGCTGCCACCAGCAGGATTGCCAGGGGGCGCCCGATCAGCCAGCCGAAAGCCGTCCACATGGTCCCCGATCCTTCGCTGCCGGGTGTGCGGACACCATCATCACCCGGCACCGGAAGCAGCGTGAGGCACTGCCATCGTTGTTGGCAGACATAGCATGCTCAATCTTCTGTGGATCAAAGGCATGATTCTTGGGGTAGAGAACTGTGAACTGTTCTTGCTGCCAGCTGAATCAAAGATAGAGTTCACATGAACAGAATCTGCTTGGTCAGATGACTTTCGGTGACATCTTCCGCATCATCCTTGCCTTCATCCTGCCGCCGCTGGCCGTCGCCACCCAGGTGGGCTTTACCGGTGCATTCTGGCTGAATCTGGTGTTCTGGCTGCTCAGCTTCGGGGCGCTGGGTCTGCCGGTGATGGCCATCATGTGGCCCGTGGCGATCGCCCATGCCATCTACATCATCATCACGCGGAAATGATGGCTTAGCCCTGAGGAGTGAGCATCACGGCGTCCGCTGGACCTGCGTCACCCGCTCCACCAGCGCCGGCAGCAGCGGCGCCGCCAGCTGGCGGCGGATGCGCCAGTGGCAGTGCTGCAGGATCTGGCGGGCCACGTTGGCGCCGGTGGCCGCCTCGAAGCCGCTGAAGCCCGGGGCGCTGTTCGCCTCGCACACCCGGTAGCCCTCGCCGTCGAACAGCAGGTCGATGCCGGCGATCTCCAGGCCCAGGGTGCGGGCGCAGTCGCGCGCCAGCACGTCGATCGCCTCATCCACCGGGAAGTTCTCGCCCCGGCCGCCGCGGGTGATGTTGGCCTTGAAGCTGCCGTCGGTGCTGCACCGCAGCATCGCCCCCACTACCCGGCCGCCGATCACCCACACGCGCAGGTCCTGCCCCGGCCGGTCGCCGATGTATTCCTGCAGGATCAGCGACTTGCCCGCATCCAGGCTGGCCACCAGTTCCATCAGGTCGCGGAAGCTCTCGCGGTTGCGGCTCAGGTAGATGCCTTCGCCGTAGGAGCCCGCCAGCACCTTCACCACGCAGGGGAAGCCGATCTGCCGCTCCACCAGCTCGCTGTCCACCGGAAAGCGCACCAGCATCGTGCGCGGGATCGGCAGGTTCACCTGGGCCAGCAGCTGCTGGCAGTAGAGCTTGTCCTTCACCGTTTCGATGGCCCGCGAGGAGTTGATCACTGGCACGCCGAGGTGTTCGAACTGGCGCAGGATCGCCAGGCTGAAGTAGCTCGTGCCGCTGCCGGTGCGCGCCAGGAGGGCATCGGGCAGGTCCACCTCCTCCCCCCGCAGCCGGATCGAGCGGCGGCCGCCGCGCGTCACGATCAGATCGATCTCATCGGGGGTCACCGGCTCCAGGGCGATCCCCAGAATCCGCGCTTCCTCCCGCAGCCGCGCGTCCTCGTAGGCGGTGAGGCCGGAGGACGCCTTCTGCAGGATCCAGAGTTTCATCGCGGGCGGACGGGCAGTGCAGGCCGGGGCCGGCGGTCGCCGCCCGGGGGCCTCACCCTCGTCACCCGCAGGCCGCGGCGGCGGTCGCCGGGAACACAGCGCCCTGGTCGCCCTGCGCGGCGTCCTCAAGAATCGCCTTCTCCCCAGAGGCTGCCCCTCCAGAACCGCCCCCAGCAACCACCTGCAGGAACGCCCGCCCGTGACCCACCAGCCCCCGGCCGCCCCGCCCAGCCGCCTGTCGCGTCAGCTCACCACCGTCGACGCGGTGATCCTGGGTCTGGGGGCGATGGTGGGCGCGGGCATCTTCGCGGTGATCGGCCCCGCGGCGGCCGTCGCCGGCAGCGGGGCCCTGGTGGCGCTGCTGCTGGCGGCGGCGGTGGCCTACTGCAACGCCACCTCCTCGGCCCAGCTGGCGGCGCTGCATCCGGAATCGGGCGGCGCCTACGTGTACGGCCGGCGGCGGCTGGGACCGTTCTGGGGGTATCTGGCCGGCTGGGGGTTCGTGGTGGGCAAGCTGGCCAGCTGCACGGCCATGGCCCTCACCTTCGCCAGCTACGCCGCCCCGCAGCTGGTGCGGCCCCTGGCGGCGGTGGCGGTGCTGGTGCTCACGGCGGTGAACCTCTTCGGCGTCAAGAAGACGGCGCTGCTCACGCGCTGGATCGTGGCGGTGGTGCTGGCCTCGCTGGCCGGCGTGATCCTGGCGGTGCTGCTGGGCGGTGCTGTCTCGCCCGCCCGTCTGGCCGAGGGGGCCATGTGGCGGCCCGGCGCCATCCTGCAGGCGGCCGGGCTGTGGTTCTTCGCCTTCTCGGGCTACGCCCGGCTGGCGACGCTGGGGGAGGAGGTGGTCGACCCCCGCCGCACGATCCCGCGCGCCATCCCCCTGGCCCTCGGCATCACGCTTCTGCTCTATCTGCTCGTGGCGTCGTCGGCGCTGCTGGCGGTGGATGCCGGCGCCCTGGGCCAGGCCGCGGCCCCGCTGGTGCTGGCCGTGCAGGCCGGACGCTTCGCCGCCTGGAGTCCCCTGGTGCGCTTCGGCGCCGCCGTGGCCTCGCTTGGCGTGCTGCTGTCGCTGATCGCGGGCGTCAGCCGCACCGTGTTCGCGATGGCGGCCAACCGCGACCTGCCCCCCTGGTTCGCCAGCGTGGATCCGCGCCACCGGGTGCCGCGGCGGGCGGAGCTGGCAGTGGGGCTGATCGTGGTGGTGCTGGTGACGCTCGGCGATCTGCGCTCGGCGATCGGCTTCAGCGCCTTCACGGTGCTGCTCTACTACGCCGTCACCAACGCGGCCGCCCTGCGGCTGGCGCCGGCGGAGCGGCGCTGGCCCCGCGCCGTCGCCGTGGCCGGACTGCTGGGTTGCATCCTGCTGGCCTTCAGCCTGCCGGCGGCGTCGGTGCTGGGCGGTGTGCTGGTGCTGCTGATCGGTGCGGCGCTGTATGGGCTCAGCCGCGCAGCGGCGCCCAGGCCATGGTGGCGTTGAACTGCTCGCACCAGATCAGCACCGAGCCCTGCCGGCTCAGATCGATCGAGGCCGGCACCACGTAGGTCTGGGCGCCCGAGGCCGATTTCAGCGGCGCCAGCACCGTGTAGCTGCCGGGCTTGAGCGGATAGGCCGGAGGCTTGCTGCCGGCCAGCGGGGTGCTGGAGGGGCTCACAGCCACCTTCAGATCCGGCGCCGACTCACTGGTGCGGAAATCGGCGCTGAACACCAGCAGCGTGCGGTTGCCGTCCCGGCGCACCGTGACGCTGCCGCGCACCGGTTTCTCGGCCTGGCGGAAGGTGTGCGTCGTCGTCTCCGCCGCTCGGGACGGCATGGTCGTGGTGGCCTGCAGCAGAACGGGCGCGCCGGCCAGGACGGCGAGGGCCAGGGACCAGGCCAGGATGGAGGTGGTGGGTCGCATGGTGGATGGATGCCGACTGCAGACCTCTACCGGTGAACGGCCCGGCCGGATTGGCGCAGCGCCTGAGGCTGCCGGCTGTGGCGTTGCCGCTGGGGCTGTACGTGCTCCTGCGTGGTCTCGATGCCCCCGTGCCCAAGCGGCTGCAGGAGCTCGGCCTCCAGCACACGGTGAACGGCGAGAACCCGATCAGCTTCTGCAACGTGTTCTTCTTCGCCCAGCTGGTGGTGGGTGTGTCCGCTCTGCTGGCGGACACGCTGCTGGGGCGCTTCCTCGCTCCGGTGGCCTACTTCAC
>JALOOQ010000223.1 GCA_025454305.1 Cyanobium sp. Prado107
CCGTTCCGCTCCGGCTTCGTGGCCCTGATCGGCCGGCCCAACGTGGGCAAGAGCACCCTGCTCAACCAGCTGGTGGGCCAGAAGGTGGCGATCACCTCGCCGGTGGCCCAGACCACCCGCCACCGCCTGCGCGCCATCCTCACCACCCCCGCGGCCCAGCTGGTGCTGCTGGACACCCCCGGCATCCACAAACCCCACCACCTGCTGGGCGAACGGCTGGTGAAGGCGGCCCGCGGCGCCATCGGCGACGTGGACGTGGTGCTGCTGCTGGTGGACGGCAGCCAGAGCGCCGGCCGGGGGGACGGCTTCATCGTCGACCTGCTGCGCCACTGCCGCCGGCCGGTGCACGTGGCCCTCAACAAGTGGGACCAGGTGGCCCCGGAGCAGGCCGAGACCCTCGCGGCCAGCTATCGGCAGATGCTGCAGGGCAACGGTGAGCAGCCGCCGCTGGACTGGCCCCTGCACCGGCTGAGCGCCCTCACCGGGGAGGGCACCAGCGGCCTGGTGGAAGCCCTGGCGGCCGACCTGCCCGAGGGCGGTCATCTCTATCCGCCCGAGGCGGTGAGCGACCAGCCCGAGCAGCTGCTGATGGCGGAACTGATCCGCGAGCAGGTGCTCAGCCACACCCGCGAGGAGGTGCCCCACTCGGTGGCCGTGAGCATCGAGCGGGTGGTGGAGGACGGACCACGCACCGCCGTGCTGGCCACGGTGGTGGTGGAGCGCGCCAGCCAGAAGGGCATCCTGATCGGCAAGGGCGGGCGCATGCTGCGCACGATCGGCCAGGGCGCCCGCCTGCAGATGGAGAAGCTGGTGGATGGTCCTGTGTACCTGGAGCTGTTCGTGAAGGTGGTGCCGGGCTGGCGGAGCAGTGCGGCCCGGCTGGCCGAACTCGGCTATCGGGATGGCTGAAGCGGCTGAGAGAATCTCCCGATGACCCAGGCTCCCGAACCCGTCAGCTCCTTCCCGCCCGACTCGATCGAGGCCTTTCTGCGCTTCTGCGCGGGCGAGTGGATGAGCCTGCGCAGCCGTTTCGCGCTCGCGCAGGCCACCGGCAACGCGGACCAGGGGGACGAGTGGCACACCAGTGAGCGGGGCGAACTGGTGGTGGCCTACCTGGAACCGGCGGCGGCCGACTCCCCGGGCGGCCTGCAGGTGGGGCCGAAGGGGGAGCCCTCCAGCCAGCTGCTGTTCGCCGGCGACGGCAGCTTCCAGAGCGGCACGAGCCGCGGCACCTGGCAGCTGTGGCCCGATGGCAGCCTGGAGCTGGTGATCGCCGACGACCGGCGCGAACTGCGCGAGCGCATCTGGTTCACCAAGCCCAATCTGCGCCTGCGCTCGACGCTGGAGCACCGCACCGACGGCAGCCCGGGCCGCGCCAGCTTCAGCTCCGAGATCCGCCGGGTGAGCCGGCCGGCTCCCGCGGACGCCTGAGGCGAAGGCGACAGCCATGGGCCTCGATGCCACAGCCATGCGTCTCGATGTGGTGACCCTGGCCCCCGAGGCGCTGAAGCCCCTGCTGGACCTCGGGGTGATCGGCCGCGCCTTTCAGAGCGGCATCGCCGAACTTCACACCCACAACCCGCGCGACTTCGCCACCGACCGCTACCGCAAGGTGGACGACGAGCCCTACGGCGGCGGCGCCGGCATGGTGCTGAAACCCGAGCCGGTGTTCGCTGCGGTGGAGGCGATTCCGGTGCTGCCGCGACGCCGGGTGCTGCTGATGTCCCCCCAGGGCGCGCCGCTGCGCCAGGCCGATCTGCGCCGCTGGGCCGGCGGCTACGACCAGCTGGTGCTGCTCTGCGGCCACTACGAGGGCTTCGACGAGCGCATCCGCAGCCTCGCCGACGAGGAGGTGTCGATCGGCGATTTCGTGCTCACCGGCGGCGAGCTGCCGGCGGCGGTGGTGGTCAACGGGGTGGTGCGGCTGCTGCCGGGCACGGTGGGCACCGCCGCCTCCCTGGAGGAGGAGAGCCACAGCGCCCTGCTGCTGGAACATCCCCACTACACCCGTCCGGCGGAGTTCCGGGGCATGGCGGTGCCGGAGGTGCTGCGCAGCGGTGACCACGGCGCCGTCGCCCGATGGCGCTTCGAGCAGCAGCAGCAGCGCACCCGCGAGCGCCGCCCCGATCTGTTCGCGCGCTGGCAGGCGCAGCAGGAGCAGCAGTAACGCTCAGCCCGCGGGCTTCTGCATCCCCCGCAGGGCCGCCAGCAGGCTGGCCGGACTCTGGGGATCCACCATCAGCACGCTGCCGCCGGGAGCCCGGGCCATCGCCTCGCCCATCGCCATCCAGTCGCGGGCGAGCAGCAGCCGGATCGCCTCGGAGGCCTCGGGGTTGGCCTGCATCGCCTCGGCCAGCCGGGTGGCGGCCTCAGCGCGGGCCTCGGCAAGCAGGGCCTGCTGCTGGGCCTGGGCCTGGGCCTCCAGCACCAGCGCCTCCTGCTTGGCCTTGGCATCGAGCACCAGGGCCTCGGCCCGGCCCCGGGCGGCATTGAGCTGGGATTCCTTCTCCCCCTCCGAGCGCAGGATCGCCGCCCGCTTCTCGCGCTCGGCGGTCATCTGCTGCTCCATCGCCTGCTGCACCCCCGGCGACGGGTGGATGTCGCGCAGCTCCACCCGGGTCACCTTCACCCCCCAGGGATCGGTGGCCTGGTCGAGCTCCTTGAGCAGCACCTCATTCACCTCATTGCGGGTGGTGAAGGTCTGGTCGAGATCGAGCTTGCCCATCTCGGCGCGGATCTGGGTGAGCACCAGGTTCACCATCGCCGCCTGCAGGTTGTCCACCGCGTAGTAGGCGCGGG
>JALOOQ010000089.1 GCA_025454305.1 Cyanobium sp. Prado107
AACACCTTGCCGTCGAAAAAGGTTTCCTTGCCGCGGCTGGAGCCCTTGGGGATCTGGTTGTCCGGCACGCCGAGTTCTCGGGCCGCCTGCTGCCAGAGGTCCTCCCGGTTGACGCGGTCCACCAGCTGCCTCGCCTGGTCGATGCTGGTGAGCTTGCCGGGGTGGAAGCCCCAGCGCAGCGATTCCACCAGGAACCAGAGGCTCAGGCTCTTGTAGGGGTAGGAAACGACCCCACGATCGCTGTTCCAATAGAGGGGGCCGAGCTTGGGATCGTTCACGGCCTTGCGGTCAGCCCCCAGCTGGTACTGACCCTTGAGCGCCGGTTCGAGAACGGATTTCGGGGTGTTGAAGTACTTCCGCGAGCTCACGATCTCCGCCGCCTCCGAGCGGTTCTCCGCCTTGTCGACCCACTGCTGGGCCTCCATCACGCACTTGAGCAGGGCATTGGTGGCCTTGGGGTGCTTGTCCACCCAATCGGCGCGCACGGCCAGGAACTCCTCCGGGTGGGCTGGCCACATCTGGGCGGTGAGAGCCGGGATGTAGCCGATGTCGTCGCTGACGATCCGGAACGGCCAGGGATCACCCGTGCTGAAGGCATCCATGGTTCCATTGCGCATGCCCTGCAGGGTCTCGGTGGAGGGCACCGTGAGCAGTTCGATGTCCTTGTCGGGATCCACGCCACCGGCGGCCAGCCAGTAGCGGATCCACAGATCCTGGTTGGCGTTGGGGAAGGTGGAGGCGGCGCGAAACTTGCGCTTCTCACGCTCCGGGAACGATCTGATCACGTCGGCCTTGGGCGTGAGATCCAGACCCAGGGCCTCGTTCTTGAGGGTGTTGGACACGGCGATGCCGTTGGCCTGGCTGTTGAGCTGGGCCAGCACGTACATCGGCACCTTCTTGCCGTCGGTGATGATGCCCTCGGTGATCAGGTGGGGCATGGGCAGCTGCCACTGGCCGCCATCGATGCCACCTCCCTGAGAGCCGATCACCACGTTGTCGCGGGCCGCCGGCCAGCTGGCCTGTTTGGCCAGTTCCACGTTCAGCCCCTGCTTGGCGCAGAAGCCTTTTTCCACCCCGACCACCAGGGGCACGGCTTCCAGGATCGGGATGTAGCCCAGCTTGATGCTGGTGGTCTCGAGCCCAGCGGCCGCCTTGGGGTCGGCCGCGGGGGCCCCGGCCCCGTCGCTCGCTTTCTGCTCGGGCGTTCCCGTGCAGGCGGCCAGCAGGATCGATGAGGTGAGGGCGCTTCCGAGCAGGGCGAGAGCACGGCGTGCTTGCTTCATGGTGGAGAAGTCCGGGATCAAAGTGACGTGAAAGGGAGTGAGAATCGCGTGAAGTGATGCCATCGATCCAGGCGGGGGATCGCGGCTGCCGGTTGTGTTTGAGCTCATGACGTCAGGAGAGACGCTGGAACAGGGCGATGGCACTTCGGGCCACCAGATCGGTCGAGCCCTCCTTCAGCAACCAGCCCTGCTGGCGAAACTGACCCAGGGTCTTGGTCACCGTGACCCGCGACATGCTGGCGATCTCAGCCATCTGGCGATGGGTGATGTTCATCTCTTCGAGAGGCACACAGACGCCTTTCGCCGTGACATGGCCGAAGCGCTTGCCCAGCCACATCAGGAGATTGAACAGCCGCACTTCCGCTGGCCTGATCCGGCTGAGCTGCAGCAGCATGGACATCTGCTGGAGGTGGGTTGTGGAGAAGGAATGCCGCTCGTCCGGGTCAGGAACCCACTCACTGACGCGTACGGAGGAGAGCGCATGCAGCTCAACCGGTTGCATCGTGAGCAACTCAGGAATCACCGATTCCCCTGGACCCCAGATGCCAACCGTGAAGACCTCGGCCTGATCGGTCCAACTGCAGGCCTGAAGATAGCCGGTATCAAGGCGCCAGCTCACGGTTGCAGGAACAGGCTGTCCAGCACCAAGAGAGAGTTGCAAGCATCGGTCTGGCATGGAAAGAAGCATGGCTACTGCATGAGGCAGGAGGGAATACAAGGAAAAGTGGGAATAACCCCAGCACGGGTAATCCAGTACACCTGTGCTTGTGACTCCAGAAATGTAGGGGGTGTTTTTTTGAGCTGGGTCGGCCATCGCGCAGAACAGCGAATCGGACCCATAAGAGTTACTGAAGTCACCCAGAATTACGCTCCGGTGTTCTGGCGCTACACCCTGATGTTCTGTCTTTACAACCGAGAATCAGGCACAAAAAAAGCGGTCCATGTGGACCGCCTGCATGCCGTCGTGCCGGGAAGCGTCTCAGGCTTCGAGATAGTCAACAAAGGGAGTGGAAAGGCGACGGATCGACTCATTGGCCCGACGCTCCAGGCCCCGGGCCGTGTCGCGGGTGATCCCCATCTGACGGGCCGTGGCGCTCAGGTTCAGCGCCTCCTCCCCATCGATGCCGTAGCGCCAGCGCAGCAGTTCGGCTTCCTGGGCTGGCAACTGCTGCAGGAGTTTGCGAATGTCCTGGCGCATGAGCGCTGAGGCGACCAGATCCTGGGGCTTGCTCGAGTCGCAGGCCAGGGTGTCCAGGATCTGCTGCTCATTGTCGTGCCGCTGCTGACCATCGAGGCTGAGGGGCTCCTGGGCCCGGAACAGCACTTCCCGGATGTCCAGGGGCTTCAGGCCGGTGGCGGCGGCCAGTTCCGCCAGGCTGGGGTCCCTCCCCAGCTGCTGGCCGAGGCTCTGCTGGGCCTGCCGCAGGCGGTGCAGCTGACTCACCATGGTGGAGGGCAGACGGATGGTGCGACCCTTGCTCACCAGGGCGCTGGTGATGCCGTCGCGGATCCACCAGGTGGCGTAGGTGGAGAAGCGGTAGCCACGGCTGGGGTCGAAGCGCTCGACGGCCCGGATCAGGCCGATGGTGCCTTCCTGGATCAGATCCTCGAGATCCGCCGGGCGGTGCAGATAGCGGCGAGCCATGCCCACCACCAGCCGCACGTTGGCGAGCACCATGCGGCTGCGGGCCTGGTTGGCCTGACGCAGACAGCGCTGCAGCTGGCGCACGCTCATCCCGGCCTCGAGAGCCCAGGCCTCCAGGCTGGGAGTCACGCCACCGGCACGAAGCTTCAACTCTTCCGACACCTCCAGAGCCTGGCGGCCGGCCTGGACCAGACGGGCCAGGCTGATCTCTTCATCAGCGGTCAGCAGGGGAATCCGGCGGATGGCGCGCATGTGCTGAGTGAATGCGTCGCAGCCGCCGAGTTGGCGCTTCTGTGGCGCAGGCATCGGAGGGATGTCTGTGAAGGGTCGGCAAAGATTAAGGAACGCCAACTGGGATTGGGTGCCCAATGCCAGACCCATTGACCAGAAGCGCATATCCAGGTGATCAGTGCGGCTGATTGATGCCTGGAACCAGCAACCCGTCCGAACATTTCGCACCGGCTGCTCGTCAAGCCGTCGTGACGTTTCTTGAGCCCAATGGCCAAGAAATCCGCCCTTCAACCAGCTGCGTCGGCTGGGACGAACGGCTGCGGGGATCCGCGTCCGGGAGCTGCCGCGACCACGGCCTCCACGGCCTGCTGGAGGGCGTCACGGCGGCTGATGCTGCTGCGTTCAGCAGGAATCCTGGCGTAGAGGCCGAGCTTCTCCAGCCGGCGCTGGGTGGTGCCGCTGGCCCCCACCACGAACACCTGGCGGCCCTTCTCGATCGCTTCCTCCACGGCGTTCTCCACCGCCAGGGCAGCGGTGACTCCGAGGTGGGACACCTCCGTGAGGTCGAAGATCACGGCACGGCAATCGCCGATGGCGTTGTGTTCCCGGGCGATGGCCTTGGCCACGCCGAAGATCATCGCCCCGGTGAGCTGGAACAGCAGCACCTGGCCCCTGCCCTGATCGAGCAGGGCCCGCTCATCGGCATCGAGCACCAGGTCGCCGTCGCCGGTGCTGATCGACTTCACCGACTTGCTCTGCAGACCAGTGAGTTTGTCGATGGTGATGATGTTGGCGATGAACACCCCCACCCCCACGGCCACGATCAGATCCACCAGCACGGTGAGGGCGATCACCAGATACATGATCACGGCGCCCTTCACCGAAATCCGGTGGGCTCGCTTGAGAAAACCCCAGTCGACGATGTCGACCCCCACCTTGAGGGCGATGCCCGCCAGCACGGCGTGGGGAATCTGACCCGCCAGTCGCCCGCCGGCCAGGATCACCGCCATCAGGATCAGGGCCCGGCTGATGCCGGAGAGGGCGCTGCGGCCGCCGGCCTGGATGTTCACCACCGTGCCCATGGTGGCGCCGGCACCGGCAATGCCCCCGAACAGGCCGGACGCCAGGTTGCCCAGTCCCTGACCGATCAGCTCCTTGTTGGAATCGTGTTCGGTGCGGGTGATGCTGTCGGCGATCACCGCGGTGAGCAGGGCGTCGATGCAGCCGAGCATGCCCAGCACCACCGCGTCGATGAGCATCAGCCGCAGCTGGGGCAGCTCGAAATGGGGCGGGTGGAAGCCGGGAAAGCCGGAGGCGATTTCGCCGATACGTCGGATTCCCAGGTCATAGTCGCCGCCGCCATCGAGCAAGGTGAGGGAGAGGAGGGTGCCCACCACCAAGGCGATCAGCTGGGGCGGGGCGATCCTCTTCACCCCGGCCGGGGTGAGCCACAGAATCGCCAACGTCACCACCGCCAGGGTCACCTCGGCCGGCCGGGCGCCCGCGATCAGCCCTGGCAGGGCGTTGAGGGTGCCCAACACGCCGCCCCTGGGAATGGCCTGGCCCAGGAAGGGTCCGATCTGAAGGATGATCAGGATCAGGCCGATCCCGCTCATGAAGCCCGAGATCACCGTGTAGGGCATCTGGGTGATGTAGCGGCCCAGCTTCAGCAGACCGAAGACGATCTGCAGCAGGCCGGCCAGCATCACCACGGTGAAGGCCATGGCCATGCCGGTCTCCCGGTCGGGCGCCTGGGCGGTGAGGCTGGCGATGACGGCGGTCATCACCACCGTCATGGGGCCGGTGGGCTCGGAGATCAGGGTGGGGGTTCCACCGAACAGGGCGGCGAACAGGCCCACGAGCACTGCGCCCCAGAGGCCGGCTGCGGGCCCGGCGCCGGAGGCCACACCGAATGCAAGTGAGAGAGGCAGAGCAACGATCGCGGCCGTCACGCCCCCGAAGAGATCCCCCTTGAGATTCGTGGTGCTGATCTGGTTGAGCAGCCGGAAGCCCGGGCGGGGCGAAGGCGCCGATGTTGTGGTCATCGCTGCGGGCGCAGGGGGGCATGTCCGTGGAGGCGTCATAGCCGCGCCCGCTGGCATTCCCCCACCACCCACACCCCCCAGCCATGATTCGTTGAGTATCGATGCCGGCCGTGAGCCTGCTGATCGTCCTGGCCCTCGGCTGGCTGGGCCTGCGCACCCTGCTGGCCCTAGCCCAGGCGGCCACCCACTCTCCCGAAGCCCAGCTCGCCCGCTCGTTCGAAGAGGAGCTGCGCCAGCGGGGGATCCGCGGCGACCGCACCGGGATGGGCGTGGACCCCTGATGGCCGGGGCAGGGACGCCAGCGGTCCCCTATGCGGGTGAGCGGATCTGCCTCACCACCCGCCACGGCAAGGAGCGCGCCCTGGCCCTGCCGTTCCGGCGCGGGCTGGGGGCCAGCCTCGCCGTGCAGGACTGCGACACCGACCAGCTGGGTACCTTCAGCGGCGAAGTGGAGCGGCCGGGCGATGCCCTCAGCACCTGCCGGCGCAAGGTGCTGCTGGGCCTGGAGGCCAGCGGCCTGCGGCTGGGCCTGGCCAGCGAGGCCAGCTTCGGCCCCCACCCCTCCGTGCCCCTGCTGGCGGTGGGGCAGGAGCTGCTGCTGTTCGTGGACCTGGAGCGCAACCTGAGCGTGCTGGAGCGGCGCAGCGAGTGGCGCACCAACTACAGCCACAGGCGGCTCGGACCGGAGGACGACCCCTCGGCCTGGCTGCGGCAGGTGGGGTTCCCGTCCCATGCCGTGATCGCCCGCCCCGCCGGCGGATCCGGCCAGCCCATCCACAAGGGGATCGCCGGTGCCGCGGAACTGCGGGAGGCACTGGCGGCCTGCCGCCGCGCCGACCCCGGGGGCGAGGTATGGCTGGAAACCGACATGCGCGCCCATCTCAACCCCACCCGCATGCGCTCGATCCGCCGCCTCGGGCTGGCGCTGGTGCGGCGCCTCCGCAGCCCCTGTCCGGCGTGCCGGACGCCTGGCTGGGGGCTGCAGGACACCGAGCCCGGACTGCCCTGCAGCTGGTGCGGCACGGCCACCGGCCTCACCGCCCGTGAGGTGTGGGGGTGCCAGCACTGCGGCCACAGCGAACGGCGACCACGCCGCGATGGTCTGGAAGCGGCCGATCCGGGCCACTGTCCCTGCTGCAACCCCTGACGGCAGGGAGACCGATCACGGGAGCTGATCGGTGTGATCAGCATTCCTTGGAACGCGGGTGACGCGTTTGAACCAAAGCGTGTTCCGGCGGAACTACATACGGTTGCCTTCGCTGCATGGATCCCGTTGATGCTCCCCATACCCCCACTGCTGCTGGAGATCGGCAGTCACCAGCTGGAGGTGGCCGAAACCCTGATCGGGGTGGGCCGCTTTCTGGTGATCTTCGTGGCGGCACGCGCCATCGCCGAGCTGATGGTGCGCCTGCAGCTGCCCACGATCCTGGGCGAACTCGTCGCCGGCGTGCTGATCGGCGCCTCCGGCCTGCATCTGGTGATCCCCCCCGATGCCCAGGCCCAGCTCAGCGACGCCGTGCTCAGCCTGGTGGGCTCCCTGGCCGACGTGCCCGCGGACACGGTCGTCGACGTCTACCGCGAAACCTTCCCCAGCCTGCAGGCGGTGTCGCAGATCGGGCTCTTCGCCCTGCTGTTCCTGACGGGTCTGGAGAGCGAACTCGATGAGCTGGTGGCCGTGGGCCTGCAGGCCACCACGGTGGCCGTCACGGGCGTGGTGCTGCCCTTCGCCCTCGGCACCGCCGGTCTCTACTACCTCTTCCATGTGCCCCTGATCCCGGCGATCTTCGCCGGAGCCGCGATGACGGCCACCTCGATCGGCATCACCGCCAGTGTGTTCGGCGAACTGCAGTGGCTGAAGCGCAAGGAGGGCCAGATCGTGATCGGCGCCGCCGTGCTCGATGACATCCTCGGCATCGTGATCCTGGCGGTGGTAGTGAGCCTGGCCGGCGGCGGTGCCTTCACCATCGGCCCGATCCTCAAGCTCTGTGCCGCCGCCGTGGTGTTCGTGGCCGCCGCCCTGTTCCTCAGCCGCACCGCCGCCCCGGCCTTCGACTGGGTGGTGGACCGGCTCAAGGCCCCCGGCGACGTGGCCGTGGCCAGCTTCGTGGTGCTCACCCTCAGCTGCTTCGCCGCCCAGGCCATCGGTCTGGAGGCCGCGCTGGGTGCCTTCGCCGCCGGCCTGATCCTCAGCGCCTCCAAGCACACCCACGACATCGACACGGCGGTGAAGCCGCTGGTGGCCCTGTTCGCCACGGTGTTCTTCGTGCTGATCGGCACCGGCATGGATCTCTCGGTGCTCAACCCCTTCGATCCCGCCAACCGGGAGGGGTTGATCGTGGCGGTGTTCCTGCTGGCCGTGGCGGTGGCCGGCAAGGTGGCGGCGGGCTGGACCTACACCAGCAAGGAGCCCACCAACCGCCTGGTGGTGGGACTGGGGATGATGCCCCGGGGTGAAGTGGGCCTGATCTTCCTGGGCCTCGGCACCCAGGCCGGGATCCTCACCCCCGCCCTCGAAGCCGCCATCCTGCTGATGGTGATCGGCACCACCTTCCTGGCGCCGATCCTGCTGCGCCTGGTGATCGGCGGCCGGGAGGAACCGGCCCCGCAACCCTCCTGAGGCCAGCGGAGCCGTCAGCTCCGCAAGGAAACAGCCCGCAGGCACCCTCTCGTGGGGAACCTGCGGGCTTTCTTTTTCCCATGCGAACTCAGAACAGACCCCGGTAGCGCACCAGCAGCTGCACCATCGCCCACGACCCCAGGGTGACCTTGACGGCCACCAGCATGTTCAGCAGGGGGATCCAGCCACCGCTGGCGATCGCCCCGTAGCGTCCCTCCATGGCGGGTCCCAGGCCCTCGAGGCTGAGGAAGGCCAGCAGCAGGAACAGCACCACCGCGCCCTTCTCCCAGAGATCGGCGCGGTAGCGGTTGTAGAAGCGATCCACCATGCGCAGGGAGCCGCTGATCAGCAGCAGGCCGATGGCCGTGCCGCCCGCCACCCCCGCGGCGAAGCCGCCGCCGGGAGAGAGATGACCGCGCAGGGCCAGTTCCACCCCCACCAGGGCGCACACCGTGGCGCCCAGCTGGCAGAGCACCACCGAAGGGGCGTCCTGGAGGGCAAGGATGCGGCGTTGCAGGGGTTCGCCACTGAAGATCCAGCGCACCCCGATCGAGGCCAGGGTGAACACCACCACCTCGGCCACCGTGTCGTAGAGGCGGGTGTAGAGGATCACCGTGGACACCAGATTCGGCACCCGCCCCGCCGCCAGCAGCGCATCCACCGTGCCGCTGAC
>JALOOQ010000224.1 GCA_025454305.1 Cyanobium sp. Prado107
TCCGGCAGGGTGGCCAGGGTGGCGGGATCGATCAGCACCAGCCGGGGCTGGTGGAAGGCTCCGATCAGGTTCTTGCCGCCGGGGTGGTTCACGCCGGTCTTGCCGCCGATCGCCGCGTCCACCATGGCCAGCAGGGTGGTGGGCACCTGCACCACGGCGATGCCGCGCAGCCAGGTGGCGGCGGCGAAGCCGGCCATGTCGCCCACCACGCCTCCGCCCAGGGCGACGATCAGCGAGCCGCGCTCCAGCCGCTGCTCGAAGGCGGCGTCGTGGATGCGGGCCACGGTGGCGGGCGTCTTCTGGTCTTCCCCCGCCTCGATCACCAGCTCGCCCGCCTCGAAGCCCGCCTGCCGCAGGCTCTCGAGGGCGATGGCGCCGTAGTGCTCGTGCACCACGGGATTCGTGACCACCAGCACCCGGGTGCCGCTGCGGAAGCCCAGGGCGGCGATCCGCTCGCCCAGCCGCGCCAGGGCGCCGTCGCCGATCACCACGGGATAGGGGTTGGCGCTCAGCGCCACCTCGATCGTGCGGAACCCCGCGGACGTGCCGGGTGTGGCGGGCGTGGCGGACATGGACGAACCGGTGCTGGCCCGAGGCTACGGGCGGGGCGCGGCGTCCACAGGCCCGGCGTCCATAGGCTCGACTGCCGATCCATCCGCCCGCCGTGGACGCCGCCAGCCTGCGAGCCCTGTTCACCAAGCCCTACGGCGCCCCGGCCCCCAGCGCGGAGCAGTGGCGCCAGGCCTATGCCGACGACGTGCACTTCCAGGACCCCACCCAGGAGCGGCACGGCATCGCCGCCTACCTGGAGGCGCAGCAAGGCCTGCTGAAACGATGCGACGACGTGTATCTGGTGCCGGGGGCGGTGGCGGTGGAGGGCAACACGGCCTTCGTGGAGTGGGAGCTGGGCCTGAAGATCAAGGGGATCGAGTTCATTTATCCCGGCACCACCCGGCTGCTGTTCAACGACGAGGGCCGGATCGTCGACCACCGCGACTACTTCGACTTTGTGGGCCCCACCTTCGCGCCGGTGCCGCTGGTGGGCGGCTTCGTGCGCTGGCTCTACCGGCGGTTCGTGGCCTGAGCGGGCGCACCGTCCCTACCCTGCGGCCAGCACGACCCCCGGGCAGCCATGAGCCGTGAGCATCCCGCCGGCGACGCGCTGACGTTCACCATCGGCGGCTGCCTGTTCGGGGCCGGGGTGTTCCTGTTCCTCAACCAGGTGATGGTGCACTCGGGGTTCAGCCACGGGGGAGGCGGCTGGGGCTGGCGCGGCGGCTTCGGTGGCTGGGGCGGAGCGCTGCCCTTCGGCACCCCCGGCATGGGTCTGCTGATGATTCCCCTGGGCATCGGCGTGTGCCTGCTGTTCACCGGGAGCTTCCAGCGCTGGGCCCGCCTGCTGGTGTGGGCGTCTCTGGCCGCCCTGTTCGTGGGAGTGCTGAACAGCGTGCGCATCAGTTTCAGGCCCGCCACCCTCTGGCAGCTGATGGTGTACGTGCTGATGATCGCCAGCGGCGGCGGGCTGATGTTCCGCAGCCTCGCCGGCTACCGGGAACCCGAGCGCGTCTCCCCCGACCGGCGGCCGGATCCGCGCGGCGAGGAGGACGACCTGCGCCGGGAACTGGCGGAGCTCAGGAAACGGGTCGACGAGTTCGGGAGCTGACGTTCGCGGCACCGGCGGGCAGGAGCATGCACCCGCATCCGGGGGCCATGTGTCCTGGAATGCCGATCCCCCGGCGTTGTTCGGGAAGGATTGGCGCGTGACCCTGCTGCCCCGTGCCGCATCCGTTCTGCTGGTCCTGCTGGCCGGGAGCGCAGGCGCGCGGGCCGAGGGCGGTGCCGGCCCGCTGCCCTGCCCGCTGGAGGCGGGCTGGCGGCTGGAGCGCCAGCTGGAGCTGCCGCGCCGCACCGCGGACGGCCGCGAGATCGGTGGCTTCTCGGCCGTCCAGCGGGATCCGGTCACCAAGCAGCTGCTGCTGCTCAGCGACGCCACCGAGGGGGAGCTGCTGCGCTGGAGCGGTCTGCCGGAGCGGGGCATGCCGCGCCTGCTGGAGGTTCTGCCGCTGCAGAAGCCCATGGACGGCGAGGGGCTGGTGGTGCTCGACGGCCAGCTCTGGGTGGCCAGCGAAGGCCGCCGCACGCCCGAGCGGGAGGCCCGGCTGCTGCGCTTCGACGCCGGCAGCGGCGAGCTGCTGGAGGCCCTGCCGCTGCCGGCCGCCTGGCAGCCCGGTGCGGGAACGGGCCTGGCCAGCAACGGCGGGCCGGAATCGCTGCTGCTGCTGCCACCGCCGGCCGGCGGCGGTTTGCCGGCCCTGCTGATGGCAGCTGAATTTCCCCTGCTGCAGGACCCGCCGGATGCGGTGCGGCTGCTGCGCTGGCAGTGGCCGGCGGGCGCCGATCCCCGCACGGCCACGCCCACGGCCCTGCCCCAGGGAGCGCTGCGCCTGCCGGGGGAAGGCTGGGGCCTCACCGAGTTGCTGCTGGTGGAGCCGGGCCGGCTGCTGGCGCTCTTGCGCCGCTTCGAGCCGCCGTTCAGCTGGCGGATCCGCCTGGCGCTCTATCCCCTGCCCGCGCCCTCGGCAGATGCCTCTACAGCGGCGGCGGCCCAGCCGCTGGACCCCCTCGCCAGCTGGGACCTGATCGCCGCCGGCCTCGCGGCGGACAACTGGGAGGGCCTCAGCCCCGGTCCGCCGCTGGCGGACGGCCGGCCCACGCTGCTGCTGGCGAGCGACGACAACTTC
>JALOOQ010000225.1 GCA_025454305.1 Cyanobium sp. Prado107
CCGGATCAGCTGGCACGGGGTGGAACTCGACCAGCCGGACTGGAGCGTGGAGTCGCGCAGCTTCGCCCTCGGCCTCACCAGCCTCTCGGGCCGGCTGCGGCTGCATCTGATGGCCAACGCCTTCTGGGAGCCGCTGCGCTTCGCGCTGCCGTCTCCGGACGGCCCGGGGAGTCGGTGGAGGCTGTGGATCAACACGGCGGCCGCCAGCCCTCACGACATCCACGACTGGCCGGACGGACCTCTGCTGGAGGATTCGGCGATCACGGTGGAGGCGCGCTCCACGGTGGTGCTGATCAGCCGGATCGATCGCACAGCGCTGTGAGCAGCTGGTGGAGCACGGCCTGAGCGGCCGCGTAGCGAGCCGGCGGCGCCGCCAGGATCTCCTCGGCCGACTGCACGAAGGGAGCGGCGACCAGCTCATCACCGCAGTGCTCCACCAGGGCACGGGCCGCCTCCGGGGTGGTTTCCAGATGGAACTGCAGCGCGAACACGTGGGTCCCGAGCTGAAAGGCCTGGTTGGCGCAGCCGGCACTGCGGGCCAGGGGCACGGCCCCGGCGGGGAGTTCGAAGGTTTCGCCATGCCAGTGGAACACCGGCAGGGACTGCGGAAAGACGAAATCGACGGGGCCCGCGGCTCGTGCGGGAGCGGACGACGAAACGGGAATGGCCTGCACGGGAAACCAGCCGATCTCGGGCTGGGGGTTGCGCAGCACGCGGGCCCCGAGGGCGCTGGCGATCAGCTGGGCGCCCAGGCAGATGCCCAGCACCGGGATGCCGCGCCCGATGGCCTCGGCGATGCAGCGCCTCTCCCCCTCCAGCCAGGGATGGATCGCCTCGTCGTTGACGCTCATCGGACCGCCCATGGCGATCAGCAGGTCCACCGCGTCGAGATCGGGAAGCGCAGCGGCACCGGCCTCCCCCCAGTGCTGGAAGCGGGTGACGCTGAGCTGGTGGCCGCGCTCCAGCAGCCAGGGCTCGATGCTGCCCAGGCCCTCGAAGGGCACGTGCTGAAACCAGTGGACGCGCATCGCAGCGGTTGCAGCGATGCCGGAACCGACTCCGCCGCCATCCAGCCCCCAGGCCAGCCCGGCCGAGAGCCCGCCCGCCGGTGACCCCGGGCAGGCCCGCCGGGAGCTGCTGGCACTGCTGCGCGAGGGGGGCCGGGGCGCCGCCAACCGCCAGGCGGCACGGGTGCGGGAGCTGTTCCTGGCGCTGGAGCGGGCGGCGGGCGATGCCCGCCGATCTGAGCGCCCCCGGAGCCCTGCAGCTGCTGGAGGGCGTGTGGGAACTGCGCTGGAGCAGCAGCAACCAGCCCTACCTGGCGGTGGCGCCCTGGATCGAGAACCTGCAGCTGCTGGCTCCCTCCCAGGGGCGGGCGATGAACCTGCTGCGGCTGCCGGGCCCCCTCGCCCCGCTGGCCGGCATCGCCGTGGAGGCCTCCATCACGGTGAACTCCGGTGAGGCGAACACCACCGAGGTGAACGCCAGACAGCGGGTGCAGGTGCGCTTCCAGCGCGGCGGCTGGCTGGGCCCGCGGCTGGGCGAGCGGCGCCTGCAGCTGCTGCGCGGGGTGCGGCAGCCGTTCCCGGCCTGGCTGGACATCACCGTGCTCGATCAGGAGCTGCGCCTCTGCCGCGGCAATGCCGGCACCCTGTTCGCGCTGCTGCGGCGCCCCGACCTCGCCCTGGAGGACCTGCTGCCGGCGGCCTGAACCCCAGCAGACGACCCGGCACCTGGCGGCTGAACAGCACGCCCTCGGGCCGCGCCGCCAGGCCGGCGTCCCGCAGCCGCCGCAGGGTCCACCAGTTGCAGTTGCGGGGCCAGAGATAGGCGCCGTGGGCGGGAAAGAAGCGCGCCGAGCGGCTGCCCGGCCAGGGCAGCGGCGCCTTGCGGCCACCGCCGGGGCTGCGGCGCAGCGAACGCTCCAGGCTGGTGAGCAGGGCCTGCAGGGTGGGGGCGTCGACCCGGCGCTCCAGCACCCGCACGGCCCCCGCCAGCCGCGGCGGATCGGGGTGGCCGGCCAGGAACAGCACCGAGTCGGTGGGCAGGAACAGGGTGGCCGCCACGGCGTGGGGCCGCCGGTCGCCGGCGGCGTAGTAGCTCCGGTCGCCCCAGGCGAATTCCAGAAACGGGGCCGTCTCGGCGCCGGGGGGACCGAGGCGCCAGCCCGGCGGCTGCTCCACCACGATCGCGGTGTGCAGCCCCCAGTCGGCCACCAGCACCCGGTAGCGGCCCGGCGGCGGCGGCGGCAGCGGCGCCAGGGCGGCGCGCGGCTCGGGCAGCAGCGCGGCGTGCAGCAGCGGCCAGCCCACCAGGGCCAGCAGGATCAGGCCGCCGCTTCCACCCACACCGAGAGCGAGCCCGGCGGACAGCGGAACTCGGCCCAGCCGTGCTCGTTGGTGCGGATCACCTCGCGCCGGTGCTCGGTGATGTCGGTGTAGCTGGCGTTGGGCCTGCCGGTGGACATCCACTTCCAGCCCTCGCCGCCGTTGCTCATCAGCACCGCCAGGCCTCGGGGATGGGCGGGGGTGCCGAGGCGGGTCCAGCCGATGCAGGTGGGGTGGTCGAACCAGTCGTGCTGCTCGCCGTAGGCGTGGTCGCGGCGGGCGGCCAGCAGCCGGTCAAGGATCCAGCGGTGGCTCACCAGCCACACGTCATGTTGCTGGCCGTCATGGCCGCGGTCGCGGTAGTGGGCGCCCTCGTAGTCGGGCAGGAACAGGCAGGGATAGCCCTCCCGCCGCAGCAGGATGAAGGCATAGGCCAGCGGCTTGAACCAGGGCTCCACCACCGATTCCAGCGCCTGCAGGGGCTGGGTGTCGTGGTTCTCCACCAGCGTCACCGCCAGGTGGGGCATGTGGCGCATCAGGGTGCCGTCCAGCAGGCGGCGCAGGTCGTAGCCCGATCCCTGGCGGCTGGCCACGTGGAAGTTGTGGTGGAGCGGCGCGTCGAAGAGATGGACGCGGCCGCCGGTGCGGGAGGCGTACCAGCTGAGGGTGGCGAGGTTGGTGGTCCAGTACTCGCCCACCACGAACAGGTCGCGGCCGGCGTGGCGCTCCACGTGGTCGATCCAGTCGGGGAAGAAGTCGCCGTCGATGTGCTTGATGGCGTCCAGCCGGAACCCGTCCACGCCCGCGGTGTCGAGCATCCAGGTGCCCCAGTGCTTGAGCGCGGCGCGCACCTCCGGGTGGTTGATGTCGAGATCACACCCCATCAGGTAGTCGTAATTGCCCCGCTCCAGGTCCACGTCGTCGTCGAAGTCCTTCCCCTCGATCCGCCACACCGCCTGGAAACCGGGCTCGAGGCTGTTGTAGTCGACGGCATCGAAATGCCACCAGTGCCATTCCATGGCGGAGTGGGCGCCGGCGCGGGCTGGGTAGGTGTAATGGGTCCAGCCGCGGATGCGGCGCGGGCCGCCGATCGCCTGGAAACGGTTCTGGGGATCGTGGGGGGTGGCGTTGAACTCCTCCTCGGCGTCGGCGCCCATCAGGTGATTGAACACGGCATCGGCGAGCACCTGGATCCCCGCGGCGCGGCAGGCGGCCACGGCGGCCAGGTACTCCGAGCGGGTGCCGTACTTGGTGGCGACTGTGCCTTTCTGGTCGAACTCACCCAGGTCGTAGGGGTCGTAGACGCCGTAGCCCACGTCGTGCCGGCCCGCCAGTCCCTTGCCCGCCGGCGGCAGCCACAGGGCGGTGATGCCGGCCTCTGCCAGGGCTGGTGCCTGCTGCTCCAGGCGCCGCCAATGCCCCCCGTCGGCCGGGGTGTACCAGTGGAAGGCCTGCATCAGCACGCCGTTGATGTCCGCCGGTGCGGTGCTGGGTGTGGGGGTCATGCGGGGCTGGGAAAGGGGCTGGGAAGAGGTGCTGGATGGGC
>JALOOQ010000009.1 GCA_025454305.1 Cyanobium sp. Prado107
CGCCACCACAGACGGATTCATGCAAGACGCGATCACCAACGTCATCAACCAGGCCGACGTTCAGGGCCTCTACCTCGACGGTTCCGCCATGGGCCGCCTGGAGCAGTACTTCGCCAGCGGTGAGCTTCGGGTCCGCGCTGCTGCCACCATCAGTGCCAATGCCTCGGCGATCATCAAGGAGGCCGTGGCCAAATCCCTGCTCTACTCGGACATCACCCGTCCGGGCGGCAACATGTACACCTGCCGCCGCTATGCCGCCTGCATTCGCGACCTCGACTATTACCTGCGTTACGCCACCTACGCCATGCTGGCCGGTGACACCTCGATTCTCGATGAGCGGGTGCTGAACGGACTGAAGGAGACCTACAACTCCCTGGGCGTGCCGATCGGCGCCACGGTGCAGTCGATCCAGGCCATGAAGGAAGTCACGGCTTCCCTGGTCGGACCCGATGCGGGCCGTGAGATGGCTGTCTACTTCGACTACATCTGCTCTGGGCTGGGCAACTGAATCCTGCCTCCAGACCCTTCTCGCAGAGCTGAGCCATGCGCCTGTTCAAGATCACTGCCTGCATTCCGTCTCCTGAGAAAGCCCGCACCCAGAGAGAACTCCAGAACACCTTCTTCACCAAGTGGGTTCCCTTCGAAAGCTGGTTCGCTGAGCAACAGCGGATCATGAAGCAGGGCGGCAAGATCCTGAAGGTTGAGCTGGCCACCGGGCGCCCTCAGGTGAATGTGGGCAACTGAGCCCTCGACACCGCAAACCATCCGCCCAATCCTACGGACGTCTGAAGTCCCCAACCCGGCCTTTCGGCCGGGTTTTTTCATGACCGTGGCCATCCGGACACCATCCGCAGCTCCCCAGCATCTTCGGGTTCACTTCCCGCATCAGGTCTCGACAATCCCACCCCTGCCACGGCTCAATGGATCCAGTCTCAGACCCTGAGCCACAAGCATCTTGAGCACCACCGTCGCCCGGCTGCCCGACTCGCGCCCAGCTCCGAGAAGCCGGAGGAGCACTGCCCTGCAGCGTCTGCTTCCCTGGCCGTGGGAAGCCTGGCCGGCGGAATCCCGTCTGCTGATCGGCCTGGTGGGCCTGTGGAGCGTCGTCGGCCTGCTCGTGCTGGCCTCGGCCAGCTGGTGGGTGGCGGAACGGGAGATGGGCGACGGGGGCTACTACCTCAAGCGACAGCTGATCTGGATGGTGGCCAGCTGGGGTCTGCTCTGGCTGGGGGTGCGCACCAGCCTGCGCCGCTGGCTGCACCTGGCCCCCCTCGCACTGCTGGTGGGCTGCGTTCTGGTGGCCGCCACTCTGGTGCTGGGCAGCACGGTGAACGGCGCCAGCCGCTGGCTCGTGCTGGGCCCGATCCAGCTGCAGCCCTCGGAACTGGTGAAGCCCTTCGTGATCCTCCAGGGCGCGGCCCTGTTCGCCCACTGGCGGCGCATCGGGCTGGATCAGAAGCTGCTCTGGCTGGGGGTGTTCGGCCTGCTGATCCTGATGATCCTCAAGCAGCCCAACCTCAGCACCGCCGCGCTCACCGGACTGCTGCTCTGGCTGATGGCGCTGGCGGGCGGCGTGGGCCTGCCGCTGCTGTGCGGCGCCGCCACCGCTGGGGGAGTGGTCGGTGCAGCCAGCATCGCCATGAACACCTACCAGCGCCTGCGGGTGGTGTCGTTCCTGGATCCCTGGCGGGACGCCCAGGGCGATGGCTATCAGCTGGTGCAGAGCCTGCTGGCCATCGGATCGGGCGGCCTGTTCGGGGAGGGATTCGGCCTCTCCACTCAGAAACTGCAGTACCTGCCGATCCAGAGCACCGACTTCATCTTTGCGGTGTTCGCCGAGGAGTTCGGGTATGTGGGCTCGGTGGTGCTGCTGCTGTTCCTGCTTCTGTTCGGCTTCGTGGGCCTGCGGGTGGCCCTGAGCTGCCGGAGCAACCAGCATCGGCTGGTGGCGATGGGCTGCACCACCCTGCTACTGGGGCAGTCGATCCTCAACATCGCCGTGGCCACCGGCTCGATGCCCACCACCGGATTGCCGCTGCCGATGATCAGCTACGGAGGCAACTCACTGATGGCCTCCCTGCTGATCTGCGGTCTGCTCATCCGCTGCTCCCTGGAGTCCGCCGGCCTGGTGCCCGTTCCCCACGTCAGCCGTCGACGCCGGCCCATGCCAGCCCGATAGGCTGGGACGCATGACCATCGCTGGGCTGCCACTGGCCGACTGGGCCCTTTCGATCAGCGATCTGGCCCATGAGAGCGAGTCCCTCCTGAGGCAATCCCTCATCTCCCCAGGACCGGCCACCTTGGCGGTGGTCTTCGCCGGAGGGCTGCTGACGAGCCTCGGACCCTGTTCCCTCTCGCTCCTGCCGGTCACCATGGCTTACCTGGCCGGCTTCGGCGGGGATCCGGATCCGGTCGCCGGGAACCCTGGGGGACGTCAAGGCAGGGCGCCCTGGTCGCGCAGCCTCAGCTTCGCCGCTGGAATCGTCTGTTCACTTGTGCTGCTGGGTCTGGTGAGCGGCCTGCTGGGCCGGGTCTATGGCCAGATTCCAGGTCTGATCCCCACCCTGGTGGCGCTGGTGGCTCTGCTGATGGGCCTGAACCTGCTGGGCCTGCTGCCCATGCCCCTGCCGGCCGGCCCTGATCCCGAGCGCTGGCGCCGCCTGGTTCCCACCCGGCTCGAGCCTCTGGCGGCCGGACTTGCCTTCGGCCTGGCGGCCACACCCTGCACAACGCCGGTGCTGGCGGTACTGCTGGGCTGGATGGCCCAGGCTGGCCGTCCGCTGGCTGGGATGCTGCTGCTCACCTGCTTCGGAGCCGGACAGGTCGTGCCCCTGCTGGTGGCCGGCACGGCCGCCGCCAGCCTGCCGGGCCTGCTCAGGCTCCGGCAGGCCGGGCAGTGGGTGCCGCCGCTCAGCGGTGCGGTGCTGGTCACCACCGGCCTGCTCACGCTCGTGGCCAACTGGTCGTGATGGGACGCCCCTCTGGGTCCAGGATCCTGAACCGGCTAGCCGGCTGGATCTCAGACCTGCGCCTGGCCATCGCTCTGCTGGTGGTGATCGCCCTCGCCAGCGGCATCGGCACCCTGATTCCCCAGCGAGAACCCGAGGGCCTTTACCACCAGCTCTATGACGACCAGCCCTGGCTCGGGCTGCTGAACGGGGAGCGGGTGCTGGCTCTGCAACTCGATCACGTCTACTCCAGCAGCTGGTTCCTGGGCCTGATGGCCTGGCTCGGCCTGGCGCTGCTGCTCTGCAGCTGGCGCCGCCAGTGGCCGGCCCTGCAGGCGGCGCTGCGCTGGATCGATTACCGCTCGCCCCGGCAGCTCAGCAAACTGAGCGTGGCCCAGACCGTGCCGGCCGACGACGTGGTCACCAGCCTGGCTCAGCTGGAACAGCTGCTGCGGGAGCGGGGCTGGCAGGTGCAGAGCCACCCCGATCGGCTGGCGGCCCGCCGGGGCGTGCTGGGGCGGGTAGGGCCCCTCCTCGTGCATGCGGGGCTCGTGGTGCTGCTGGTGGGTGCGGCCTGGGGCGCCCTGGGCGGCCAGCGGGCGGAGCAGTTCCTGGCCCCCGGACGCTCGCTGGAGCTGATCGACAGCCGCGGCCACAGCCAGTTCACCCTGGCCCTGGATGCGTTCGCGGTGGACCGCGATCCCGCGGGTCGGCCTGAGCAGTTCCGCTCCAGGCTGAGGATTCTCGAGGGCTCCGGGCTCGAGGGCTCCGGGCTTGAAGGTCCCGAGCGGAAAGGCTCAGGCAGCGAGGCGTCCCTCCCTCCGCTTCGCGAAGCCGAGATCAGCGTCAACCACCCGCTCCGCTTCCGCGGCGTCACCTTCTACCAGGCCGACTGGGGGCTGGCGGCCATCAGCGTTCAGCTGGGCCGCAGCCCCGTGCTGCAGCTGCCTCTGCAGAGCCTGCCGCAGCTGGGTGACCAGGTGTGGGGTCTGGTGCTGCCGACCAGGTCCGACGGCAGTGATCCCGTGCTGCTCAGCCTCGCCAGTGAGCAGGGTCCCGTGGACGTCTACGGCTCCGATGGGGTGTTGATCGGCTCCCTGGGCGTGGACGGCGACGCTCTGGAGGTGAACGGACTGCCCCTGCGGGTGAGGGGGGTGCTGCCCGCGAGCGGCATCCTGCTGAAACGCGATCCCGGGGTGCCGCTCGTGTACGCAGGATTCGCCATCGCGCTGCTGGGAGGAGGCCTGAGCCTGCTGGCAACCCGCCAGCTCTGGGCGATCGCCGAGGAGAGTGACACGGCCGGCCGGCTGCACGTGGCGGGACTCTGCAACCGCAACCTCACCGCCTTCGCCGCGGAGCTGCCAGTGTTGCTCAGCGAGCTGTGAGGGCCCCGGGACGGGGACGCGTGGGCTGAGCGGGGATCAGCAGGCCTGCCGGGTGCCCTGACTGACCCGCACAACGGTGTGGACGTTGCCACGGGGGTTGAAGTCAGCCTCCAGCTGCATCCAGAGGGGTTCGCAGGCGGCCACGAAGTCGTCGAGGATGCGGTTGGCGGCCTCTTCGTGGGAGATGGCCCGGTTGCGGTAGCTGTTGACGTAGAGCTTGATCGCCTTGAGCTCCATCACCCGCGGCCCGGGCTGGTAGAGGAGCCGCAGGGTGGCGAAGTCTGGATAGCCGGAGAAGGGACACAGACAGGTGAACTCCGGCAGCGTGATGGCGATCTCGTAGGGGCGGCCGGGCCTGGGGTTGTCGAAGCAGATCAGCTCGGCCTCGGCGATCGCCCGCTCGCCATAGCGGGGTGTGCGGGTCTGATCGGAGGAGGACATGACACAGGGCCAGCTCGGGAGCGATCCTATGGAGGGCCGTGAACGGGCGTAGCAACGGCTACGACAACCCCCGATCAGCTCAGGTCTGATGGGCCCGTCCCGCCCTCTGGCAGGGATTCCCTGAGAGACTCTCCGTCCCGCTCTTCCACCCAGCTCAGCTGCTTCCATGAAAAAAGTCGAGGCCATCATTCGTCCCTTCAAACTTGAGGACGTCAAGATCGCGCTGGTGAATGCGGGCATCGTGGGCATGACCGTGAGCGAAGTGCGCGGTTTCGGACGCCAGAAGGGCCAGGTGGAGCGCTACCGCGGCTCCGAGTTCACCGTGGAGTTCCTCCAGAAGCTCAAGCTGGAGATCGTCGTCGACGACGACAAGGTGGAAACCGTCGTGGAGGCCGTCCAGGGCGCCGCTCGCACCGGCGAGATCGGTGACGGCAAGATCTTCGTGAGCACGATCGACTCGGTGATCCGCATCCGCACAGGCGACCGCGACAGCGGCGCCATCTGATCCCGGGAGCACCGCCTGGCCTCAACCGGCCGCCAGGGTCGCCTGCACCAGCTCACGGATCGTCTTCCCGTCCACGACGGAGGCAGCGGGGGCTGTCCTGGGCAGGTGGCCCTCCGCCGGGGCCCCATCGCGCGCTCCCGGTCCAACGGAGCGCAACCACAGAAGGTATTCGTGGTTGCCCGCTGGACCCGTGATCGGTGAAGCGATCAGACCGGCAGGCTGCAGACCGAGTCCAGCGGCTGCGGCAACCACCGCTTCGATGGCGTCGGCATGGGCCGCGGGGTCGCGGACCACGCCCCCCTTGCCGACACGCCCCCGGCCCACCTCGAACTGGGGTTTGACGAGCACCACCAGATCCACACCGGCCCCGGGGCCGACAGGCTCCAGCAGACCCAGCAACGCAGGCAGCACCAGTGCCAGCGAGATGAAGGACACGTCCGCCACGGCCAGATCGGGCCGTGGATCCGCCGTTGCATAGAGGTCGGCGGAGGTGAGGTGCCGCAGGTTGGTGCGCTCGCGCAGCACCACCCGTGGATCGCTGCGCAGACTCCACGCCGTCTGGCCATAGCCCACATCGATGGCGTAGACGCGAGCGGCGCCGTGCTGCAGCAGGCAGTCGGTGAATCCACCCGTGGACACGCCGCCATCGACGCAGACACGTCCACGAACCGGCAGCGCAAACGCCTGCAGCGCCGCATCGAGCTTCTCGCCGCCACGGGACACGAAACGCGGCGGCTGCCGCACCTCCAGATCCAGATCCCGGGAGACATCGGTACCGGGCTTGTCGAGGACACGGTCAGCCGAGCGCACGCGGCCGGCACGGATCAGCTGCTGGGCCTGCTGTCGGCTGGACGCCAGGCCGCGCGCAACGAGTTCGAGGTCGAGGCGCTGCTTGCGGGGTGGACTGGCCATGGCGCCGCAGGCGATCCGGAGGAATGGTGTGATGAAACCACAACCGAAACGAAACAGATTGCCCGCAGGCGAGGGGGGTGCGGCGGATGCACGGGAGGATGCCCCCAGCCGAGCACACCGCCATGGCTCCCCTCCCCGCCAGCCCTCCCGCCAAGGCCGCCAGCGGTGCATCCAGCCGGTGTTCATCCCGCCAGCAGCACTCCGCCAACGTGGTGCAGCTCCTGCTGCCCGGGAGCTTCGTGAAACTGCGCAACCAGCCCGACGACCTGCCGCCCTTTGAACTGATCTGCTGCCGTGGCGGCCGCTGCTGGGTGCGCCAGCAGGCCTGGGGCTCCCAGGTGCAATGGGAGGTGGAGCACCGGCGCCTGACTTCGGTCGCCTGAGCCGCACATCAGCCCTCCGGCGGCCACGCCCGCTGCGCGGGCAACGCCGCCTCGGGGTCTGACGCGCGGCTCAGGCGGGCGGCCTGGGCTGGTGGGGAAGGCAACCGGAACGAGGAATCAGGACCCTGCAGCCCCCCAACGGGCTGCCGGCCCCGGACTCTCCCCCGCGGCCTCCAGCCCGTGAGCTCCCGCAGTCAGCCTCCCCAGCTGCCCGCAGAAGGGCTGAAGAGGTCGCGCACAGGAGAGATCCCCCAGCCCCTCCCCCAAGCGCCGGAGCCGCTCCTGCCGCGCTGTCGCGCGCGCAGCGCGGGTGAGCGCGGCAGGAGCGGCTCCGGCGCCCCATACATTGGTCGGGACGTGAGCCCGCGGGGCCTTGATCGAGCGCTACACCCTGCCCGAGATGGGCGCGATCTGGAGCGAGGAGGCGAAGTTCCAGAGCTGGCTGGATGTGGAGATCGCCGCCACCGAGGCCAACTGCGAACTGGGACGGGTACCCGCCGAAGCCGTGGCCACGATCAAGGAGAAGGCCGCCTTCAGCGTGGAGCGCATCCTCGAGATCGAGGCGGAGGTGCGCCACGACGTGATCGCCTTCCTCACCAACGTGAACGAGCACGTGGGCGATGCCGGCCGCTACATCCACGTGGGCATGACCAGTTCCGATGTGCTCGACACCGGCCTGGCGCTGCAGCTGAAGGCCTCGGTGCAGCTGCTGCGCAGCGAGCTCGACAAGCTCGCCGACGCCCTGCGCACGCTGGCGCGCGAGCACAAGGCCACGGTGATGATCGGCCGCAGCCACGCCATCCACGGCGAACCGATCACCTTCGGCTTCAAGCTGGCCGGCTGGCTGGCTGAAGTGGAGCGCAACCGCACGCGCCTCGAGCGCCTGGAGGGGGTGGTGAGCGTGGGCCAGATCTCCGGTGCCATGGGCACCTACGCCAACACCGACCCGCAGGTGGAGGAACTCGCCTGCGCCCGGCTGGGCCTGGTGCCCGACACCGCCAGCACCCAGGTGATCGCCCGCGATCGCCATGCCGAATACGTGCAGACCCTGGCGCTGGTGGGCGCTGCTCTGGAGCGCTTCTCCACCGAGATCCGCAACCTGCAGCGCACCGACGTGCTGGAGGTGGAGGAGAACTTCGCCAAGGGTCAGAAGGGCAGCTCGGCGATGCCCCACAAGCGCAACCCGATCCGCAGCGAGCGCATCAGCGGCCTGGCGCGGGTGCTGCGCAGCTATGTGGTGGCGGCGCTGGAGAACTGCGCCCTCTGGCACGAGCGCGACATCAGCCACAGCTCGGTGGAGCGGATGATGCTGCCCGACTGCTCGGTGACGCTGCACTTCATGCTGCGGGAGATGACCGATGTGGTGCAGGGCCTGGGGGTCTATCCGGACAACATGGCCCGCAACATGAACGTGTACGGCGGCGTGGTGTTCAGCCAGCGGGTGCTGCTGGCCCTGGTGGAGAGCGGCATCAGCCGCGAGGAGGCCTACCGGATCGTGCAGCGCAACGCCCACAGCGCCTGGAACACCGCCGGCGGGGACTTCCGCGCCAACCTGGAAGCCGATGCCGACGTGACCGCCCGGCTCAGCCCGGAGCAGCTGGCGGAGTGCTTCTCCACTGAGCTGCACCAGGCCAACCTGGGCGTGATCTGGCAGCGGCTGGGGATCTGAGCCGCAGCCCCTCAGGCCGTCAGTTGGCGAAGATGCGATAGATCGACGCTGCGTTCAGCACTGGCCCGAACGGGGTGACGGCCTGCAGCAGAAAGTCGTTGAAGCGGGTCCAGCCATTGCGAGGCACCACCACCATGTCGCCGTTGTGCAGCGAAGGGTTGGCGGGGGAATCGAGGGGGGCCGAGGGGTCGAGAGCAACGGCACGAACCTCAACATTGCCGTCCGGTCGAACGCGGATGAGGCGGATGTCTCTGGAATTGGCCCGTCCCGGATCCACATCTCCGGCAGCGATCACGGCTGCCGTGAGAGGGCTGTTCGAGCGCAGCTGCTTCAGTCCTGGCTGACGCACCTCACCCACCACGGTCACACCGATCGTGTCGGGGGCGAAGTTGGAGGCAGCGGTACGGATGAGCACATCCCTGGGCTTGGGCACCTCGGCGCGCGCGATCCGGATCATGTCGCCGTCATAGAGGAGGGGATTGACGGTGCTGCGGTTCTCCATCAGCAGCTGCTGGTAATCGAAGCGATACTCCACCGGCCGGCCTCCCGGCACCGGGCTGGGGCGGGTGAGCACCACTTCGGAGAGGTCGGCTAAAGCAGTGACCCCGCCGGCCCGCTGCACCGCGTCAACCAGCGTGGGCCACCCGGCCGAGGGTATCGTGGTCGGCGCAGCCCCCGGTCCAGCTGCCACCAGCTGGGCCGACTGGCCGTCCTGGGTAAGGGAGTAAAAGCCCGGTTTCTGCACCTCGCCCAGCATGGTCACCCGTACCGGCCTGGGTGCGACAAGATCGAGATAGACCAGCGGATTGCGCAGGTAGCGGTCGTAGCCTTCGGTGATGCGCTGCCTGGCTTCGTCGAGGCTGAGACCCCAGACGGGAACGGCTCCCAGACGGGGAAGATTGATGGTGCCGTCGGCCAAAACCACAACCTCGGCCTCATAACCCTCGACTCTGAACACCGCCATGCGCAAGCTGTCGCCCGGACCGAGGCGGTAGCGGAACCCCGCTTGCCCGGGATCGGCCATGACGGCATAGGGCTGGGGACCGGATTGCGGCGCCTGGCCAGCGGGAGCGGGGTCCGCCTCCTGAGCGGAGGACTCAGGGATCTGGAAGGCTTCCGGCTGTACGTTCGTCGGCGCCATGGAGCGGGAGGGCACAGCCAGGGCCGGGAACTCGCTCCCCAGCGGAGCCAGGGCCAGTATGACCAGAAGCAGGGATGCCCCCCCGCGCCGGGCCCCACGGCCACCGACGCGGCCTGCAGAAACGAGAGGAGCAGTAGACACGGGGCCTGAGAGCAGGAGGGACCGGGTGCCGGCATGGCCCCAATGGGGATCGCCGGTACAGACGGGCTAATCTTCATGCATCCCGATGCCCATCGTGAAGGCGGTCGACGGAAATCCCTTGAACCTCTCCGCCGCGATCGCACTTCCTGCCCGGCGGGTCGAGCGGGATCTGGCTCCCTTTCTCCTGTTCACATCGCAGGGGCTGAACCTCTACCTCCTGCCTGGCCAGGGCTTCAGCCCATTCGCCGACGCGGTGGGAGAGCTCCGTGAGCTCACCTACCGGCAGCAACTGTCCGGTTCCGGACACAGCAGAGACCTGGACAGTCGCGACGCGCACTACGAGCACTTTCTCCTGGTGGAGGCCAGCAGCGGCGAACTGGCGGGCTCGGCCCGCCTGCAATTCGTGCCCGCCTTCAACCTCGCATCGGGGTCGGAGCAGGCGTCAGGGCTGAACGAGCCAACCCTGCCGGGTGGAGGGGAGTCGTACCTGGAACACGTCTACCCCGGCATCAAGGCCGCTCTGGCCAGCAGAGGGCACCACCTGGAGATCGGCAGGGTGGCGCTGGCACCCCGCTTCCAGCGCCTGCCCCACAGCCTCATGTTCCTGTTTCGCGGCGGCCTCCAGGTGGCCGTGGGTTCCGGCTACGGATCGATCCACGGACTGGTGTCGTACAACCACTTCGCCTACTCAGACGCGGTGAACCAGGAGTTCCTCAGCACGATGCTGCGGCCTCCCTTCCTCGACCCCACCGCGCCCTACCCCCGGCCCCGCCACCGGGTGGCGGGGCTCGAACCCGATCCGAACCCAGCGCCTGTGGCCAGCATCCAGGCGTTGGAGCGTCACATCCAGACCAGCCTCGATCCAGGCTTCCGTCTGCCGGTGCTGCTGCGGCAGTACATCAACCTGATGGAGGCCCGGGTGCGCAACCTCTCCCTGGCCAGGGACTTCAACCAGATCACCGAGATCCTGATGGCAGCCGATCTCAGCCGGATCCCGGCCCGCCGGCTGCAACACTTCATCGACTTCCCGCACCAGCCGATCTACCGGAACTTCAGCTGGTACCGGGGGGGGATCGGTGGACGACCGTGAACTGGTACGTTGCCAATCCATCGAGGTCTGCCAGAGGGAGTTGATGCACGCGGGCCCCGACAACGACACCCCCGCAGCCGCATCGACGAACCCAGGCGGCGCCCGCCAGCGACACTCCGGCGAGCAGTCCCACGGGAGCGCCGACGACAACGATCTCCAGGCCCGGCTGATCGAGATCCTGCAGCGGATCTCAGGCGCCGATGCCGAGCAGATCACGGCGGAGGCGCGGCTGATCGAGGACATCGGCATCGATTCCCTGGGCTTCTACGAAATCCTGATCGAGGCCGACGAGTGTCTCGGCATCCGGATCGCGGAGGAAGACCTGCTGCGCTTCCGCACGGTGGGGGATGTCCAGCAACATCTGGAGTCCCTGAAACGGGTGCATGACCAGAACGACTGAGCGGATCGCGGTCACCGGCTGGGGGGCCGTCACCCCCCTGGGCACGGATGTCGCCGGCACCTGGAACGCCACCGTGGCGGGACGTTCTGGCATCTCGGCCATCCACGACCCCTGGGCCAGTGACCTGCCGGCCCGCATCGGCGGCCGCATCACCGCAGACATCGGCGCCGGCCTTGAGCCGCTGCAGCGACGACGGCTGGATCGCTGCTCGCAGCTGGGTCTGCTGGCGGCGCGCCAGGCCTGGGAACAGGCCCGGCCCCACCTTGCAGGCGTTGAGTCGGCGCGGGTGGCGGTGGTGATCGGCACAGGCATCGGCGGTCTGGCGACGCTGGAGAGGCAGCACTGCAATCTCCTCGAGGCCGGGCCGGCGCGGGTCAATCCCCTCACCGTGCCGATGCTCATTCCCAATGCCGCCGCCGGACAGATCGCCATTGATCTGGGGCTGCACGGAGGCGCGCACACCCCCGTTTCGGCCTGCGCGTCCGGAGCCGAAGCCCTGCTGCTGGCCCAGATGCTGCTGAACGACGACCGCGCCGACGTGGTGCTGGCCGGCGGTGCCGAAGCCCCGGTGAATCGTCTCGGTCTGGTGGGGTTTGCGGCGATGCGGGCGCTGTCCTGCCGCAACGAGCAACCGGACCAGGCGTCTCGCCCCTACGGAGTCGACCGGGATGGCTTCGTTCTCTCGGAGGGAGCGGGCGTGCTCGTGCTGCAGCGCAGC
Organism: Cyanobium sp. Prado107; assembly: GCA_025454305.1. Lineage (GTDB taxonomy): Bacteria > Cyanobacteriota > Cyanobacteriia > PCC-6307 > Cyanobiaceae > NIES-981. The sequence goes on from JALOOQ010000009.1 coordinate 11,734, forward strand.
CGCGACCTGCGATCCGAAGGTCCTGCGCCCCTCGGCTGGCTGCTGGCCTGCGGCAGCAGCAGCGACGGCCACCACATCGTGGCGCCGGAACCGGAGGGGATGCAGGCGAGTGCGGCGATGGCCGACGCCCTCAGACGCGCCGACATCGCCGTGGACGCTCTGAGCTTCGTGCAGGCCCATGCCACCGGCACCCCCCTGGGAGACCTGGCTGAGGCGAAGGCTCTCGCGCGCACCCTGGGTGCGCGACGGCTGGATCTGCCGGTCACCGCCCCCAAGGGTCAACTCGGCCATCTGCTGGGCGCCGCCGGGGCCGTGGAGACGATCCTGGTGCTGCAGGCCCTGCGCTTCGGCCTGGTGCCCCGCAGCGCCAACGCCGAGCCGCTGGACCCCGGCATCGATCTGGCCGTGGTGCAGAACGGCAATCTGGCGTTGACAGGGGGTCCGGGCGCAGGCGAGCGCTACGCCCTGAAGAACGCCTTCGGCTTCGGCGGGCACAACATCAGCCTTGTGCTGGCTGCCTGAACTCGGTCCGGGCGTAGTAGGCCTGGACCGCCTGAACGAAGGCCTGGCGGTCGGTCTGCTGCGGAGACAGGGCCAGATCCCTGGCCCGGCCTCTGCGGCAGTGGATCGTGGCCAAGGGGGCCGACAGCCGGGAGATGAGCAGGCCCAGCGGCCGGTAGAGATCCTCTGGCGAGACGCTGAGCCCTTCGTAGCTGAAGGTCCAGGGCACGATCAGGGCTCCGTGCTTGCGGGCGAGCAGGAGCGCGCTGGCCGACACCCGTTCGCTGATGGGCGTGACCAGGGAGCCGTTCGGGGCCAGCATCACCTGGCCTCGCTCAGCCAGGGTGCGGGATGCCCGGTAGAGAGCCGAGGTGCGGGAGCGGCCATCGCGATGATCCATCAGACCATGGCCGGCATTCGCCGCAGAGGCTGAGAACCAGGGCATGATCCGGCTCAGATGCAGGTTTGCCGTGGTGATGCTGGGCAACCGCAACACCCCCTGCACCACCAGCACATCAACCGGATTCCGGTGGTTCCAGAGGTGCACCAGCGGAATCCCCTCCGGCTCGCTGGGGTGACTGTCGTCAACCACCACGGCAATGCCCAGCGCGCGGAGCCCCACAAGCGCCGTGCAGACGAGCAGACGCGCGGCAAGCCGGCGTCGGCCCAGGACCAGGGCTGCCAATTGAACGGCGTAGACCACGAAGTAGGACACCCCCCAGAACAGTCGACCCATCACCCGGGCCGCCAGCGCCAGAGGGTTGGCCCGGGCCGTCTGTCCAGAAAGAGGCAGGCTGGGCCGGGGCGGCAGCCGGCGGGCCTCCGGACCGATGGGGAAGGTGGTGCGGAAGGGAAAGTCGGCGTCGAAATTGCCGTTCACCTGGGTGGTGGTCACCAGGTTGTCGTAGAAGCGGTAGAAGAGCGGCCGGTCACTGGTGTGGGGATCCCGCCAGAACTGATCCAGGGGCTGTTGATCGGTGAGCCCCGGCAGGTTGTAGAAGGTCTGGCCCATCACTTTCGTGGGCACGGCGTGGTACAGGGCCTGCAGGCCCACCGTGCTGTTCACCGTCACCACGCCGCGGCAGGTGCGCAGAAAGCGGCTCAGGGCTCCGTCATGGAAATAGTGCACCCTGCCCGGCACTCCGTACCGCTGGGCCAGCAGCTGGATCAGACGGCCGTAGTTATTGTAGCCCCGGTCGCGCGGGTGATGCTTGAAAGCCAGGTGATCGGAGGCATGGGCATGGCCTGCGAACGAGGAGATCACATCCTCGATGAAATCGTGCATGCCCCGGTAGGGCGAGCCCAGCTGCACCTGCGAGTCGCTCGACACCTGCAACACCACTAGGAAGTAGGAGAGATGCTCCAGCAGCCGGCGCTTCAGGGAGCGCTCCTGCCAGCGGTACAGCCAGTAGCGCCAGCTGCCGCGCAGCTGACACCAGAGAAACCGGGGCGACGGCTGCAGCTTGTGCTCGCCCTCGATGATCGGGTAGCGGGTGAAGGCGTGCTGGATGAAGGTGGGGGCCTTCCAGAGCTTGCGCCAGCGCCAGCCTGGGTCGAGCTTCCCCTGCGGCAGAGCGTCCACCGGCGAAAGGCTGCGGTAGTACTCCACCGGCCGGTTGAGATTGGAGCGGGCATTCACGCGATCCCGCTCAAGCGTGACGTAGTTGGGCCGGATGTAGCCCAGCTCGAACACCCAGGCTTCGACACCGGCCCGGTGAGCCTCCTCGATGGCGATGCGGTGGGGAATGATGAAGTCGCCATACATGAAGATGTGGCGGATGCGGCGCTCGCTCAGCAGCTGGCGCAGAAACGGGCGCCAGGCCTCCATCGATCCGCTGAAGGGCACCTGCACCTCCCGCGGGAAGCCGAACTCGTGCAGCGGGAACATCACCTTCGTGACCGGGATGCCGCAGCCGCGCAGATAGCGGCAGAAGCGCGCGAAGAACACCCCGATCGGCCCCATCAGCAACAGCACCGGACCATCGATCTGCACCTGAACCAGCTGCACCGGTGCCGGCGCCGGGGCCCGTTCCGTGGTCAATGCTGTGTCCTGAAGCCAGAGGTGGAGCCAACTTTGCCACGACCACCCGGGCGATCAACGCTGCCGCAGGCGGCCCCAGTGGCGGAAGATCCGTTGTCGCAGGCTCAGGGCACGGGGGGGAGCCGCCCGCCAGGTGAGCAGTTCGTCCACCGCCTGCTCCGGCTCGATGAACAGGCCGCTGTGGCGGCTGACGTAGCGCGGGTAGTCGATCAGGGCCGCATGCACCAGGGCGTCGAGCGGCAGTCGGCGGCTGCGGCGCTCACACGTGAGACGGTCGTGCGTCAGCCCCCAGCCGGCGTAGAAGGGCAGACCCCAGGTGTGCACCTCCAGGCCACGCAGCAGCGCCTCGAAGCCGGCGATGGACGTGAGCACGTGCAGAGCGTCGATCTGGGTGAACAGCTGCTGGATCGCGGCATCCACCAGCACCTCGTCGCAGCAGTCGCTGGCCGCAGCCTCCCCGCTGCCCTGGCGGCACAGACCCGCCACCACGTCGGGGTGGGGCTTGTAGATCAGGTACGCGTCAGGCTCGGCGGCCCGCACCGCCTGGAGCAGGCCCAGGTTGGTGGACACCCCCGGGGCTCCCAGCCGGATCGAGGCATCCGATTCCACCTGGCCCACGACCAGCACCACCCGCCGGGCCCGCTGGGGACGCTGCCAGGGCGAGGCCCGCAGGTTGTATTTGGTGATCGCCTCCTCCACCAGCCGGCGGCGCAGCCGCCCGGCCCTGGCCAGCTGGCCGTCGCCCCAGGATCCCGTGCTCAGCAGGTGTTCGAGATCGCTCGGGGCAGCGGCGTCGTAGTAGATCCCGCGCCAATCGACCACCCAGGAGATCGGATCGATCAGATCGGCCCCGAGGCCAACCGAGCGCAGAAAGCCATCCTCCGCGTGCAGCACGGGCAGACTGCGGCGCTCCACCGCCCGCAGCAGCGATGGGCTGGCGCGGCGGCCCCAGATCACCACAGCCTCGGCGCGCGGACCCGGCCGCTGCCAGGGGAACCGGAAGCGCAGCCCGCTGCCTGCCAGGAAACGGCGCAGCACGCGCTGCTTCCAGGGCGTGAAGCCGAAGGCCTCGATCCGCTCGGGCACCCTGGCGCGCAGCCGCCGCTGCAGACCGATGGCCCTGATCAGATCCTCCACCGCACAGGGCCGGTGCCGATGGGGATCGATGTAGATGGCGTACTCCACCAATGCGCCATGGATCAGATCCGCCAGCAGCCGCGGACCGCGGCGCTGCGGCTGAGGCAGGTGGTCTCGGGTGAGGCCCCAGCCGGCATAGAAGGGCATACCGAAGGTGTGCACCGGACGCCCCCACAGCAGGGCTTCGAAGCCCAGCTGGGAGGTGACCACGTACACCGCCTCGGCGCGCTCGAGCAGGGCCGTGGGGTGGTCCCCGCTGGCGTCGAGCCGGATGCGGGGATCGCACAGCTGACTGGGCGGGAAGTGCCCCCGCTTGCGCCCACGCGCCACATCCGGATGGGTCTTCACCACCACGGTGCGGCCCGGATGGTTGGCCAGGGCAGCTGCAAGCATGGCTGGGAAGCTGGCAGGAGTGGCCCCGCCCAGGGCGATGGAGAGGTCACCGGCGGTCTGATCGACCACCAGCACAAAGGGCTCCGGTGGCGCCGACGCCTCGCGAGCGCCGTTGTACTTGCTGACCCGTTGCTCACACCACAGGCTCCGGATCGCCTCGGCACGGGCCAGTTCCGCCGTCGTGTGGGGGCCAGCGATCAGGCGCTCCAGCCGGCTGGGTGCCGCGGCGTCGTAATACATGCCGCCGTCATCGAGCACCAGGCCCAGGGGAGCGCTGTCCGCGCCCAGGCCCAGGGAACGCAGAAAGGCGTCTTCACAGCGCCAGACAGGCAACCCGCGACGCTGGGCCAGTCGTTCAGCGCTGCGGGCACTGGGTTTGTGTCCCCAGGCCAGCACGGCATCGAGAGGCTCGCAGCTGCAGCGGGGCGCTCCCGTGACCAGCTGGACGTCGGCCAGGAGAGCCGGCAGCGTGGAGTGGCGCAGCATCCCGGCAGCCGGCAGTCCCAGGCGGGCCGCGGGTCGGGGGAAGGCCAAGGGCGTGGAGAGGCCGGGGGGGGAAGGCGCCTGCAACCCTGGAGCCTGGCTGTTGCGGACGCTCAGGTTACCGGCAACGGGATGGCTGCTACCTTCGGCCCACCCGCAGCCGAGGAGACAGCCGGGGTGCTGATCAACGGGGTCACAGACAGGTCGATCGACAGCCTCTGCTCAGCGGTGTCCGCCGAGATCGGCATGCCGGCGGGCCGGGTTCGCAAGGTGGTGATGGCCATCCTGCGCCGGCAGCAGGGCATCGTGCCTCCAGCGGCCGAAACGACGGACGGTGAGGCCGCTGAGCCGGGTAGCGAAGGTCTGAACGAACGGTTGCGCTGGTACCCGCTGGGTGCCAATGGCCGCCTCAGGCCCACCCTTCCTGAGCAGGCCCCGGTGCAGCCATGAGCGCATCGCCATGGGAGCCGGCCATCGACCCCACCCTGGCGGCCCTGGCGCTGATCCCTGCCCGGGGCGGCTCCAAGGGGGTGCCTGGCAAGAACCTGCGCACCGTGGGAGATGTGCCTCTGCTGGCCCGCAGTGTGCGGGCGGCCCTGCAGGCCCGCAGCATCGGCGCCGTCTGGGTGAGCAGCGACGATGCCGCCATCGGCGCCATGGGTGAGCGCGAAGGGGCGGGCTGGCTGCAACGGCCGGCCGAACTGGCCGGCGACACGGCCTCGTCGGAGCAGGCCCTGCTGCACGGCCTGCAGACCCTGGCCGGACGGGCACCGCTGCCAGCCGTCTTCGTGTTCCTGCAGTGCACCTCCCCGTTCACCCGCCCTGAACAGATCGACGCGGTCGTGCAGGCCCTGCAGGCCGGTGATGCCGCCATGGCCTTCAGCGTGACCCCCTGGCATGGCTTTCTCTGGGGCCGGGATGGCGAGGGACACGGCGTCGGGGTGAACCACGACCCCAGCCGCCCCCGCCCGCGCCGACAGGACCTTCCTCCCACCTACCTGGAGACCGGCGCGATCTACGCGATCCGCACCCAACCCTTTATCGAGCACGGCACCCGCTTCGTTGCCCCCACCCTGCCGGTGCCGATCGAGGCGCCGGCTCCGGAGATCGACACCGCCGCGGATCTGGCCCTGTGCCGGCAGCTGGCCCCTCTGCTCGATCCAAGGGAGCCTGCCAGCGCCGTGGAGCCGACGCTGTGAGTGTGCTGCAGAACAAACGCATCGCTGCCCTGGCCTGTTTCGACTCCTTCGGCAAGACGGCCATGAACCTGCTGGAAGTGGCGCGGCGCGACGGAGCCGGGACCACCCTCCACCTGCTCGAGCTGCCCGGCCGCAAGCTCTCACGCCGGCAGGTGCTGGAGATCCGCCGCATCGCACCCCGAAACCCCATCCGGCAGCACCTCTGGGGGCAGCTCAGCACCCTGCTGAGCGAACTGGCGACTCAGGACGCTCTGGTGCTCGGGTTGGACGGACGCCGCACCCGCGAGACCCAGCTGCTGCTGCAGGCGGCGTGGGCCGATCAGCCCCGCCGGCCGCTGCTGGTGAGCGCCTACCCCGGCATTCTGTTTCGCCACCAGCTGGAGGGAATGCTGGATCGCTCCGGTGTCGACCTGCTCTGCCTGAACGCGGAGCCGGACGCCCTTCTGTTCGAGCGGGGCTGCCAGGCCCTGGGGCTGAATCCTGCCAACGCCCTGGTCACGGGCCTGCCGATCCTGTGGCCGTTGCGGCCCCGCCAGCAGGTGCCGGATCAGGGTGCGATCGTGTTCTTCGAGCAGCCCTCCGTGCCGGACAACCCGCTGCAACGCAGATACCTCTGCCGCCGTCTGGCGGATCTGGCCCGCGCCTGGCCGGAGCATCCGGTGATCTTCAAGCCCCGCACCTCCGGCATCGAGGCGACGCTCCACCGGCACCACGGCGAGATGGCCCGCCGGGTGGACAAGATCAGCCGCAGGGTGCCGAATCTGCGCATCAGCCACAAGCCCAGCCTGGCGTTGCTGCAGCGCTGCGCCTGCGCCATCACCGTGTCGTCCACCGCCGCCATGGAGGCGATGGCCCTGGGCGTGAGCACCCGCATCGTCGCCGACCTGGGCGTGAACGAAACCCTCGGCAATCACTATTTTCTCGATTCCGGCGCCCTGCGCGATTTCGACGCGATCCTGCGCGATCCGTTCACCCCCTGCCACGACGAAAGCTGGCTGCACAGCCACGGCCACTGCCCGGAGGGGGGTCAGCGGTTCGTGGCCGCACTGGCCGCCCGACTGGAATCGCCGCCGGTTCCTGGCGGTGCCAGCCGCCAGGGCCCTCCTGGCTGGGGCAGTTCGGCCTGGCAGAAGTACGCCCTGGCCCACGGCGGGCGTCGCATGCTCAGTTCGGCCGGAGCCCACTCACGCCAGAGACCCAGCCATCGCGGGCTGGATCTGCTGCGGCGCATCCGCAGGGTCCTGGTGGGCCTCTGGGGGATGGAGCGGCTGCTGAAGGGACGATGAGGCTGGCCCTGATCAGCGACACCACGGCAGCGCTGGAGGCCTGCCGGCTGCTGGGCCGGCACCTGCAGGCGGCAGGCGCGGAGGTGACGCTGATCGTCGCGCCGGCCCTGATGAACGGGCACCGAGCCCCCGCGCCGCAGGTGCCGACCCTGGTGTTCGAGCCGCTCACCGCCGCCGCCAGCGAGCTGCTGGACCACCTGGATGGAGCGGGCGTGTTCGTTGAACCCGAAACCCTGCAGCCGTTCCTGTCGATCCGGCGCCGGGCTGCACGCCTGCGCGGCAGGCCTGCCGCGCCCCTGTTCACCGGGCCGCTGCTGCCGCTGGTGGGTGATGCCCTCAGCGCCGACCTGCTGCCGCGGCTGGGGTACGACCTGATCTGCCTACACGGCCCGGTGCAGGTGGAGGAGCTGGGCTGGCTCATCCGGGGCACCCCCCACGCCGCCCAGGCCCACGAGGCCATCGGCCTGTGGGGGATGCCCACCGCACCGATCGGCTTCGGGGTGAGCCGGGAGCCGCTCCTGGTGGTGCTGGAGCAGGGGGGGGTGCCAGGCGGGGCGAAGGACAAGGCACTCCTGTACCGCCGCCTGAGAAGCCTGGCTGTGGCGGCCCCGGGCTGGACCGTGCGCCTCCAGCCCGACTACCACCTGGCCACTGACCCGGAGGACTGGACCGAGACCACCCTGGCCTGGCACCACGGCCTCGATGCCGACCGTCCGGCCAACCTGCAGATCGGACGTCGTGACGACCTCCCCCTGAACCTGATGCTGGCCTGGGCCTGCCTGGGGATCAGCTCGCCCTGGCTGCTGAGCGCCATGGTGTGGGGCAAGCCCACCGCAGTACTGGCGGACTACGGCATCCGCACCGACTTCAACGGTCCCCTCTTCTTCGGATCCGGCCTGATGCGGCGGCTGGCCGACTGCCTGCCGCTGGAGGAGCTGCTCGCAGCACCGCAGCCCAATCCCGGCTGGCTGGCGGGCCTGGGCTGGACGATCGCCGACGGCCCGCAGCGCTTGCTGCAGCGCCTGGAGGGAGTGACCCGATGAGCCTGTCCCTGCTGCTGGTGGCCGACAGCGACAGCCAGCTGCTGGCCTGCCAGGCCCTGGCCCGCTTCGCCGGGGAGCACCACCTGCGGGTCACCGTGAATGCGGTGCCGCGGGAGGGCACCCCCGCCAGCGTGATCGATGGCATGAACCGGATCGGCCCGCTCTGGCAGCTGTCCCTGCGGCAGCTCATGGCCGACCCCCGTCTCGACGGCTTCGACGCCATCGGCGTCTACCTCACCGGCAGCAAGCTGGCCGAATTCCGCAGCGTGTACCGCGACAGCCGCCACCAGCTGGGACGTCCCCTGCGACCCCTGTTCTGCGGATTCAACGGCGTGGTGCTGGAGCGCTTCGAGGAGGCGATCGCCTGGCGTCTCGGCTACGACCTGATCTGTCTCAACGGCCCCCGCGACCAGGCCCGCCTGGAGCTGATGCTCCGCCACACCCCGTTCGCGGGTCAGCGCTGGGTGCTCACCGGCCTGGGGCGTCAGCGGTCGGCCGAGCCGGTGGCCGACCGCGCCAACCGCCTGGTGTTCGCCGAACAGGTGGTGATCCCGGCGGCAGACCATGAACGGCGGCGGCTGGTGCGGATCCTGGCGGCCCTGGCACGGAGGTCACCCGACTGGGAGGTGCTGATCAGACCGCGGGTGGCCCCGCACGAGCGCACCTTCCATGCCGTGACCACCCACATCACCGAGACAGTGGAGAAGACCCTGGGCGGGCTCCCGCCCAACCTGCGGATCAGCGACGCCCCCCTGGCGGATCTGCTGGGGGGCGGCAGGCTGCTGGCCACCGTGTCCTCCACCGCGTTCTTCGATGCCCTCGACCTGGGCTGCAAACCGCTGGTGATGGCCGATTTCGGCCTGCGCCACGACCTCGGCACCCCGTTCTTCGCCGGCTCGGGCCTGCTGCGCCACTTCGACCGGGCGGCCGACATCGACAGCCTCGCCGAAGGCCCCGATGCGGATCCCGACTGGCTGGAGTGGGTGGGGTATGGCCAGCGCTTCTCCCCCCAGAACCTGCTGGAGGCGCTGCAGGACCTCAAGGCGCAGCCTCCTCGGCAGCCCAAGGGCCTGATCCATCCGGGCTACATGATCAACGCCGCCGACCTCTCCTGCAATCAGCTGCGTCGGGCAGCGGAGGCCGCCATCCGCCGGCGCGACTACGACGAGGCCGCCCGGCTGCTGGAGATCGCCCAGCTGCAACGGCCCGAGAACAGGAACATCGGCCGGCGCCTTGCGGCCGCGCGCATCGGCAATCGGATCGCCCGCCGGCTGGCCCTGCTGGTGACCCCCCGCTTCCGGGCCTAGATTCGGCGTTCGAACAGCGGCAGGCGGAGCGTCGGTGCAGGCGGTACAGATCGAGCGCAACTTCACTCAGTTCGTCGTCTTCGCCGAAGACTCGATCCTCACCGCTCTGAACAAGATCACGGCCAACAAGTGCCGTCTCATCTTCGTGGTGTCGGAGGGGGGGATCCTCCAGGGCGTGCTCAGCGACGGAGACTTCCGCCGCTGGATCGGCAGCAGCGATGTGATCGACCTCGGCCGGCCGGTGACCGTCGCCATGAACCCGAGCTGCGTCTCCGCGCCGGAAGGCACCCCCACCGGCGACCTGGCGGAGCTCTTCTCCCAGACGATCCAGGTGATCCCCCTGCTGGATCACCACGGACGGGTGGTGGCCGTGGCCCGGGGCGGCAAACGGCAGCTGCAGCTCGCCGGACGGGCCATCGGCGAGGGCGCGCCGGCGTTCGTGATCGCGGAGATCGGCAACAACCACAACGGCAGCCTGGATCTGGCCCTGCGGATGATCGATGCCGCCGCCGAGGCGGGAGCCGACTGCGCCAAGTTCCAGATGCGCGACATGGGCCGCCTTTACGTGAACGCCGGCGACAGCAACGACATGGCGTCGGATCTCGGTACCCAGTACACCCTGGATCTGCTGGAACGCTTTCAGCTCAGCGACGAGGAGCTCTACCGCTGCTTCGACCACACCCTGGAACGGGGCCTGATCCCCCTGTGCACACCCTGGGACGAGACGAGCCTGGAAAAGCTGGAGCGCTGGGGCATGGCCGGCTTCAAGGTGGCCTCGGCCGACTTCACCAACCACGACCTGCTCGCCGCCATCGCCGCCACGGGAAAGCCACTGATCGCCTCCACCGGCATGGCCACCGAGCAGGAGATCGTGGCCGGCATCCGCCATCTGCGCCGGCTGGGCGCCGCCTTCGTGCTGCTGCACTGCAACTCCACCTATCCCACCCCCTTCAAGGACGTGAACCTGCGCTATCTGCCACGGCTGGCGGAGCTGGCCGAGGGTCCGGTGGGCTACTCAGGGCACGAGCGGGGCACGGCAGTGCCGGTCGCCGCGGTGGCCCTCGGTGCCGCCGTGGTGGAGAAGCACATCACCCTGGACCGGGCCATGGAGGGCAACGACCACAAGGTGAGCCTGCTGCCCGGCGAATTCGCCGCCATGGTGGCCGGCATCCGGGCCGTGGAGGAATCGATGGGATCCGAAGCCGCCCGCAGCCTCAGCCAGGGGGAGCTGATGAACCGGGAGGTGCTGGCCAAGAGCCTCGTGGCCGCCTGCCCGATTCCCGCCGGCACAGCGGTGACGCGCGAGATGGTGCGCATCCAGAGCCCCGGCCAGGGTCTGCAGCCCTACCGCCTCAACGACCTGCTCGGTCGCACGCTCTCCTCCGCCAAGACCGAGGGGGAGTTCTTCTTCGAGTCGGATCTGCATCAGCCCGCTGCGCAGCCCCGCGCTTACCGCTTCGCCAGCCGCTTCGGGGTTCCGGTGCGGTATCACGACTTCGAGGCGTTCCGCACCGCCAGCAATCTCGATCTGGTGGAGATCCACCTGAGCTACAAGGACCTGGAGGTGGACATCGAAGCAGTGCTGCCGCCGAGGGTGCCCATCGGTCTGGTGGTCCACGCCCCGGAGCTGTTCGCAGGCGATCACACCCTCGACCTCTGCAGCCTCGATGAGGACTACCGCCGCCACTCCGTGGCCGAACTGCAGCGGGTGATCAACCTCTCGGCGCGACTGCGCCAGCGCTTCGACTGCCCGGAGCCTGTGCTGCTGGTCACGAACGTGGGCGGCTTCTCCGCCCAGCGCCACCTCGGGCCGGCGGAGCGCGCCCCCTTGCTGGAGCGGTTGCTGCAGAGCCTGACCGAGCTGCACACGCACGTCGTGGAGGTGATCCCGCAGACCATGCCGCCATTTCCCTGGCACTTCGGCGGCCAGCGCTTCCACAACCTGTTCGTCGATGCCGAGTCGATCGAAACCTTCTGCCGCAGCCAGGGCATGCGGGTCTGCCTGGATGTGTCCCACTCCAAGCTGGCCTGCAACCACCTGCGCCAGCCCTTCTCCGTCTTCCTGGAGCGGATCCTGCCCTTCACGGCCCACCTGCACCTGGCCGATGCCGCCGGGGTGGACGGCGAGGGTCTGCAGATCGATGAAGGGGAAGTGGACTGGGCCGATGTGTTCGCCCGGCTGAACCGTCTGGCCCCGGAGGCCTCCTTCATCCCCGAGATCTGGCAGGGCCACAAGAACAACGGCGAAGGCGCCTGGCTGGCACTGGAGCGCCTGGAGCACCACCACCTGGCCCAGCAGCGCACGCCCGTCGCTGCATGATGGCCCCCAGGACGTCCGAATCCGGCTTGGGCGAACACTTCATCCAGTTCGAGCGCATCCCCCTCATCTACGGGCGGGTGCCGAAGGTGGCAAACTCCTCGGTGAAGGCCGCGCTCACCCGGCTCCTCGACGAGCCCCCGGAGGAGGGCCTGCGCTCCACCGCCGATGCCTTCTGGCGCCGCGGCACCCATGGCGAGACCAGCATGATCGATGCCACCGCGGCGCTGCACCGCCGCGGCACGCATCTGATCTTCAGCTTCGTGCGCAACCCCTTCGATCGGCTGGTGTCCGCCTTCAACAACAAGCTGATCGAGATCGCCAGTGTTCCCGGAGCGATGGAGCGGATGGGTCTCGAGCGGCACATGCCATTCGAGCGCTTCCTGGAGGTGGTGGCTGGCACGGACGACGCCGATCTGGATGTGCACCTGCTCCCCCAGAGCACGATCCTGTGCATCGACGACGTGATCGTGCCGGGTTTCATCGGCAAGCTCGAGGCGATGCCGGAGCACTGGCAGGTTCTGCGGCGAAGAATGCGCCAGTGGGGTTTGCCGGCCCTGGGACGTCTGCCCAGCAAGAACGTGCGCCGGAGCGGCAAAACGGAATTACTCCACTATTTCAACAGCCCACGGACCATCGAACTGGCCTTCGAGCGTTACCGGCAGGACTTTGAACTCTTCTACCCCGACCAGCCCATCGACGAGTTGGCACTTGGTAACATGACGAAGACCTCTGCTCCCTGGGAACGCTTCGTCCAGCCGGTTGGATCTCTGGCATAGTGTCGATCCTCCTGAACTGGGGCAGAACGATCGTTCGGATTACGTGATCGAGGCTGGGTCAAGCCAACTGAGGGTCTGACGCTGATGACAGTCACTTAACCGTCAACTCAGCCAGCATGGACTGGCTTCTAGATGCCACCGACGTCCAGGGCTGGTGTCGGAATCATTCGGGGGAAATGCCTCCACGATCACAATTCACCTCACAGCAAGGCATCCTGGATCGGAGGCAGATAATTCCAAAACCGGAGTCATAAACCTGGCCACAGATCCTGACCGTTATGGCGGCTAATGTGCCGAGAGACTGTAAGAAGATCAGCCTCAAGATCAGAATCATGCAGTGAGCACCTTAGCCAGTGCGACCTGTACGTTGCGCGAGGCCTCCGCTCCAGCTACCACCAACTGCTCCAGCAGAGTGATGCGGCGGCTGAGCTGCCCGAGATCCTCCTGGGCCATCTTCAGGGTCAGTTCCAGCTCCTCCTCACGGGCCTCGAGCTCCGCGATCCGTGCCTGGCGGCGGATCCCATCCAGTTCCAGATTCAGATTGCGTTCACGCAATCCCTGGTTGTCGCACTGCAACTGATGGAGTCCACGCAACGGATCATCCGCCCAGGCCAGATGGGTCGTGAGAGCTTTCCAGCGTCGGCGGACCCCAGCGAGAGCCTGGGGGCTGCTCGCCTCCTCCAACCTCCTCAGGCAGGTCTCATCAGCCGGCCGCTGGTCGAGTACTGCAGAGAGGGGATGGCGTTCCAGTCTCAGGTAGGCCTGCAGCGTCTGCGGCTGGACGATGAGCCAGTGGCGGGCGAGCAGGGCATCGAGGGGATCGGGCAACCGGAACTGGCAGCGCACCTCCG
>JALOOQ010000226.1 GCA_025454305.1 Cyanobium sp. Prado107
GGCGGTGATCGGGTTGATCTCAAGCTATGGAGATGCCGCGGCCCTGGCACCCCGGCAGGCCGAACGTCCGGGTACGGCGCTCCGCCCCAGCGACCGGCCCTGCTGGCCATGATGGGCGCCGCGACCGAAGCGGATCCGGCCGATGACCGAGGCCATGGACGGCGACCTGGTGCGGCGGCTGGCCGCGGCCTCACGCGACTTCGACGCCACCGGGGCCGATCCGGAGCGCAACTGCTGGCTGGCCGTGCACCGGCATGTGCACGGCGTTCTGCCCAGCGAGTACGACATCCGCGAGGTGCCCGAGGACCTCTACCTGGCGGTGCTGGAGGCGCGCCGGGCGCTGGCCTGACTGATCAGTCCATTACGCAGCAAACAAACCGGCGCAGCAAAAAACCCCGGCCGTGCGGCCGGGGTCAGAGGGTTCAGAAGCGGTGGTGGTGAAGGCCGATCGGCGCGGATCAGGGCCAGTCCCCGGATCAGGCCCAGCCCTTGCCGGCCATGTCCTCCACGTAGGCGGCCACATCGGCGATGTCGCCGGCGCTGAGCTTGCCGCCGAAGGCGGGCATGGCGTTCTTGCCGTTGGTCACCTGGTAGGCGATGGCGGCCTCGTGGTCGCTGGAGTAGTCGGCCAGGTAGGCCGCCAGCGCGTCCTGCTTGAGGGTGCGCTCGGCGTTCACCACGTTGCCGCCGCCCATGTGGCAGGCGGCGCAGTTGGCCGAGAAGAGCTGGGCGCCATGGGCCACGTCGGCCGCATAGCTGGGGGCGGCGCCCAGCACCAACGCCAGGCACAGAGCGATGAGGGAAAGAAGTCGGCGCATGGAAAGGCGCTTCGCAACGCAATAGCCCCGCAAACGTAGGCGCCCGCTGCACCCTGGTGCCCCGTGATGCTCAGCTTCGAAACAATTGCCACAGGCGCTCCGCCAGTGGCCGCCGGCGCGGCAGGCCGGCCTGCTCGAACACCGCCTCCAGGGTGGGCGCCTGGCTCACCAGGCCGAAGCGCTCCGGGGGGCTGATCGGCTCGTGCACGAAGTGACGCTGGCGGATCGAGAAGCGGTCCCAGGGGGTGATCTCCAGCCGCAGCAGCTTGATCAGCACCTCCACCAGTGCGGGGGTGACCGCCAGGGCCAAGGGCGGCATCCAGCCGCCGCGCCAGCGCGTCAGCCGCCGCACCGTGTCGTTCACGGTCACCGCCGGCTGGCCCAGCACCAGCCGCCGCACCCGCCCCTGGCCGGGCTCGGGATCAGCGGTGGGTTCGCTGCCGGGCGGCTGGCTCAGCAGGTGCGCGCACACCCGGGCGATGTCGCCGGCGTGGATGAAATGGAAGCTGGCGTCCACCCGCAGCCATTTCGCCAGCCACAGCCAGCGGCAGGCCTCCTTCAGGCCGGCGGTGAGGTAGCTGGTGGGAAAGACCCCTCGGCCATCCACCCGGCCTCCCTCCACCCGACCCCCGAACACAAGGGTGGGGAAGAGGGCCACGATGCGATCGGCCAGGGGATGGTCCTCCAGCTGCTGCAGGCAGAGGGCCTTGGTCTGGATGTATTCGGTGCCCTGGGTGAGGGCTTCGGGGAGCAGCTGCAGGTCCCGGTCCAGGATCGAGGCGGTGGAGAAGTAGAGCACCTGCTCCAGCCACTCGGGGCTGGTGAGGGCCAGCAGTTGTTTGACAGCGTCCACGTTCACGGCCATCGCCCGTGCCGGATCCCCCCAGGCGGTGGCGGTGTGCACCACATGGGTTGCCGTGGCGATGGCGCCGGCATGGGGCGTGAGCTCCCGCAGGTCGCCCACCAGCAGGGTGATGCGCGGATGGTCCGCCGGCACGGCCGTGAGCTTGGCCGGATCGCGCAGCAGCAGCAGCAGCTCGGCGTCGCTCTCGCGCAGGAGCCGATCGGCGATGTGCTGGCCGACGCAACCCGAGGCGCCGGTGATCAGGATCCGCTGGGGCCGGGCTGGGACAGGGATGCCGGGGCCGGGTCTGCCGGCAGCCGTCAAACGGCGGCCCCCAGCAGCTCGTTCACCGCCTTGCCGGCCTCGAAGAACACCCGGGCATTGTCCTCGGGGGTGCCCGGCAGGATGCCGTGGCCGAGGTTGAGGATGTGGCGGCGGCCGCGGGCCTTGCGCACCGTGTCGAGGATGCGCTCACGGATCGCCTCGGGGGTGCCGAACAGCAGGCCGGGGTCCACGTTGCCCTGCACACCCACGTGCTCGGGAAGGCGGGCGCAGCCATCGGCCATGTCCACGGTCCAGTCGAGCGAGATGAAATCGACGCCGGTGGTGGCCATCCGTTCCAGCACCCCGGCGCTGCCGGAGATGTAGAGGATCAGCGGCGTGTCCGGGTGGGTGGCCTTCACCTGATCGATCACCCGCTTCTGGTAAGGCGCGGCGAACACGTCGTAGTCGATCGGGCTGAGCTGACCGGCCCAGGAGTCGAACAGCTGCACCACCTGGGCGCCCGAATCGATCTGGTAGCGCACATAGGTGGCGATCGAGTCGGCCAGGTGGCCCAGCAGCTGGTGCAGCAGCGCCGGCTCCCGGAAGGCCATGGCCTTGATCACCGAGTAGGTCTTGGAGCTCCTGCCCTCCACGGCGTAGGCGGCCAGGGTCCAGGGAGCGCCCACGAAGCCGAGCACGGCGGCCTCGTTGCCCACCTCGGCCCGCAGACGGCCCAGCACCTCGCCCACGAACGGCAGCGCCGCGGCCGGATCCAGG
>JALOOQ010000010.1 GCA_025454305.1 Cyanobium sp. Prado107
GCGTGCAGGGCCACCGGCAGCAGGGATGGCAGCAAGCGGTGCAGCGCCAGCATGGCGACCATCGTGGCGAGCACGAAGGGAATCGTGAGCAGCGGCAGCCCGATCGCGCCGAGGGCATCGGCCAGAGCCGGGCTGATCACGCTGGTTGCCGCGGCGGCCAGCAGCGCCACCAGCACGCTGCTGCGGGTGGTGGCATAGAAGGTGCCGCCGAGGGCGATCGCGGTGAGCACGCCGTTGTAGCTGGCCAGTCCCTGGTTCACGGCCCCTGGATCAATGCCCCCCGCCAGGGCGGTGAGGGCGGAGACCAGGCCCCCGGCCAGGCCGATCAGGGCCGCCAGGGGGCTGGCGGCGGCGACGGCCACCAGCACCAGCACGCCGCTGGCCAGCGACGGGCACAGAAACACCTGGCCGAAGCCCCGCACCACGCCCGCCGGCAGGCTGGCCAGCTGCGGCGCCGGGGGGCTGAGGCTGACCTTCTCTGCCAGGGCCAGGGCGGGATGACCCCAGCCCATCACCAGGGCCAGCAGCAGCCAGGTGACCAGGCAGAAGGGCAGGGTGAGGGGCGGCAGTCCGAGGTGCCGCACCAGCCAGCGCCCCTGGTGCTCCACCAGCAGCGTGGTGAGGGCGGCCCCGGCCGCCACCAGCACTGACCAGGCCAGCAGGGTGGCCGCACTCCCGAAGCTGGCGAAGGCACCCACCGCACTGCCCACCAGGGCGCCGTTGAAGCCGTAGATGCCGTTGCGCCGCGCTCCCCGGTCGCAGCCCATCGCCCGGGCCGTGATGGTGGCGGCTGCGACGCCGAGGGCGGCGAGGGCCCCCATCGCGGCTGACTGCAGGAACAGCGCCACCAGCAGCAGCAGGCCGCTCACCGGGTTGTTGATGAAGATCACCTGGCCGAGGCTGCGCAGGCCGGTCACCAGGCCTGTGGCTATGGGGTGCCCACCCAGCCGCCGGCCGAAGTCCGGCAGGGTGCCCAGCGTCGGTGGCCACGGCCTGCCCGGGGGACTGGGGGCCGAGGCCGGGGTGGCGGCAAGAAAGCCCGCCAGCAGTCCGAGGGTGGTGTGCCCATCCGCCTGCATGGTCACTCCATGGGGCGGCGCCCCTCCAGCGCCCGGGCCAGGGTCACCTCATCGGCGTAGTCGAGTTCGCTGCCCATCGGCAGGCCGTAGGCGATGCGGCTCACGCGCGTGAACGGCCGCAGCAGCCGGGCCAGGTAGAGGCTGGTGGTGTCGCCCTCCACACTGGGGGTGAGGGCCAGGATCACCTCCTGGATGGGCGGATCGGCAAGGGGCGGATCGCCCCCCGGTGCCCCCTGGATGGGCTCAGGCTGTCCGGCCACCCGTGCCACCAGGGGCTGGATCTGCAGCAGTTCGGGGCCGATGCCGTCCATCGGCGAGATCAGGCCGCCCAGCACGTGATAGCTGCCGCGGTATTCCCGGGTGCGCTCCAGCGCCAGCAGGTCGCGGGAGTCGGCCACCACGCAGATCTCACCGGTGCGGCGCTCCGGGTTGCGGCAGATCTCACAGAGCGGATCGGCCGAGAGATGGAAGCAGCGGCGGCAGTGGCCCACCTGGGTGCGGGCCGCCAGCAGGGCTTCGGCGAAGCTGCGGGTCTGCTCCTCGGGCTGGCGCAGCAGGTGCAGGGCGAGCCGCTGGGCCGTGCGCGGCCCGATGCCCGGCAGCCGTTCGAACTGCTCGATCAACCGGGCCAGTGGGCGTGTGTAGCCGCTCAGCGCTGTGCTGCCGCTGTGCGGAATGTAAGTGGGGCGCCCAGCAGAATGACGCCACCGCCGCTGCCGCCCTCCCGCGCCGATCCGACCCGCCATGACGCAGACCCGTGTGCCCCAATCCCCACCCCTGCTGCCGCAACCGCTGATCCGCGGCCTGGTGGCCCTGCTGCTGGCCGTGTCGCTGGTGAGCTGCAGCGCGGCGGCAGCGGGACTGAACAGCTTCCAGAGCCCCGATGGCCGCTATGCCTTCCTGTATCCCACGGGCTGGACCCGGGTGCAGGTGAGCGGCGGTCCCCAGGTGGTGTTCCACGACCTGATCAACAGCGATGAAACCCTCAGCCTGGTGGTGTCCCAGGTGGATCCCGACGACGACCTCACCGACCTGGGCAGTGCCGTGGCTGTGGGCGAGCGCCTGCGCCGCAACGTCATCGCGCCCGAGGGCAGCGGCCGTGCCGCCGAGCTGCTGCAGGCCGATGAGCGGCAGCAGGGCGGGCGCACCTTCTACGACCTGGAATACGCGGTGCACCTTCAGGACCGGGACCGCCACGAACTGGCCACGGTGGTGGTGGACCGGGGCCGCCTCTACACCTTCGCCGCCAGCACCAACGAGATCCGCTGGCCCCGGGTGAAGGACCTCTTCCACCAGGTGGTGACCTCCTTCACCCTGCTGGTGTGAACCACGATCCCGTTGCCGACCCCGCCGTGGTGGTGGTGGGCGGAGGGCTGGCTGGGGGTCTGCTGGCCCTGGCGCTGCGGGAGCGGGGCCTGGCCACTGAACTGATCGCCCCCGATCCGCCTGCCGCCGAAGCTGCGGATCAGCCCTGCGGCGGCTACCCCGGCAATGCCACCACCCTGAGCTACGGCGCCATGGCGCCCTGGGCGGCCCCTCTCAGCCCCATGGGCCGTCTGATCCGGGGGGCGCCCCGCCGCTGGCGGCAGCTGCAGCGCCGCCATGGACCCCTGGGCTGGCAGCGAACCTGGTTCCGGCCCGTCGCTCCCGGCGCACCGCTGGGCGGCGTGCTGCCCCTGCCCTGCAGCCGGGTGGCGGCCCCGCATTTTGTGCGGCGTCTGCCGGAGGTGCTGCGGGCCGCCGGGGTGCGGCTCACGGCGGAGCGGGTGAGGTCGCTGGAGCCCTCGTGCGACCGGACGGGTGGCTGGCTGCTGCAGCTGGAGCGCAGCGGTCGGCGCCGGGCACCCCAGCTGGTGCTGGCGGCCGGTGCCGGCTGCCGCGCGCTCTGGCCCGAACTGCCCCGGTCGCTGCGGGTGAGCTGGGCGGGGGTGCTGGAGCTCGAGCCCCGCCCGGGGCAGCCCGGGCCGGCGGGCGGCGGGCTGCGGCTGCCGGCCCGCTTCGGCCGCCTGGCCCTGGAGGCCCGCGCTCCCGAACTGGCTGAGGAGACCTGGGTGGTGGATCCGGGCCTGCTGCCCTGGGATGGGGGCTGGCTGGCGGGCCAGATCAGCCTGGTGCGGCCGGGGCTTGACAGCGGGGCTCCGCCGGCGGCCGGGCTCCAGGAGCGGCGCCTGCGCGACGCCCTGGCGCCGCTCGATCGGGCCCTGGCCACCTGGCCCGGGCGCTTCCGCCAGGTGCCGGTGGCCTACTGCCCGGGCGGGCTGCCGCTGGTGGGGCCGCTGAGCCCGGAGGGGCTGTGGCTGTTCAGCGGCTTCAGCGGCGCCTTCGCCCAGGTGCCGGTGCTGGCGCCGTTGCTGGCCGACTGGATCGGGGCCCGACTCGGCACCGGCTGCGCTGCCACGGATCCAGACCAGCAGGAATCCGGCGGTCTCGCCAGGCGGCGCCTGGACCGTCTGGGGGTGCTCCCTGATCCTGCCCTCTGCGATCGGCCGGTGCCGTGATCAACAGATGCGGTGATCAGTAGGTATAGCGGCCGTTGTCTCCATCGCCACGCCCCTGCTCCAGGGGATCGGGCCAGTCGGCCTCCCAGTAGCTGATGCCGTCCAGATAGAAAGGTCGTCCGTCCAGCCGCTCGATATCCAGACGGGTGGTGCCCATGGCGGTCACCAGCCCGCCCAGTTCCATCGGCCCCAGATCGGTCTCGATGTCGCCGCTGATGGCTGCCAGCACCATCGGCAGCCGCACCAGCTGGTCGGGTCGGGTGAGCTTGCGGAAGAGGGCGTGCAGCACCAGCTGCTGGCGCTCGATGCGGCCGATGTCGCCCATCTCGTCGTGGCGGAAGCGCAGGAAGCCCTCCAGATCCCGCCCCTTGAGGGTCTGCAGGCCGGGCTGCAGATCGATCGTGAGGCCCTGCGTGTTGTCCACGTAGTACATGCGCTTGGGCACATCCACCTCGACGCCGCCAACGGCATCGGACATCCGCCGGATGGCCCTCAGGTTCACCACCAGGTAGTGGCTGATGGGCCGTCCCAGCCGGTGGGAGAGCTCGCGCTTGGCCATCGTCGCGCCCCCGATGGGATAGAGGGCATTCACCTTCTGGGGGCCGTAGCCCTCCAGCTCGATGTAGGTGTCTCGCGGCACCTGGGTCACCCTGGTGGTGCCGCCGTCGATGCGCAGGCTGGCGATCACGTCGGTGAGTCCGCCCGCCTCATCGGTGCCCAGCAGCAGGATGTTCTGCTCCCCCACCCGGCTCCAGGCTGCGAACGGGTTGATGATGCGCTGGTTCTCCCCCAGCGGGTTCTCGCTCAACCACTCCGAGAGCGGCATCGACAGCAGCAGCCCGCCGCCCAGCCCCAGGGCCATGGCCAGCAGCACGGGACCAACCCGCCCCCGCCTGCGGTTCCGTCGAACTGCCGTCCGGCTCATGCCGCCAACGCTATGCCAGTCCGGAGCACCGGCGCCGGTCGGGTGCCGCTGGCCGAACCGGTCGGCCCCTCTCGAGCCGGGTGGGACCTCGGCGTGGATCGCAGTCGTCGGGCTCCAGGTGCTGGAGGTGGATCTGGATGTGGAGTCGGGTGTCATAGGGCCAGCCGCTCGCCGCTGCGCAGGCCCGCCTGCACGCGCCACAGATTGGCATAGGCGCCATCGGCGGCGATGAGCTGCTCGTGGCGGCCGCTTTCGACGATGCGGCCGTGCTCCATCACCACGATGCGGTCGGCGTGGCGCACGGTGGAGAGACGGTGGGCGATCACCAGGGTGGTGCGCTCGGCGGTGATCAGATCGAGGGAGCGCTGGATGGCGGCTTCGGTCTCGTTGTCCACTGCGGCGGTGGCCTCGTCGAGGATCAGCACCGGCGGGTTCTTGAGGATGGCGCGGGCCAGTGCGATGCGCTGGCGCTGGCCGCCGCTCAGCCGCTGGCCCCGCTCGCCCACCACCGTGTCGTACCCCTGCGGCAGCGCTTCGATGAAGCCGGCGGCCTCGGCCAGCCGGGCGGCCCGCTCGATCGCCGCCCGCGGTGCGTCGAAGCTGCCGTAGGCGATGTTCTCGGCCACGCTGCCGTGGAAGAGAAACACCTCCTGGCTCACCAGACCGATGGCGTGGCGCAGGTCGTCGAGGCGCAATTCGCTGATCGGCTGGCCGTCGAGGCGGATGCAGCCCGCCTGGATCTCGTAGAGCCGCAGCAGCAGCTTCACGATCGTGCTCTTGCCCGAGCCCGTGGCGCCCACGATGCCGATGGTGCTGCCGGCCGGCACCTCCAGGCTGAAGTGGCGCAGCAGGGGCTGGCGGCCGCTGTAGGCGAAGCTCACGTCCTCGAAGCGGATCTCCCCCTTCACCTGCGACAGCGGCAGCGCGCGGTCGCCGCCGGGGATCGCGATCGGGGTGTCGAGCAGATCGAGCACGCGATGGGTGGAGGCCATCGCCCGCTGGTAGTCGTCGAGGGTGCGGCCCAGGGTGGTGAGCGGCCATAGCAGACGCTGGGTGATGAACACCAGGAAGGCGTAGCTGCCCGTGGCGATCTCACCACGCCAGGCCTGCAGGCCGCCGATCACCAGGATGGCGATGAAGGCGAACAGAATCGCGTAGCGGATCAGCGGCACGAAGGCGGCCGACATGCGGATGGCGCGGCGGTTGGCCAGCCGGTAGGCCTGGCTCTGCTCCCGCAGGCGTCCGAGTTCGTGCCGCTCGGCCACATAGCTCTTGATCGTGAGCATGCCGCCGAGATTGGTGCTCAGCCGGCTGGCCAGATCGCCGGCCTGCTCCCGCACGGCCGCGTAGCGCGGGGCAAGCCGCTTCTGGAAGCGCAGGGATCCCCACAGGATCACCGGGATCGGCAGGAACGACACCCCGGCCACCCCGGGGGAGAGCACCACCATGGCGCCGCCCACCGCCAGCACGGTGGTGATCAGCTGCAGGATCTCGTTGGCGCCGTGATCGAGGAAGCGCTCCAGCTGATTGATGTCGTCGTTGAGCACGGTCATCAGCCGGCCGCTGCTGCGGGCCTCGAAGAAGGCCATGTCGAGGCGCTGCAGATGGTCGTAGGCCTCCAGCCGCAGCTCGTGCTGCACCGTCTGGGCCAGATTGCGCCACAGCACGCCGTAGAGGTATTCGAACAGCGATTCGGCGCTCCAGATCACGAAGGACAACACCGCCAGCACCCCCAGCTGGGCGGGCACGCCGCTGAACCCCAGAACCGCCAGCCAGGAGCTGTCCTGCTGCACCACCACATCCACCGCCAGGCCGATCAGCACCGGCGGTGCGAGATCGAACAGCTTGTTCAGCACCGAACAGAGGGCCGCCAGCCACACCAGGCGGCGGTGAGGCCGCAGGGTGGTCAGCAGGCGGCTGAGGCCGCTGGCCGGAGGGGGATTCCGCTGGAGGGCGGTCGCCATGAACTGCAGATCGATGGAGAAGCGTCGCGTGCCGTCACGGTGCCGGCTGAAGGGCTGCTGCCCGGTCCGCAGTCAGAAAGCCCCCGGCCGAGCGACGCTCCGCCGGGGGCTGGGACTGGCCGGTGCCAGGTGAAGGTGCCAGGCGAAGGTGGAGGTGCCGGCTCAGGAGGGGGTTCGCCCAGGGGCGCTCAGCGCCGGAGGCCGCTGGCTTACCAGCGGTTGCCGCCACCGCCGCCGCCGTAGCCGCCACCACCACCACCGCGGTTGCCGCCGCGGGGGCCGCCACCGCCACCGCCTTCGCGGGGGGTGGCCTTGTTGACGCGGATCATGCGGCCCATCCACTCCACATCCTGGAGGTCGTCGATGGCCTTCTGCTCATCGGCCTCCTGGGTGAGTTCGACGAAGGCGAAGCCGCGCTTGCGACCGGTTTCGCGGTCAAGCGGAAGGCTGCACTGACGGACTTCGCCGTACTGGGCAAAGAGATCAACAAGATCCTCGCGTTCGGCCTGGAACGAGAGGTTGCCGACGTAAATGGTCATGAATGAAGCAAAACCTGGAACGGGTCGCTGGAACGGGTCGTTGGGAGATTCGTCTGATGCCTTGGTTCCTAGGGATCGCCAGATGGACCTGAACGACAGATGGAGCTGAGGAGCAGATGGAGCTGATCGACAGTCAGACCTGATCGGCCGATTGACCTGGATGTGCCGCAGGGAGCCTGCACGTCATGGAATCCAGCGAAATCCTACGCCGTGGGCGGGCTGCTCATGGAGAAGTTTGAAGCGGTTTGGAAGAGACCCTGAAGAAGCCCTGGCGATCCCCGGTACCATCCCATTGTCAGCAGACCCTGATCAAACCGATCCCCGCGTTCCCCCGTGATGACGGCCCCTGTCCCCTGGAGCCTCGCCTGGAGCGAGGATGGTGAACTGGCTCCGCAGGATCGCTTCGATCTGCTGCAGAGCCTGGTGCAGACGGAATGTCTGGAGGTTCAGACCTCTCTGATCACCGCCGTGGAGAGCCTGGTGGAGTCCGTCTCCGTGTGTGAGATCACCTCGGTCTCCGTCGGCGACGTCACCGGTCTGTGTTCCTGAGCCGGCTGATCTGCAGGGGTTTGCTCAGCACCCGCAGCTCGCGCAGGCTCGTGAACACCTCCTCGGGCATCCCCTTCGGCAGATCCACGGTGCTGTGGGTGTCGAAGATCTGGATGCGGCCGATCGACCGGCCGTCCAGGCCCGTCTCATTGGCGATCGCCCCCACGAGGTTGCCCGGTTTGACCCGGTCCCGCCAGCCCAGTTCCACCCGGAAGCGCTCCATGTCGTCTTCGGGCGGACCCTGAGGCCGCTCCTCGCGTCCACCGCGGCGGAGCTGGCGCCCGCGCTCACGGCCCTGCCCGTCACGGTCACGGTCGCGGTCACGACCAGGACCATGGGCGCGCACCGTGCTGAAGTCGTCGTTGCCCTGCAGCAGCAGGGGTTTGCCCGCCAGGCTCAGCTCCAGGGCCGCCAGGGCGAGCTGTTCGGGGGCACAGCCCTGTTCCTGAGCCACCCGCTGCAGGATCTCGCTGAGCAGGGCCCGCTCCGCGTCGCTGCAGTGGCTCTGCTGGAGGGCGCCGGTGAGCCGCTGGCGCAGCCGGTCGAGCCGGTGCTGGTTGATGGTGGCGTTGTCGGGCACCTCCATGGGCTCGATCGGTTTGCCCGCGGCCCGCTCGAGGCCGCCCAGGAAGCGCCGCTCGCGGGGGGTGAGGAAGAGGATCGCCTCGCCGCTGCGCCCGGCGCGGCCGGTGCGGCCGATGCGGTGCACGTAGGCCTCGCCGTCGAAGGGGATGTCGTAGTTGATCACCAGGCCGATGCGGTCCACATCCAGACCGCGGGCGGCCACATCGGTGGCCACCAGGATGTCCACCTGGCCGCTCTTCAGGCGTTCGATCGTGCGCTCCCGCTGGGCCTGGGGCACGTCACCGTTGAGCACGGCCACGTCGTAGCCGTGGGCCTCCAGCGACTCCGCCACGGTGAGGGTGATCGCCTTGGTGCGGGCGAAGATGATCACCCCCTCGCCGCCTTCGCTCTCCAGCACCCGCTCCAGGGCGGTCAGCTTGTGGGGAGCGGGAACGGTGAGGTAGCGCTGACGGATGCGGCCGGCGTCGGCCGCCTTGGTGCGGATCGTGATCTCCGCCGGGCTGCTCAGGTACTGCTGGGAGATGCGCCGGATCTCCGCTGGCATGGTGGCCGAGAACAGCACCACCTGGCGCTGCTCGGGCAGCTGCTCCAGCACCCACTCCACATCGTCGATGAAGCCCATGCGCAGCATCTCGTCGGCCTCATCGAGCACCAGGGCACGCAGGCCCGAGAGGTCGAGGGTGCCCTGGCGCATGTGATCCATCACCCGGCCGGGGGTGCCCACCACGATCTGGGCGCCGCGCTTCAGCTGGTGAATCTGGTCGCGGAAGTCGGCACCGCCGTACACGGCCACGGTGCGCACGCGGCTCAGACGGGCGGCGTAGCTGTTGAAGGCGTCGGCCACCTGCAGGGCCAGCTCGCGGGTGGGGGCGAGCACCAGCACCTGGGGGGTGCGCTGGTCGGGATCGAGGCGCGCCAGCATCGGCAGGGCGAACGCCGCGGTCTTGCCGGTGCCGGTCTGGGCCTGGCCCACCAGGTCGCGGCCCAGCAGCAGCTCGGGGATGGCCGCCTGCTGGATCGGCGAGGGCTCGCGGTAGCCGACCGTGGCCAGGGCCTCGAGGATCTCCGGCGCGAAGCCGAAGTGGGCGAAACCGCTGGCCTCGACGGGTGCGGTTTCGAGTTCGGTTGCGACTGCGGTTTCGATGTCGATCGCGGTTCTGGTGCCGGTATCGCTGGCGTTGCTGTCGCTGGCGCAGGGGGCATCGACGGCGGGGCCGTTCACCACGGCGCCGTCGTTGGGTTCGATCAGGGAAGTCAAAAAATGTGCCTCGGGTGATGCGTGCAGGCCGGACCCCCCTGGGCCGGAGACCGGCTGGTCGTCCGCTGGGTGTCCTTCAACGCAGGCCTGGCAGCTACCCAATGGAGCCTGTGGAAGCCCCGTGAACCTTTCTGCCTTGCCGTTGTCTGGCTTGCCTTGAGAAACGGCAGCCCATGCAGTGGGCTGATTGCGAATCGTATCAGCTGCCCAACCCCTGGGGAGAGCGGCCGTAGTCATCGGCCAGGCGTTCGATGTCGTCCTCCCGCAGCATGGCTCCCCGCTGCACCTCAACGATCACCAGGTCATGGCCGCCGGCCGTGGCCCGGTGGACCGCCCCCTCCGGGATCCAGAGGCTGGTGCCCGGTCCGGCCGCCACCTGCCTGCCCTGACAGTCCAGCCAGCCGTCGCCGGCCACCACAACCCAGTGCTCGCAGCGGTGGCGGTGGCGCTGCAGGCTGAGGCGCCGGCCGGCATGGATGCACAGCCGCTTCACCAGATAGCCAGGTCCGGAGCCCAGGGTCTCGAACCACCCCCAGGGGCGTTCCTCCCTCGGATTCTCCATGTGGTCCCCCCGCAGCATCTCGTCCCCCCGCTGCGGCGGTTGCTCAGCCTGGGGCATCGGGCGCCTGTCCTGGGTGCTGATGGTGAGCCGGTGTCCCGGCCGGGACGCCGCCGGGAGTGATCAGCCACGCATGCTGGCGGGCGCGGGTGAGGCCTGTGTAGAGCAGCCGGGCGTCCCAGTCGCGGCCGGGGGGCAGCAGCAGCCACACCGTGCCGTACTGGCTTCCCTGCGACTTGTGCACCGTCAGGGCCAGGGCCGGTTCGGCCTGCCCCAGCAGGGCCGGATGCAGCAGCCGGCCGCCGGCGAACAGCACCCGGCGCCCTTCACCTGTGGCCACCAGCACCCCCACGTCCCCGTTCGCCAGACCCTGCTCCGGCAGGTTGCGCTGGTTCAGCACCGGTGTGCCGATCGGCCAGTGGGCAACAGGCCGGCACGCGGCCTCCCCCAGCAGCTGGCGGTGGATGCCCGCCACGCCCCAGTGGCCCTGGCGCACGGGGGTGAGCAGCACGCAGCGCTCCAGCTCGTCGAGCAGCGCCTGGGTGGCCTCCTCCACCTGTGCGTGAGTCTGGTCGTCCAGGTCTGGGAGGGCCCTCGCCAGCACGGTGAGCTGGCGATGGTGCTGTCGCAGTGCCGCCAGGGCCTCGGCGGGGGGCCGGCGGGCTGGGGCCTGGCGCCACTGCAGGTTGTCGCCGGGGGCCAGGGCCCGCAGCCGCGGCTCCAGCACCGCCAGGGGTGCCGGGCCGGAGAGCCTCAGCCCCGCCGCCACCGCGGCGATGGCGCCGGCGTTGCGGTAGGGGGTGCGCAAGTCCACGGCCGCCGGGCCGAGCTCCGCCAGCCACCGGGGCCGCATCAGCTCCTGCAGCACCGCCCCCGGGCCCACCGGTGGCAGCTGGGCCGGATCCCCCACCAGCACCAGCCGGCAGTGCGGCGGCAGGGCGTCGAGCAGGGCAGCCATCAGGGGCAGGTCCACCATCGACAGCTCGTCCACCACCAGCAGATCCAGCTCCAGGGGGCGCCGGGCGTCGCGCCCGAAGCGCTCGCCGCTGCTCTCCAGCAGCCGGTGCAGGGTGCTGCAGGGTGCCGCCAGCAGCGATTGGGCCAGGTCCGGTGCCAGCGCCGCGCCGCCCCGTGCGATCGCCTCCCGCAGCCGCGCCGCCGCCTTGCCGGTGGGGGCCGCCAGCTGCAGGCGCAGATCCGGATGGATGCGCTGCAGGCCCGCCAGCACCTGCACCACGGTGCTGGTCTTGCCGGTGCCGGGGCCGCCGCTGAGCAGCAGCAGCGGCTGGCTCAGGGCCGCTGTGACGGCCTGTTGCTGGCCGGCATCCAGTCCCGCGGCGGCGGCCTGGCTGCGGGCCGCCGCCAGCTCATCGGGCTGCGGCGGCCGGGCCAGCGGCTCCCGGGCCCGCCGCACCAGCGCGGCGAGGGTGTGCTCGAGCTGCAGATGCCAGCGGCGCCAGCGCAGCCGCTCGCCATCCAGCACCAGCGGTGCCTCAGGGTCGCTCTCCAGGGCGTCGGCCGCCACCGCCAGCGCTGAGCTGTCCAGGGCCTGGCGGTAGGCCTCCGGCCAGCACCCTGAATCCAGTCCGTCGGGGGCCGGCGCGCCGAGATCGAGCTCCAGCGCACCAGCTTCCAGGGCGTCGGCGAGAGCCCGGATCAGCTCCGCCAGCAGCGGATGCAGCGGCGTGTGCGGGGTGCACAGGCGCGGCAGCGCCTCCACCAGGGCCTCAGCCAATGGCAGACCGGGGCTCATCGGCTTCCCTCCCGCAGCAGGGCATCCAGTGCCAGCAGCCGACCCAGCGGCGGCTGTTCCACCAGCACACCCGGCACCGTCCCCCCCTCTGCGGCTAGGCCCTCGGCCCTGGGTTCCGGGCCGGGCATGCCTCGCAGGAACACGTAGACGAATCCGCCCAGGTGCAGCTCCGGTCTGTAGCCAGGCAGCCGCCAGCGCAGGTAGCGGTGCAGCGCCACCAGGTAGAGATGGGCCTGCAGCGGGTAGTGGCTGGCGGCCATCAGCTCCGCCATCGCCTGCTCTCCGTAGTGGGCCGGGCCGCAGGCCAGGGGGGCCCCGGCGGCGTCCCGTTCCCCCAGCCAGTTGCTCTTCCAGTCGAGCACCCACCAGCGCGGGCCCTGGCGGAACACCAGATCGATCGAGCCCGTGAGAAAGCCCCGGCTGGCGATCTCCAGGCTTTCCAGGCGGGTGGCGTAGCCCGCCCCGAAGCGGCCTTGCGGGTGGGTGCTGAAACAGTGGGCGAGGGCGGCGCTGCGCACCTGCGGCGGCTCCAGGCGAGGCGTTGCGCCCCGCGGACCGCCCGGCCGGTTCGGCACCGCCAGGGGCAGGTCGAAGTTCATCTCGTTGAGCCGCTCCTGCGCGGGCAGCTCCGCCAGGCGGAAGCTGGCGAGGGCCCCACCGAGCGGGGTGAGCCGCAGCCGTTCCAGCCCCAGCGCCAGCGGCTGCGCCAGCTCCGGGGCCAGACCGGCCCGCTCCAGCTCTCGCCCGATCAGGTCCAGCGGACCGGGTTCCAGGGCGGACCGGCCGTAGTCGAGCCGCTCCAGGATCCGGTGCAGGGCCTCACCGGGCCCCGCACCGCGGGGAAAGCCGGCCAGGGGCCCCTGGCGTTCCCAGCCGTCGGGACGCCCGCCCCCCTCTTCTCCGTCGGCGTCTTGTCCGTCGGCGTCTTCTCCGCTGTCGTCGGTGCCGGGCCTGACGTCCCCGCCCTCGTCGCCGGTGTCCCGACCCTCCTCCCGGGCGGCGGGGGCACCACTGCCGCCGCCGTGCACCCAGCTGGAGTAGCTGCTGCGTCCCCAGCCGGTGTCCAGACGGTGGCGGGGAAGGGGGCCGGCCTGGAGTTCGCCCTCGGGGGCCGGCGGCCGCCAGCGAACCCCGGCCGCCGGCAGGCCCTGCGGATCCAGCACCTGCAGGGGGAGGGAGGGTGCGCAGCGCAGCTCCCCCTCCGCCAGCAGCCAGGGGGCCAGGGAATTGGCGCTGTGGCGTTCGTCGTCTCGCCAGCCCAGCACCAGCAGGTGGCGCGCCCGGGTGGCGGCCACGTAGGCCAGGCGCTCGGACTCCTGCGCCGCCGCCGCTAGGTCGGCCTGCGCCGCCTGACGGCCCGGGCCCCAGTGGGGGGAGCGGTGCAGATCCAGACGGGGCGCCCTGGCCCCGGGCGGCAGCCAGCGCCGCCCCAGCTCGCCGGCGCTGGCGGTGGGAGCCGCCGTTGCCCGCCAGAGGTAGGGGCAGATCACCACCGGATACTCCAGACCCTTGCTGCGGTGCACCGTCACCACGGCGATGGCGGCATCGGCGGCCGTGCTGTTGAGCTGCCGCTCCTCGGGCACGCGCCGTTCCGGCTCGAGGCGCAGCCGGCGCAGCCAGTCGGCGGCGGCCGCGGCCCCCAGGCCGAGCCGATGCATGCGCTCCTGCACCAGTTCGGCGGCCTGTTGCAGATCGGCCAGCAGCCGGCCGCCCAGGGACAGCCGGGCCAGCCCCTCGGTGCTGAGCAGCTCCCCCACACAGGCCAGCAGGCCGTCGCGCTCCAGCCGTCCTGCCAGCCCCGCCAGCTGGTCGGCCAGTCGCTCCCAGTCCGACCCCGGGGCCCGGGCCAGCTGCGCCGCGCTCCAGCCCAGCAGCGGCGAGGCCGCCAGCAGGCGCTGCCGCCCGCCATGGCCCGGATCGGCCAGGGCATCGAGCAGCCGCTGCAGAGCGGCGGCGGCCTCGCTGGCCAGCACATCGCCGCGGCTCACCAGCCGGCTGGGAAGGCCCCGCTGCTCGAGGGCACGGCGCAGCAGCTCGGCCTGCCGGTGGCTGGTCACCAGCAGGCCGAGATCGCCCGGGCCCAGGGCCCGCTGCCGCTCCTCCCCGTCCGGGCCCGGGCTGCGCAGCTGCAGATTCCGCTGGAGCAGCTGCAGGCAGAGGCCGGCCACCTGGGCCGGGATCTCCTCGTCGTCGCCCAGGGGCAGCAGCTGCAGGGGCGATTCATCCGCCTCCAGCAGCAGCTCGCCCTTCTCCGCCCGCGCCAGCACGGCCGGCACGGGCAGCCGGGAGCGATCCAGACCGGGGGCCATCAGGGCGTTGAGGGCAGCCACCAGGGGCGCCGAGGAGCGCCGGTTCTCGCGCAGGCCGTAGACGGCGTCCGCCTGCTGGCGCGCCTGGCGGTAGGTGGCCAGTTCGCCGCCGCGGAAGCGGTAGATGGCCTGCTTGGGATCCCCCACCATCACCAGCAGGTGGCGTGGGGATTCGCCGCCGGGGGCGACGAAGGCGCGCTCCAGGATCCGCCACTGGATCGGATCGGTGTCCTGGAACTCATCGATCAGGGCCACCCCGTAGCGCTCCGACACCGCCGCCAGCAGCGCCTGCTGACGGTCACCACGGGGCCCGGGATCGAGCGCGGCCAGCAGATCGCCGAAACTCATCCGGCCACTCGCCCCCCGGCGCCGGGCCAGCTCGGCGCGGCCCCGGTGCAGGGCATGGAGGAGCACCAGTTCGGCCGGCTCGTCCACCAGTGCGGCGATCGCCTCCAGCAGGGGCCGCTCCGGCAGGGTGATCCCTTCCCCGTCGAAGCCGGCGGCCAGCCTGGTGAACGGGGCCGGGTGGAAGTAATCGCTCAGCAGCGCCTGCTCCAGCACCTCCTCGTAGCTCGGCACCGCACCGGCGGCATCGCAGGCGCCGATCCAGGCGCTGATCTCCGCCACCCGGTCGCGGTTGGGCCTGGCGGCGTAGGGCTTGGTGTCGGTGGCGCCCCGGGAGCGCAGGTCGACCGCGGTCTGGCGGAAGGCCTGCTCGAGGGCCTCGGCACGCTCCGCCCAGGCGACCTTGAAGGCCCGCCAGCGCTGCTCCCACAGGGCCGGCAGCTGATCGGCCAGCCCAGTCGCTCCGTTGAGCTCCTCCGGCAGAGGGTCCAGCTCCAGAGCCGGGTCGCCATCGAGGCGCAGCAGCAGCCTCTCCAGCAGCGCCGGGATGATCCCCTGCCGCTCCAGACCCGCCTGCAGGCCCGCCGGCAGACGCAGCACCTGCTGCTGCCAGAGGTCGTGGATC
Source organism: Cyanobium sp. Prado107 (assembly GCA_025454305.1). GTDB lineage: Bacteria > Cyanobacteriota > Cyanobacteriia > PCC-6307 > Cyanobiaceae > NIES-981. Next base: position 14,989 of record JALOOQ010000010.1, read on the forward strand.
ACCTCGGCAGCCCGTTCGCCATCATCGTTCTCGAGCTCCGGCGCGGGCCCCAGCCCCGCCTCCAGCGCCTGGCGCTGCAGGGTGCGGCGGCAGAAGCCGTGGATGGTGGTGATGTCGGCGCGGTCGAGGGCCTCCAGCGCCAGCAGCAGCAGCCCGCGCAGGCGTTGCCGCTGCTGCGCGTCGCCGGGCTGCTCCGCCAGCCATTCCGCCAGCAGGGCGTCCGCTGCCTGGGCGGCCTGGGTCGTGGCTTCCAGCGCCGCCAGGGCCTGCTGCAGGCGCCGGGCGATGCGGTCGCGCAGCTCCGCCGCGGCCGCTTCGGTGAAGGTCACCACCAGCAGCCGCTCCAGGGCCAGGGGGTCGGCGGGGCGGGTCACCAGCCGCAGCACCAGGTGGGCCAGGGCGAAGGTCTTGCCGGTGCCGGCACTGGCCTCCAGCAGCAGCACCCCCGGCTGCAGGGGCAGGCTGTTGGCGTCGAAGTCCGGCAAGGCCTCGGCAGGCACCGGTTGGTTCACGTCCGCCGGCCTCCCGCCTTCTCCACGCTGCGCTGCTCCAGCAGCGGTGCCAGCAGCTCCTGGGCAGCCGCACAGCAGTCCTGGCTCAGCAGCTCGCGGGTGGTGGTGCCGCTGCCGAAACAGAAGGCCATCACCTCCTCCTCCCGTTCGCCGGTGCCCAGGAACCCCCCTTCCCAGGCGCCCACCGCCGCCCTGAAGCCGCTGCCCGGTCTGCGCCGCTCCGCTTCGGCCCAGGCCCAGGCGGTGAGCGGCGGCGCCGGCCAGCAGCGGTGGCGGTGCCGCTCGCGCAGCTGCTGCAGCTGTTCCAGCCGGGCGGCGGCGGTCTCGGCGGGCAGGGGGGAGAGGCTCTCCAGCAGCCGGAAGTCATGACCGTCGCGGCCCACCAGCAGGGCTTCACGGGGCTGCTGATCCGCGGCGCAGGCCAGCAGCAGCGCCAGCCACAGCTCCAGCCGCTGGGCGGGCCGTGGCCGGGCGGTGTGGACCAGCACCAGCCGTTCGCCGCGCCAGCTCAGGGTTGCCGAAAGGCCTGCCGCGGCCGCCTCGCCGGGCCGCTCCTCGCCCAGCTCACCGAGCACCCTCTGCAGGGAGTGCCAGCGCTGATCCAGCCGGCTGGCCTCCAGCTCCGCGGCGGTCCCTCCCGGCAGGCCGCCGCGACCCCGCTGCTCCGCGATCCAGTCGGGCGCGGCGCCCGGGTCGCCGGCGTGCCGCTGCAGGGCGTCTCGCAGCAGCCGGGCCCGCTGCCGCTCATCGAGGGCCAGGGCCTCGCGGTCCAGCACCTGCTGGCCCCATTCCCGGGGACGCAGGCCCAGACCCTCCAGCCACACCGCCTGGGGGGCCTGCAGCCAGGCGAGGAGGCCGGCGTGTCCGGTCTGGCCCTGCATCGGCGCAGGGTCGCTGGCCTGCCCGGCCGAAGTGGCCGCCTCCGGGTCGGTGCTCGCCGATGGCTGGCTGGCCAGGGGCCTGGGGGGTGCGGGCCGCCGCTCCTCCAGCAGCCGGCGGGCCTGCAGCAGGCGCCGGTCGCTGCAGATTGGCGGCCGCTCGGCCTCAGGCAGGAAGTTGCGCCGCTCCAGGGGATTGGCGGCCGGTTCGCGCAACAGCTGGGGCAGGGCCTCGGGGCCCAGCTCCTGCTCCAGCAGGGCCAGCCACTGGCGCACCGGTGTGCACGGCATCAGGGTCTCGCCGGTGCGGCTGTCCCGGCTGCTCCAGGTGATCAGCAGGTGCTGGCGGGCCGAGAGCAGGCTCTCCAGCAGCACGTAGCGGTCCTGGTCGGCGGGGTGGGGATCCCCGAGGCGGCGGTGGTGCTCCATCAGGTGGAACCCGGGCCGCTCCCGCTGGCGGGGGAAGGCGCCGCCATCCAGGCCCATCAGCACGATCACCCGGTGGGGGATGGCTCGCATCGGCTCCAGACCGCTCACCGTGAGGGCTCCGGAGCGGTGGCCGAAGCGGCCGCTGTCGGCCGCCAGCCGCTCACCCAGCACCTCGGCCACCACCGCAGCCGGCAGTTCCAGCGCGCTGCTCCCGGCCACCGCCAGCCAGTCGCCGAGGGCGGTGTGGATGGCTGTCAGTTCCCAGGCCCGCTCGCCCCCGTCGCCGAACAGCTCCGGCAGCAGCCGACGCAGCAGCGCGGCCCAGGCGGCGGGGGTGCGTGGTTGCTCCAGCTGCGTCAGTGTCCGCCGCAGCCCCAGCAGCAGGGCCAGCCAGCGTGATTGCTGGTCCAGGCCGGTGCCCATGGCCAGCGGCGCGGTGTCGCCCGGCGCCACACCAGGCTGCTCCGGCAGCACCAGCCCCACCACCAGCCGGTCGATGGCCCAGGCGAGGCTGTGGACGGGATCGCCGCAGCGGGCGCGGCGGTCGAGGCCCCAGCGGAACCCGGCCCGCTGCAGCAGGGCCACGATGGCCCCGGCCTCGCCCGGGTCGATGCCGTGGGCCGCCAGCAGCGGCGTGCAGGCCAGCAGCCCCTCGAAGGCGGAGGCCGTGAGCCGTTCACCGCCCAGCTCCAGCAGACCCAGCAGCCCCTGGGCGATGCCGGGATCGCTCTGCTGGCTGCGGTCGGTGAGCCGCCAGGGGAGTGCCACGCCGGTGGCGGCTCCATCGCCGAACACGGCGGCCACCAGCGGCGCGAAGGCATCCACCTGGGGAGTCATCACCAGCACGTCGCGCGGGGCGAGGCTGGGATCGGCGGCCATCAGCTGCAGCACCCGATCGCGCACGATCTGCACCTGGCGCAGGCGCCCCGGGCAGGCCAGGAATTCCAGTGACTGGTCGTCGGCGCGCAGCTCCAGCGCCGGCCGCCGCTCCGGATCCACCAGCTGCTCCTGCAGCTGCTCCAGCAGGGTGGGGCTGCGGCCGGCGTGCTCCGCCGCGGTGGCGGCCCCCACGAACAGATCCCGTTCCTGCCACCGTCCCAGCTGCTCCGCGCCGGTGCCCTCCAGCAGCTGCTGGAACTCGGCGCCCAGCCGGCCGAAGCGCGCCTCCAGCCGCGGCGCTTCCAGCAGCCAGTCTTCCCCCAGGGGCGCGCCGGCGGCCCGGTCGCCGCGGCGCCACAGTTCGCGGCAGGGGGTGAGCAGGTAGAGCTCCACCTGCACCAGGCCGGAGAGTGCCTGCAGCAGCTCCACCTGCACGGGCGCCATGCTGCTCAGACCGAACAGGCGCAGCGGATCGGGCAGCGCCAGGGGCAGCGGGGTGCCGGCGGCGGCGGCTCTCTGCAGCCGGTGGATCGCCGCCCTCACCTTCAGACCGAAAGGCGCAGTCTCCAGCCGCTCGGCCAGGGCCCGCACCAGCAGGGGCTGCCAGTGCTGCTCGGCGGGCAGGGGCAGCCCCTGCCCATCGTCAGCCCGGCCGTCCAGCCAGGCCGCCAGCAGCTCAGGGCGGTAGAGGGTGTAGTCGTCGAAGGCGTCGGCGATGGCGCGGGCCAGCTGCCAGAGGGCCCGATCCAGATCCAGGTGCTCCCCGGCGGCTGGAGTTCCGCTTCGTCCTCGCCGCTGCGTCAGCCAGCGCCGCAGCGCCGCGGCTTCCGGGCGGGCGATCAGCGCCGGCAGCAGCTCCAGCAGCGGCCACACCAGGTCAGCGGCGCGCCAGGGATCCCCCTCCCTGGCAGGCGCTGCCGGGGGAGCATCGGCCAGCAGCTGGTCCACCAATTCCCGCAGGTGCGTGCCGGGGAAGGGAAAGCGCAGGTTGGCGGCCACACCGTCGGCGAAGACCGCGTCGGGATCACCCAGCTCCAGGGCCAGCTGTTCGCCCAGCCAGCGGCTGGTGGGCCAGGTGTTCACCACCACCTGCACCTGCTCGAAGGGATGCGGCGGTGTCAGCCGCAGCTGGGCGGCCAGGACACTGGCCAGAAGTTCAGCCCGGTTGCTGCGGAAGACGGTGAGCAAGGCCGGAGGTGTTCAGCGCGGAGCGCCCAGCAGCGGCTCCTGGCTCCGCAGTGCGGCCAGCTGGGCGCGCATGGCGGGGGGAAGCGCGGGCGGCAGGGCCGGTTGCGGTCCCGGCACCCGCACCAGGGCGGAGGTTTCCGGGCAGTAGGCCGTGAGCTCGCCGCCGTAGCAGGCGCCGGTGTCCACCATCACGATGGCGCCATGGCGGCGCACGCTCAGGCCGGGCGTGTGACCCACCACCACCTCCCCGTAGCGGCCGTCGTAGGCGTTCCAGAACGGGGCCCTGATGTTCAGGTCCGGCTGCCAGCTGTGGGGATCGAAGCCGGCGTGGGTGGCCACCCAGCCCCGCCCGGGGTAGACGCTCGGCAGGCTCTCCAGTCGCTGCCGCCAGAGGCGGCAGACCGGTCCGCCCAGCTGCCGGTAGGTGTCGCAGCCGGCCAGCCGGGTGAGGCTCTGGGGGTCGTCGCGGCCCAGGTCGGCCACCAGATCGGCCTCGTGATTGCCCTGCAGCCACACGGCGCGGCCGCTGCGCACCAGGCTCCAGGCCAGAGCCATGGCGCGGCGGATCTGCGGCCCCCGGTTGATCACGTCGCCGCAGAGCACGAGCCGGTCGTCGGACGGCAGCAGGGCCACCAGCCGCTGGAGCGATTCGGCGCAGCCATGAACGTCCCCGACGACCCAGTGACGGGCTGGACGTGTGGGGGGCTGCATCGGATTGTGGCGATGAACACAGTCTGAACCCCGGCGGGCCGCCTGTCATCCAACCCCTCCTTTCCTCACCCGCCCTTCCTCTCCGGCCCTTCCTCTCCGGCCCTTGGTACGGTCGAACTCAGCAGCCCGGGGCATGGCACATGGATCCGCAGTCGATGCCGGTGACCCAGCGGGTGAAGGCCCTGGTGAAGGCGCTCAACGGGGCCAGGCGCACCAACGAGGCCCTGGCCCGCTGCAGCGACGGCGAGCAGATGCTCGATGTGCTCCTCGACGCCTCCGCCAAGCTGGGCCTGGGCCTCACCCGCGAGCAGCTGGCGAACACCCCGCCCATCCGCGACTGGGTGTGGTGGAAGAACAAGGAGGCGCTGCTCACGATCGGGGACAACAAGCCTCGGTACCAGCAGGACGGTGGTCAGGGGCGCCGCGGGCCCGCCTCGGACACGGAGACCGCCGCGGGCGAGCCGCCGCGCCGCCGCTTCTTCGGCCTCTTCTGAGTGTTGGCGCTGTTCTGGACCCGCTGCTCAGGCGCCGGCCAGGGCGTCGGGAATAGCGGCGGTGGGAGCTTCGAAGCGTCCCCTGAGCACGAACTCCAGGCGCAGTTTGAGGAAGGTGATGAACTTCTCATCGGTGGACACCACCGCCGCCGCCGGTCTGGGCACCGCCTGGGTGGTGCCGGCCAGATCGGGGCTGTCCAGGAATGCCGGCCGGCGCACCAGCCAGAAATCGATCGCCTTGCCCTGCTCTCCGTAGTTGCGCACCCGCTCCCGCAGCACTTCCTCGAGGGGCTCCTCCTCGGTGAGGAAGCGCTCGCTGGCGGCCACGAAGTGGTAGGTGGTCATGGGCGGGTGCTGCCGAACAGGGGGTCGCGGCGGGGATTCTGAACCAGCGCCTTCATCTCCCGCACCGCCTGCTCCAGCCCCACGGCCAGGGCGCGGGCCACGATCGTGTGGCCGATGTTGAGCTCCTCCATGCCCTCGATCGCGGCCACCGGCTCCACGTTCTGATAGGTGAGGCCATGGCCGGCGTTCACGCGCAGGCCGAGGCTGCGGGCGATGAAGCAGCCCTCCGTGAGACGGGCCAGTTCACGCGGCTGGTCAGCCCAGCTGGCCTCGGCATAGGTGCCGGTGTGCAGCTCCACCCAGCGGGCGCCGGTGGCGGCGCTGGCCTCCAGCTGGAGGGCGTCGGCATCCACGAACAGACTCACGGCGATGCCGGCGGCCTGAAGGCGGCCCACCAGGGCCTGGAGCGATGCCAGCTGGCCGGCCACATCCAGTCCGCCCTCGGTGGTCACCTCCTGGCGCTTCTCGGGCACCAGGGTCACCATGTCGGGCCGGATGCGCAGGGCGATCGCCTCCATCTCCGGCGTCGCGGCCATCTCCAGGTTGAGCCGGCTGCGCACGGTCTGGCGCAACAGCTCCACATCGCGATCCTGGATGTGGCGCCGGTCCTCGCGCAGATGCACGGTGATGCCGTCGGCGCCGCCCAGTTCGGCCAGCAGGGCGTAGGTGACGGGATCGGGCTCCACCGTGCGGCGCGCCTGGCGCACGTTGGCGATGTGGTCGATGTTGACGCCCAGGCTGGCCATCGCTCCCGCGGCCAAACCCGGATCCTATGCAGCGCGGTGGGTGCACCCGGGCTGCGCCGGAATGGCAACTGCCCTCGCCGGGCCTGCAGCGAAGGCGCCGATGCCTACCGTTCGACTTCCCCGTTCACGGATGTGGGCGGCATGTCGGATTCTCCCCGCGGATCCCGAAGCCAGGCCGGTCCCAGCCATCGTCCCCCGGCCTTTCCAGTTCGTTTCCCAGTTCGCTCCCATGGGTCCCGCGGTGGTCAGCAGCGTCGTGAACACCAGTCCGTGACCAGCAGCCGCATCAGCCCTTGGCTGGCCCCGCTGGCGAGGCTGGTCACCCAGGATCTCGCCCTGCCGCTGTGGTTTCGCGCCATCACCGTGGAGGGCATCGAGCGGGTGCCGCGCCGCGGCCCGGTGCTGCTGGCGCCCACCCACAGGGCTCGCTGGGACGGTCTGCTGCTCCCCTACGCCGCCGGTCGCCGCGCCACCGGCCGGGACTGCCGTTTCATGGTGACCGTCGATGAGATGGAGGGCCTGCAGGGCTGGTTTCTGCGCCGGCTGGGCTGCTTCCCCGTGAACCAGCTGCGCCCCTCTCTGGGCAGCCTGCGCCATGCGGTGGAACTGCTGGAGGCGGGCGAACAGCTGGTGGTGTTTCCCGAGGGGCGCATCCGCCGCCACGGCGACGAGCCGATCCTGCTGCAGCCCGGCCTGGCGCGCATCGCGGCGCTGGCCAGCTGCCGCGGGAGGACTGTGGACGTGGTGCCGGTGGGCATCGCCTACGACCGTCCCTGGCCCCGTCCCTGTGACCGTGCGGCGGTGTGCTTCGGAGAGCCGATGCGCATCGAGGCGGGGGGAAGGGAGGCCGCCGACGCCTTCACCCTGCAGCTGACGCTGGCCCTCCAGCAGCAGGAGCGCCGGGCCGAGGTGCGGCTCCGTCCCGTCCACGGCCCCGCCCCCCTGCTGCCCCGGGAAGCGGGGGAACAGTCCCCTTAGAGTTCGCCCGCTGACGATGCACAGGTTGCCCGTGCTTAGCCCCAACCGCTGGTCAGGCGGCACTTCCCTCCGTGAGGAGCGCGGCCCGGTACGCGGCAGCGCTGGTCGCCCGAGCCCTGCTCGGCAAGGATCCCGGGCCAGGCTGTGCTCCCTTGCGCTGCTCGCCCTGGCGGCCGTGGGGATGGCCGGTGCCGGGACTCTCCAGCCGGTGCGGGCCCAGGGGGCTCCTGCCCCCGCCGGCGTGGCCGTCACCAATCCCCTCAGCCTGGAGGCCGTGCGTTCCCTGCTGGCCCGCGGCGATGCCGCCGCCGCCCGCGGCGATCTGGCCGAGGCCCGCCGCCTGTACGACCAGGCCAGGGATCTCTCGCGTCGGCTGCTCGGGTTCTACCGCGATCTGAGCGGCTCCTTCCGCGGCCTCGACGCCCGCATTCCGCGGGAGATGGACCAGAAGGGCCGCGAGACCCTGCAGGTGCTCTCCCAGACCAATCTGCGCCTGGCGGCGCTCTTCCGCCGTCAGAACCAGCCCGAGGTGGCGGTGCCGCTGCTGGTGGAGGTGGTGAAGGTGATGACGCCCACCAGCGAGGAGGGGCGCCAGGCCTACCAGAGCCTGGTGGAGATCGGCTTCGCCAGCACTCCCTACACCGCCGGTCAGGCCGCGTCCGGCGGCTAGTCAGTCCGGCCGGCGCGGCATCTAGATTCCCGCCATTCCCCCAACTGCCCGATGGTCCAGCCCGACCAGGTCAAGGCGGCCATTCATCGCGCCATGCCTGACGCCGCCGTGGAGGTGGAAGACCTCACCGGTGGCGGCGACCACCTGCAGGTGAAGGTCGTGTCCGATGCCTTCGCGGGCCTCTCCCGCATCCGCCAGCACCAACTGGTGTACGGCGCCCTCCGCCAGGAACTGGCCAGCGAGGCGATCCACGCCCTGGCCCTGCAAACATCCACCCCCAGCTGAATTCATGGACGCCAGCGTCAAGGAACGAATCGAGTCGCTCATTGCCAGCAGCCCGGTCTTCGTGTTCATGAAGGGCACCAAGCTGATGCCCCAGTGCGGCTTCTCCAACAACGTGGTGCAGATCCTGCATGCCATGGGAGTGCCGTTCGAAACCTTCGACGTGCTCTCCGACATGGAGATCCGTCAGGGAATCAAGGACTACTCCGAGTGGCCCACCATTCCCCAGGTGTACGTGAAGGGCGAATTCATCGGCGGTTCCGACATCCTCATCGAGATGTACAACTCCGGTGAACTGCGCGAACAGCTCGAGGTGGCCCTGGCCAGCTGAGACCGGTCCGGCACGCCCCGACGATCACCGCCCCGGGGCCGCGATCAGAGATTGCGGCCCGGTTCGTAGAGGCTGCGGGGATCGCCGTCGGCTCCGATGAAGCTGGAGGGGTCGAGGATCCAGCGATCCACCAGCTCCTCCAGCCGGCGCTGCGCCAGGGGGTCGAGCACGGCCGTGCGGCGCAGCGCATGCAGGTAGCCATCGGCGTAGAGCCGCAGCTCGGCCGGCCCGTGGTGACGGTGCGCCAGCTCCTGACAGGCGTCACACAGTGACTGGAAGTGGCGGATCGCCTCCGGGTGCTGCAGCGCGGTCATCGTGGACGGGGTGCTGGCACGCATTCTGGCGAACGGACCAGGGGTGGCCATGGGTAAAGGCAGCGGCTGATACCCGTACCCCCGCCGAGGTCCGTTAGGTTGTGCTGATCAGGGGTTCCAGATACCTGGCACCCATCTGCCATGGCACCCATCGATTCCTCTCCTCCTCCCCTGCCCATCGCTGAACCGCCAGGGGGCGCGGATGGAGTGGCCAAGCGGGTGCTTGTGGTCGACCCTCATGCCACCCTGCGTACGGTGCTCGCCCAGCGGCTGCGCCAGGACGGCCACCTGGCGGCGGCCGTGGCTTCGGCCCGGGAAGCGCTTCAGCTCTGCCGAGACCAGTCGCCCGACCTGCTGGTGAGCGCCGAACTGCTCGATGAAAGCAGCGCCCTGCGGCTGGCAGCCCAGCTCCACTGCCCGGTGATGGTGCTCACCGCCCGCTCCGGGTCCGAGCCGGTCGTCACCCTGCTCGATGCCGGTGCCGACGACGTGCTGCGCAAGCCCTTCGGCCTGGAGGAGCTGGCGGCCCGCTGCCGCACGCTGCTGCGCCGCAGCGGCACCGGTCTGCAGGAGCGGGTCTGCGTGGGCCCGCTGGAAGTGCACCTGCTGCTCCGTCAGGTGACCCTGCGCGATCAGCCGGTGGAGCTCAGCCCGCGCGAGTTCGCCCTGCTGTGCGCCCTGCTGATGCCCCCGGGAGTGGTGCGCACCCGCCAGGAGCTGCTGCGCATGGCCTGGCCGCCCTTCAGCGGCGGCCCGCGCTCGGTGGACACCCAGGTGCTCACCCTGCGCCGCAAGCTCGAGCAGGCCGGGCTGGGCGAGGGTGGCGGCATCGAGACCATGCGTCAGCAGGGCTACCGCTTCAGCCTCGAAACGCTCTCCGATGGGGAGGCGGCGGCTCCTCAGCGGGCGACTCCCTCGTTGCGCAGCCTCAGCGCCTGAGCCGCGAACCTCAGCGGCCGAACAGCAGCGTGATTCCCCAGCTCAGTTCACCCGCCAGCATCAGGCCACTGAGCAGGGCCAGCAGCCGGTAGGTCCAGGGCGGGCTGATGCGGCCGATGCCGGAGGTGTCCAGACCCGTCTCCTGGCTCAGCCGCTCCAGGAACGCCTCGAAGCGGGCCACGCGCTGGGGCAGGAGGAA
>JALOOQ010000090.1 GCA_025454305.1 Cyanobium sp. Prado107
CCCTGCCCGAACTGGCGGGCCGCCGCCGGCTGGGCTTCTACCCCGGCAGCTCGATCGGCAACTTCGATCCGGCGGAGGCGCAGGCGCTGCTGACGCAGTTCCGCCGCCTGCTGGGCCCCGGCGGGCAGCTGCTGATCGGCATCGACCAGCCCAAGGCCCCCGAGCGCCTGGAGGCCGCCTACGACGATGCCGCCGGCGTTTCGGCGGCCTTCGCCATGAACCTGCTGGCCCGCCTGAACCGCGACCTGGGCGGCAGCTTCGATCTCGCCACCTTCCGCTACCGGGCCCGCTGGCAGCCGCAGCACAGCCGCGTCGCCATGGCCCTGGTGAGCCTGCGCCGGCAGACGGTGGAGCTGGCCGGACGGCGCTGGACCTTCGCCGCCGGGGAGGAGCTGATCACCGAATACAGCGTGAAATACACCCCCGAAGCGTTTCTGCGGCTGGCGGGGGCGGCGGGCTGGCGGCCGCTGAGGCGCTGGAGCGACGCGGCCGGGGATCTGTCGCTGCATCTGCTGGGCCAGGCCGGTGCTGCCCAGGCAGACTCGGTCTGAGCCCCGCCCCGTTGCCGCCATGTCGAGGGAAGCCCAGCGCCAGGCCGTGCGCGCCGTGCGCGAAGGCCTGATTGCCCAGCTGGAGGAGCTCTACGCCGCCAGCTTCGAGAAGATCGCCAGCCAGGATCTCGGCGAGGGCGGCATCGCCCGCCTCACCCAGCTGCTGCTGCGCTCCAGGGAGGCGGCGATCACCCCGCTGCAGGAGGAGATCGAGGCGCCGCTCATCACCCGCGCCCCCACCCCCGCCGGCGACAGCGGCAACGACGGCGCCAACGAGCCCCCCGCCCAGCCATGACCGACAGCGACTGGTTCAGCCGGCTGGAGCAGCAGCTCGAGCAGCAGCTCGACTCCTTTCTGCGCGCCAACCCCGAGCAGGAACGGCTGCTGCGCCAGCAGGAGCGGCAGGAACGCCTGCAGCGCCTGCGCCGTCGCCGGCTCGACCTGCAGACCAGCGCCGAGCAGACCCGCTCGGAACTGCTGCATCTGGCCGGGGAGATCGGCGAGTGGCAGCAGCGGGTGGAGCGGGCCCGGGCCGCCGGTGCCGCCGAGCTGGCGGAGCGGGCCGAGCTGCATGTGGCCGAACTGCGCGCCCGCGGCCGCGACCGCTGGCAGGCCCTGGGCGAACTGGGGGTGGCCTTCCGCAAGGTGGAGGCCGAACTGAGCGCGCCGGCCGAACCGGACAGCGTTCCCAGGAGCGCCGCCGCCGATCCGAAGACCGACCTGGACCGGGCCTGGGCCGACTTCGAGGCCCAGCAGGAGCTGGAGCGGATGCGCCGCAGCAAGGGCGGGGGCTGAGCCGGACGGTTCACCGTCACCTTCGCCGCTCAGCGTCACAATGGGTTTCCTGCTCTCCAAGCTGCTGCCGCTGCTGGTCTATCCCCTCGGGCTGGGGCTGGCCCTGGGGGTTGCGGGACTGCTGGGCCGAAGGCGGCGCTGGGGGCCCTGGCTGGGGGGGGCCGGGCTGGGGGTGATCTGGCTGTTCGCCATGCCGCTCACCAGCCGCCAGCTGATCTGGGGCCTGGAGGAACGGGCCGTGGCCCTGATGCCGGCCGAGCTGCCCCAGGCCGACGCCGTGGTGGTGCTGGGCGGCGGGCTGCGACCGCCGCTGCCGCCGCGGGCGGGGGTGGAGGTGGCCGAAGGCGGCGACCGGCTGCTCACCGGCGTGCGCCTCTGGCGCCGGCAGCCCACGGCCCTGCTGGTGACCAGCGGCAGCCGGGTGAGTTTCACCAGCGGCGATCCGGCGCCACCGGAGGCCGACTGGGCCAGGGACCTGGCAGTGGAGCTGGGCGTGCCCAGGGAGCGCATCCTGCTCAACCCCCTCTCGCGCACCACCGCCGAGGAGGCCCGGCACATCGGCGAGCTGGCCGAGCGGCGGGGCTGGCGGCGCATTCTCCTGGTCACCAGCGCCTATCACCTGCCCCGGGCCGTGGAGACGTTCCGGCGGGAGGGGAGGCTGGAGGTGATTCCAGTCGCCAGCGACTTCCAGCTGCCCGCCAGGACCCAGTTCGGCAGCGCCACGGCGGCCAGCCTGGCGCTGGATCTGCTGCCGAATGCCGCCGCGCTGGAGCTGAGCACCGTGGCGGTGAAGGAACACCTGGGCTCGCTGACCTATGCCCTCAGAGGGCTGCAGAGAACCAGTAGGCAGCTGGGAAGCTAACGGTTCGAGGCCGGCCGCCGCTCACTTCTTGGGCGCCGGCGGCACCAGGCTGACGCCCTCGGGCGGCGGCGTGGGATCGGGGTCGGCGATCAGCATGTGCTGCAGCACGATCTCGGGGCGTTCGCTGTCCCGCCAGCGGATGCGATAGGCCGGCATCTTGGTGCCGCGGCTGGTGGTCTGCTCAACGGGTTCCATCACCCAGCCACGGCGCGAACGGCCCTGGGGGTTCCGCTTCACGACCGCATCCGCATGCTGGAAGCGAAAACCTACGCGCTCGCCACTCATGGAATCGTTGCCCCTGCGGGGAAGTTCGGCTACCGGAGCCATTATCCCATTGCGGCCCTCAGCCCTCCCCGGCGGCCTCGGCGCGGGGCTCCGGACGCAGCAGCGGGAAGGCGATCACGTCGCGGATCGAGGGGCTGTCGGTGAGCAGCATCGCCAGCCGGTCGATGCCGATGCCCAGCCCTCCCGTGGGGGGCATGCCCACCTCCAGGGCATGGAGGAAGTCCTCGTCCACCCCCTGGGCCTCCAGATCGCCGGCGGCCCGGCGGGCCTGCTGGGCCTCCAGCCGCTGGCGCTGATCCAGCGGATCGATCAGCTCGCTGAAGGCATTGGCGGTTTCGCGGCCCACGATGAACAGCTCGAAGCGCTCCACCAGCCCCTCCTTGCTGCGGTGAGCAGCCGGCCCACCGAATCGGCCAGCTCCGGCACCTGCAGCCCCTTCTCGCGCATGGCCGCGGCCGCCAGCTCGCGGGTGTCGAAGGCGTGGAAATCCAGACCGCAGGCCTGCTCCACCAGCTCGTGCATGGTGGCCCGGCGCCAGGGGGGCGTCAGATCGATCTCCTCGCCCTGGTAGGTGATGCGCGTGCCGCCGCACACCTGCTCGCACACCGCCGCGATCAGCTGCTCGGTGAGCTCCAGCATGTCGTGGTAGTCGGCATAGGCCTGGTAGATCTCCACCGAGGTGAACTCGGGATTGTGGCGGGTGCTCACCCCCTCGTTGCGGAAGATCCGGCCCAGCTCGTACACCCGCTCGAAGCCGCCCACCACCAGCCGCTTGAGGTGCAGCTCCGTGGCGATGCGCAGGGTGAGGGGCAGATCGAGGGCGTTGTGGTGGGTCTCGAAGGGGCGGGCATCGGCACCGCCGGGCACGCTCTGCAGCACCGGCGTCTCGATCTCCAGGAAGCCCCGCTCATCCAGCCAGCGGCGCATGGCGCTCACCATCCGGGCGCGGCGGCGGAAGGTCTCGCGGGTGTGGGGGGAGACGATCAGGTCCAGGTAGCGCTGGCGGTAGCGCTTCTCCACATCGGCGAGGCCGTGCCACTTGTCGGGCAGGGGCTGCAGGGCCTTGCTGAGCATCTGCCAGGCGGTCACCTTCACCGACAGCTCGCCGCGGTCGGTGCGCCGCAGGCTGCCGCTCACGCCGATCAGGTCGCCGGCGTCCACCAGCGAGGTGATCTGGCCGAAGGCTCCGGGCGGGGACGCATCGGGGTGGGCCGCATCCAGGGTGGCCTTCTCCAGATAGAGCTGGATCTGACCGCTCTCATCCACCAGGGTGAAGAAGGCCAGCTTGCCCATCACCCGCCGGGTCATCACCCGGCCGGCCACCGCCACGGCCACATCGCGCTCCTGGCCATTGGGCAGGTCGGCGTGCAGGTGCTGGAGCTCGGCGGTGCGGTGGCTGGGCTCGAAGCGCAGGGCATAGGGCGCCTGGCCCAGTTGCGCCAGGGCAGCGGCCTTCTCCAGACGGGTTTCGCGCAGCTCCGACACGGGGACGGGGGGTCTCAGCAGGCAGCCATCCTGCAGGACGGCGGCCGGCGAGGCGGGCGTCAGCCGGGCTCAGCCGGCGGCGACCATGCCGCCGTCGCCCATGCGCTGGGAGGCGTAGCCGGTGCCGCGCACGGTGAGGATCAGCTCCGGGTTGCGCGGATCGGGCTCGAGCTTGCCCCGCAGCCGCGCCACGTACACGTCCACCACGCGCAGGTCGGCGGCGCGGCGGGGGGGATAGCCCCAGAGCTGCTCGAGGATCTCGGCGCGGGGCACCACGCGGCCGGGCTCGCGGAACAGCAGTTCCAGCAGGCTGAACTCGGTGTAGGTGAGGGCGATGCGGTCGCCGTCGCGGGTCACCTGGCGGCGGTTGGTGTCCACCACCAGATCCCCCACCCGCAGCACGCCGTTGCCGCTGGGCACCTCCCGCGGCTCGCTGCCGGCCGAGCCCCGGCCCACCCGCCGCAGGATCGTGGCGATGCGGGCCTCCAGCTCCTTGGGGCTGAAGGGCTTGGGCAGGTAGTCGTCGGCGCCCAGATCCAGTCCTGAAACCCGCTCGGCGATGGCGTCGAGGGCCGAGAGGAAGATGATCGGCACGCACGATTCGGCCCGCAGCCGGCGGCACACGGCGAAGCCGTCGAGCTTGGGCAGCATCACGTCGAGCACCACGAGGTCGGGCTGCTCCTGGTGGAAGAGGGCGAGAGCCTCCTCACCGTCCTCGGCGCAGACAACCCGGTATCCGGCCAGCTGCAGGCGCATCAGCAGCACCCGGCGGACGGCGGCCTCGTCGTCCACCACGAGCACCGTGGCCTTGGGTTCTCCGGTCATGGGTTCCCCGGCCCTGGGTTCGGCAGCCCTGGGTTCGGCCTGTTGGGTCGACCTGTCCGCCGAGGGCATGCGCAAAGCTCCAACGGTGTGAAGTTTCGCAACCCTACCTTTCAATCCACCCTCCAGTCACGGAACGGACAGCACAGGGACCGTCAATGGGCCCAGATTTAAGGATTTGTGCTGAAAAGCGCAGGCCCGTCTCAGGGCCAGCGGGCCTCGGCGTAGCGGTTCCACTCCCGTTCCGCCTCGGCCAGGGCCCGGTCGCTGTCCACCTGGCCGAGCATCGCCCGCTGGAGCTGGGTGTAGACGATCGCCTGCAGGCGCTTGATGCCGGGGATGGCCGGCACCAGCACCCGCGCGCGCCGAAGGGTGCGGGCGGAGAGGAGCCTGGCCTGCTCCACCAGCTGGCTGGCCGGATCGCCGCCGGCCGGTCGTGCCAGTGCAGCCTCCAGCCGGCTGAGGGCCTGGCGGGAGGAGGGCAGCACCCGGGCCTCCTCGGCGAAGGCCAGCTGGTTGGCGGCATCGGTGAGGAACACCCCGAAGCTCACCGCCTCGGCGGCCATGGCGCTCTGGCGCGGCACCACCAGGTTCATCACCGCCACGTTGGCCGCGTCGTCATCACCGGTGATCGGCGGGAAGGGAGCGGTGTCGCGGGCGATGCCCGGAGCGTTGGTCTGAAGGTTGCGCAGGAAGTCCGGGCCGGTGGCCACCAGCGCCAGGTCACCCGACTGATAGAGCTCGATGGCGCGGCGGAATCCCTGGCTCACCACCTCCCGCGGCAGCAGCTCGCGGCGGTAGAGCTCGCTCCAGAAGCGGAACGCCTCCCGGCCGGCGGGACTGTTGAAGGCGGCGCGGCGGCGGCCGTCGAGCAGCTGCACGCCCATCTGCACCAGGGTTTCCAGCAGCTCGGCGGAGTCGTCCGGTACCACGGTCATGAACAGGGCGTAGCGGCCCGTGCGCTCCCGCACCGCCTCGGCCCAGGCCGGCACCTCCCGCCACCGCCGGGGGGGAGCGCTGCTGCCGGCCTGCCGCAGCAGCCGGCGATTGACCATGGCGATCCGGGCCGTCAGATACCAGGGCAGAGCGAACTGGGCCCCGTCCTGGCCGCCCGCCTCCCAGATGGCCGGCAGGTAGCTCTGCTCCACCTCGGCGGACACCAGGGGGGTCAGATCGAGGAGTCCACCCTTGCTGGCCAGATTGGCGGCGAAGGGAGGGTTCAGATTCACCAGGTCGGGAGCGGTGCGGGCGAACACCGAGGCCAGCAGCTTGCGCTCCACCGATCCCCAGGGCACATCGGTCCAGCGCACCCGCACCCCGGGGTTGCGGCTCTCCCAGGCGGCGATGACGCCGCCCATGTAGTCGTTGAAGCGCGGCGCCAGATCGAGGGTCCAGACGTTGAGCTCGCGCCGGCCGCCGTTCCCCCCGCCGGGCCGGCCGCAGGCGGCCAGGGCGGCCGATCCCCCCGCCGCGGCCAGCAGGCGCAGCATCCGACGGCGCGGGATGGGGGGGGATGCCATGCGGCTGCGCTTCGGCTCGCTCATCGACTCGCTGGACATCGTCGTCGGGTCAGCTGCGCAACCCGGGCGCCAGCTTGCGCCAGAGCAGCAGTTGCAGCGAGCACAGCATGGGCGCCAGCAGGGCCGTGAGCAGCGTCTGGGCCAGCAGGGTGTGCAGGGCCGCGGGGCCCGGCTGCCCCCACCAGAGCTGCTGCAGCCACAGTGAGCCCCCCAGCAGGGCGGTGCCCAGCAGGGCCAGCAGGCCGAGGCTGAAGCTCCGCTCGATGGGCGCTGCCCGGCGTCCGAGCCGGCCCCACCACCAGCCCAGCAGCACCAGCGCCGGCAGCTGGGTGAGGGGACCGGCATGGAGACCGTCGAGCATCAGGCCCAGGGCCGCCCCCAGGAGGCCCCCCGACACCGGCCCATCCACCAGTGCCCAGGGAAGCAGCCACAGCACCGCCCAGCTGGGAGGCACCCCGGCCAGGCGCAGGGGAGGCAGGGCGGCCAGCACCAGCAGCGGCACCAGCAGGGCGCTGAGCGCGGTCCAGGGCTGGCGCATCAGGCCGCTCACTGGGCCCGCACCCGCACCTGAACCCAGTCGATCGCCTCCACCGGGGCGCTCAGCTGCACCACCGCCTCGGGGGCCGGCACCGCCCGGTCATTGACGCTCTGCACCACGCCCACGGTGAGATTCGGCGGCAGCAGGGTGCTGGCGGGGGACGTGGTGACCACGTCACCGGGCCGCACGCCCACGTCCTGCTGGATGAAGCGCAGCATCGGGCGGTCGGTGCCCAGCCCCACCAGCATCCCGTGATGCTGCACCCGGCCCACCCACACCCCCACGCGGCTAGAGGTATCGGTGAGCAGGGTCACGGTGGCTGTGGCGGGGGTGACGCTGCCCACCCGGCCCAGCAGGCCGCCCGGGGCCAGCACCGCCGCGCCGCTGGCCACCCCGTGCAGGGAGCCGCGGCCGATCACCAGCTGCTGCCACCAGCCCTGGCTCTGACGGGAGATCACCGGGGCGCTGAGCAGCCCGCCCGCGGTGCTCTGGAGCTCCAGCATGTCCCGCAGCCGGCTGTTGTCGGCCTCCAGCTGATCCAGGCGGGCCTGCTGGTCGAGGTCCTGGGCCGCCTGCAGCCATTCCGACTGGGCACTGCCCGGCCAGAAGGGTCGGCTGAGCAGCGCATAGGCGTCACTGAGGAACGCCCCCTTGCTGAGCCGCACACCCACCAGGGCCGCCAGCACCAGCAGCCAGGGCCAGGCCGCGATGACCAGACGCAGCGGCGGGAGGCGCAGCCTGCGGCCCGGCGACTGCATGGGGATCAGGCGAGCTGGCGCACGAAGTCAGGGGTGTCGAGCACCCGCTCGAGACGCTTGTAGTCCTCCAGCACCATGCCGCAGCCCTGCACCACGCACAGCAGTGGCTCCTCGGCCACATGGGTGAGGATGCCGGTCTCGTGGCTGATCAGGTCGGAGATGCCGCGCACCTGGGCGCCGCCGCCGGCGAGCATGATCCCGCGGTCGACGATGTCGGCCGCCAGCTCGGGGGGGGTGCGTTCGAGTGTGCGCTTCACCGCCTCCACGATCACGTTCAGCGGTTCGGCCATCGCCTCGCGGATGTCGCCGGCGCGCACGTTGATGGTGCGCGGCAGGCCGGAGAGCAGGTGCAGACCGCGCACGTCCATGGAGGTCTCGTCGTGGGCATCGTCGGGGAAGGCCGAGCCGATGCGGATCTTGATGTCCTCGGCGGTGCGTTCCCCCACCACCAGGTTGTGCACCTTCTTGAGGTACACGCCGATGGCATCGCTGAGCTCATCGCCGGCCACCCGCACTGATTCGCTGAGCACGGTGCCGCCGAGGCTGAGCACCGCCACCTCGGTGGTGCCGCCGCCGATGTCCACGATCATCGTGCCCACCGGCTCCGTCACCGGCAGACCGGCACCGATGGCGGCCGCCACCGGCTCATCGATCAGGTGCACCTCGCGGGCGCCGGCCAGGCCGGCCTCGCGCACGGCGCGGCGCTCCACACCGGTGACGCCGCTGGGAATGCCGATCACCAGCCGGGGGGCCACGATGCCGCGCCCTTCGTTGCCCTTCTGGATGAAGGTCTTGATCATCTGCTCGGCGGCGTCGAAGTCGGCGATCACGCCATCGCGCAGGGGGCGCACGGCCCGGATGTTGCCGGGGGTGCGGCCGAGCATCATCTTGGCCTCATTGCCCACGGCCAGGGGCACGCCCTTCTCCAGATCGAGGGCCACCACCGAGGGCTCCTGCAGCACGATGCCCTTGCCGGACACGTACATCAGGGTGTTGGCCGTTCCCAGGTCGATGCCGATGTCGCGGGAGAACTGAAAGCGACGGAAGAACACGTGGCAGCAACGGGCCGGCAGGCGCCGAATCATAGGTGGGTGTTACGGCCCCACCCCGGCGGTGGCACTGGATCAACGGTGGCGCCTCGGACCGACCTCCGGCCCCGGCTGCCCCATCATTGATCCCTACGAACGAGGACACACGCCATGGGCGTCAACTCCATCACCCTGGTGGGCCGGGCCGGCCGCGACCCTGAGGTGCGCTACTTCGAATCCGGCAGCATGGTGGCCAACCTCACCCTGGCCGTGAACCGCCGCAGCCGCGACGACGAGCCCGACTGGTTCAACCTCGAGATCTGGGGCAAGCAGGCCCAGGTGGCAGCCGACTATGTGCGCAAGGGCTCCCTGCTGGGCATCATCGGCAGCTTCAAGCTCGACCGCTGGACCGACCGCAGCAGCGGCGAGGAGCGCACCAAGCCGGTGATCCGCGTGGACCGGCTGGAACTGCTGGGCTCCAAGCGCGACAGCGAGGCCATGGCCGGCGGCAGCTTCGGCGGTGGCGGCGGCTTCGGGGGCGGGGAGCCCAGCGAGGAGGAGGTGCCCTTCTGAGCGCTTGCCCCGTGGAGCGCTGATGGGGTCGCCGGCAGCGCTGACGCGACGGCCGGCTCAGCCCATCGGCGCCCCTCGGCGAACTGGGAGTTGGCTTGGCTGCCGGGCCTGTGCCGGCGCCAGGGGAAGGCGCACGGCAAAGACCGCCACAAATCTGAGACCTCAGGATCAGTGGACTGCCGGAACCGCCCGCCCGTCTGGTCCACGCCTGGTCAGCCCGCCTGAGGGCGGCGTCCGGCCGCAGGCCGGTGGCCGCCCGACGCGGGCTGACCAGGCGGCGGCACCTCAATAGCGGTAGTGCTCGCTCTTGTACGGCCCCTCCACCGGCACGTTGATGTAGGCGGCCTGCTCGTGCGTGAGCTCGGTGAGCCGGGCGCCGATCTTCTCGAGGTGCAGGCGGGCCACCATCTCATCGAGGTGCTTGGGCAGCACGTACACCTCGTTGGCGTACTGATCGCCCTTGCTGAACAGCTCGATCTGGGCCAGCACCTGGTTGGTGAACGAGTTGCTCATCACGAAGCTGGGGTGGCCGGTGGCGCAGCCCAGGTTCACCAGCCGGCCCTCGGCCAGAAGGATGATGCGGTTGCCGCTGGGCAGGGTGATGTGATCCACCTGGGGCTTGATGGTGTCCCAGGTGTACTGCTTCAGCGAGGCCACGTCGATCTCGTTGTCGAAGTGACCGATGTTGCACACGATCGCCTGATCCTTCATCCGGATCAGGTGCTCGTGGCGGATCACCTGGAAGTTGCCGGTGGCGGTCACGAAGATGTCCACGTCTGCCACCACATCGTCGAGACGCACCACGCGGTAGCCCTCCATGGCCGCCTGCAGGGCGCAGATCGGATCGATCTCGGCGATCATCACGGTGGCGCCGAGGCCGCGCAGCGACTGGGCCGAACCCTTGCCGACATCGCCGTAGCCCAGCACCAGGGCCACCTTGCCGGCCACCATCACGTCGGTGGCGCGCTTGATGCCGTCCACCAGCGATTCGCGGCAGCCGTAGAGGTTGTCGAACTTGCTCTTGGTCACCGAGTCGTTGACGTTGATCGCCGGGAAGGGCAGATCACCGGCCTTCTGCATCTGATACAGACGCGCCACGCCAGTGGTGGTCTCCTCGGTGACGCCCTGGATGGCGGCCTTGATGCGCGAGTAGAAGCCGGGCTGGGCAGCCAGTTTCTGACGGATTGAACGGAAGAGAGCGGTCTCCTCCTCGTTGGCGGGGTGGTCGAGCACCGAGGGATCGCTCTCGGCCCTGGTGCCCAGCATCACCAGACCGGTGGCGTCGCCGCCGTCGTCGAGGATCATGTTGGGCGTGCCGCCGTCGCCCCACTCGAGGATGCGGTGGGTGAAGGCCCAGTACTCATCCAGGCTCTCGCCCTTGTAGGCGAACACGGGGATGCCGGCGGCGGCAATGGCGGCTGCGGCGTGGTCCTGGGTGGAGAAGATGTTGCAGCTCGCCCAGCGCACCTCGGCGCCGAGGGCCGTCAGGGTCTCGATCAGAACGGCCGTCTGGATCGTCATGTGCAGCGAGCCGGCGATGCGGGCGCCCCGGAGAGGCTGCTCGGCGCCGAATTTCTCGCGCAGGGCCATCAGGCCCGGCATCTCGGTTTCGGCGATGGCGATCTCCTTGCGGCCCCAGTCGGCCAGGCAGAGATCGGCGATCACATAGGAACTGGTGCTCTGCAGGCTGGCCGCAGAGGACGTCGCGGCGGGGGTCGCCACCATGGGTTGTTCTCCGGAAACGGTGACCTTCTCGGCGGGACAGACCGGCACCGAGGAGGGGGTTGAAAGTTCTGCGGAGACGCCGAGGCTTCGGGCTCGCGTGGGGGCAATCTACCGGGATGCAGACACGCAGCGCGTTCCTGGCCGATGCCGCCGCCACCCGCGCCCTTGGGCGGGAGCTGGCTCGGCAGTGGCTGGCCCCCGAGGGCGATCCCGCCCCCGGCAGCGCCACGGCTTCCCCGCCGACCCTGCTGTTGCGGGGGGATCTCGGTGCCGGCAAGACCTGCCTGGTGCAGGGCCTGGCCGAGGGCCTGGGCATCGCCGAGCCGATCACCAGCCCCACCTTCGCCCTGGCCCAGCACTACGCGGGGGTGCTGCCCGACGGCAGCCCAACGGCTCTGGTGCACCTCGATCTCTACCGTCTGGAGCAGCCGGCCGCCGCCGACGAACTGCTGGCCCAGGAGGAGGAGGAGGCCCTCGCCCTCGGCGCCCTGCTGGCGGTGGAGTGGCCCGAACGGCTGAGCAGCCCCCCCGCAGGCGCCTGGCTGGTGGCCTTGGAGCTGGCCGACGGGAACGATCCGGAGGCCGGCCGGATCGCATGGCTCACCACCGCCGCGCCACGGGGAACCACCCCGCTGTGAGCCGCCCCTCAGTGAGACGCCAGAAAGTCGGCCACCTGGGCCGCCGTGGGCTGGGGGTCGATGGCCCCGGCCCCCTGGCACACCAGGGCCCCGCAGGCACTGGCGAAGCGCATCAGCTCACGCACCGCACCGGCCTCAGCCTCTGCCGGGGCATCGCCTGCGGCACCGGGGGCACCGGGGGTGAGCAGCCCGGGATCGGCCACCAGTCCGTGCAGCAGACCGGCCGTGAGGGCATCGCCTGCACCGGTGGTGTCGACCACCGGCACGCTGAAGGCCGGCAGTTCCCCGGCTGACCCTCCCAGCCACCAGCGCAGCGGCGCCGCGCCATCGCTCACCAGCACCGCCGGCCGCTGCGGCAGGGCGGCGCTCACGACGGCCGGATCGGCGCTGCCGAACAACCACTCGGCCTCCTCGCGGGCGCACTTGATCAGCGCCGCCTGGCGCAGCAGCGGCTCCATGGCGGCGCGTTCAGACGGGCCGGGACCCGCGGCGGGATCGCTGGCCGGATCCCAGAAGGTGGGTCGCCAGTTGACATCGAGGGCGAGGGGTACGCGGGCCGCCGCGGCCTGCCGGAGGGTGAGCCGCAGGGCTGACGCCGCGGCGGGCGAGGCGAGGGGGATGGTGCCCACCAGCAGCCAGCGCGCCGCCGCCAGCAGGGGCCCGAGTGCGGCAGACAGCTCACCGGCCGCGAGTGCCTCGTCCGCGAAGCCCTCACCCCGATCGCCCGCGAACCCCCCGAAGCTGCGCTCGCCGCAGGCGTCGCGTCGCACCAGCACGATCCGGCTGGGCCGCCGGGGGTCCAGCTGCAGGGCGGCGGTGTTCACGCCCCGCTCGGCGAAGAGCTGGCGGAAGGCCTCGCCGATGGCATCGCGGCCCAGCCGGCCCAGGAAGGCGCTGGTGGTGCCGAGCCGCGCCAGGGCGCAGGCCACGTTGGCGGGGGCGCCGCCGAGGCGATCGGCGCAGGGACCATCGCGGGCCGGATCTCCGCCGGGTGGCCCGAGGCGGTCGACCAGCGCCTCGCCCAGGCAGAGCACCCGCGGCGGACCGGAGCTTGCGGGGGCCATCAGGCGGCCGGGCGGCTCTCCTCAGGGTGGGGCAAGGCGGCGGCGGCGTCAGCAGCCGACGCTTCGAGCCCCAGCCGCTCGTGCAGCGCCGCAATGATGCGGGCGTTGGCGGCGGGGAAGGGGAAGTCGCCCAGCTGCTCGGGACGCACCCAGCGCACCTGCTGGGCCGCCAGCGGGCGGGGCTCTCCGCTCAGCCAGGTGCACAGGTGCACCATGAAGCGCAGCCTCTTGTGGCTGTAGGCGTGGTCCACCACGATCAGCTGCTCGCCCACCCCGGCCTCGATCGCCAGCTCCTCCCGCAGCTCGCGGGCGATGGTGGCTTCGATCGCCTCGCCCGGCTCCTGCTTGCCGCCGGGAAACTCCCAGAGTCCGCCCAGCAGGCCTTCGTTGAGGCGCTGGTCGATCAGCACCTCCCCGGCGCCGTTGAGCACCACCCCCACGCCGATCACCTGATACGGCAGTTCGCGGGGCGCTTCTTTCACGGGGAAGGCGGTGGGGTCGCCGGCAGCGTAGGCAGCGCAGTGCCGCTGCCAGGGACAGGCGCCGCAGCTGGGATTGCGGGGCGTGCAGACGGTGGCGCCCAGGTCCATCAGCGCCTGGTTGAACTCCCGGGGCCGCCGCGGATCCAGCAGCGACTCGCTCAGCTGCCAGAACCCTTTGAGCTCCCGCGCCGGCGGCCGCGGGCTGGCGACCAGCCGCGCCAGCACCCGCTTGACGTTGCCGTCGAGGATCGCGAAGGGCAGATCGAAGGCCGAGGAGAGGATGCTGCCGGCGGTGCTGCGGCCGATCCCCGGCAGCGCCAGCCAGCCCTCGAGGGTGCGGGGCCAGGGGTCTGCGGTGCGCGCCTCGTTGTGCTCCGCAAGCGCCTGCAACTGCCGCGCCCCCTGCTGCAGACGCCGGGCGCGGGAGTAGTAGCCCAGGCCCTGCCAGAGCAGCAGCACGTCGTGCTCCCGGGCCGCCGCCAGGGCTTCAAGGGCAGGGAGGGCGGCCATCCAGCGCTGCCAGTAGGGCAGCGCCACCTGCAGCCGGGTCTGCTGGAGCATCACCTCGGCCACCCAGATCGGGTAGGGATCCAGGGCCTCTCCCTGCTCCGGCCTGCTGCCATCGGGCAGCCGTTTCCAGGGAATCGTGTGGCGGCCGTGGGCCTCCCACCAGCTGAGCAGCCGGCGGCGCAGCTCGAGCGCGCGAGCGCTCAGTCTGCTCAGGTCAGCCTCCAGCGCAGGAGTCCGGGGAATGGGTGGTCTTTCCAGCGCAGCGGAGTCTGGCGCGTCTGGCAGGAACGCGGGGATCCGCCGCAGGCGTTGGGCTCAGCTGCCGATCAGGGACGCCACAGACGCAACCAGCTGCTCGGCGCAGCGCAACCAGTGGGCACGATCCAGGCCCATCGGCTCGGGATCGGCGTCGTAGCGGAACTGCACTTGAAGACCGTGAAGGCCTCCAGGCAACGAAAGGCCTCCGCGTCGGCGCCAGCTCGTGCGATCCTCTCCAGCAGGGTTATCAGGTTGTGGATCAGGGGAGGATCGTCGCCGAGGTGGAACAACCAGGCCTTGAGCGCCTCTCCACCACCTGCTGAAGGTGAAAGCCCCAGCTGGCCTCATCCCAGCTGGCCTCATCGATGTCGTCGTCCTGCAACGCTCGCGCCGCCTTCAGATCGGTGCAGGCAATTCGCAGCATCTGCAGTGCTTCAGGGTTGGTCATCAACCAACCGTCCCTGCCGACAGGCTCTGGCGATCACTTGGCCGCGCCAGCTGCTGCGTTCCTCCACCTGACTGCTGGAATACAAGAGCAGATCGACGGGGATGTGGTGGTGGGCCAGGCTGCGCCCCACAGGCGCCCCAGCAGCGCGAAGCGGTCCTGCTGCGCCAGTCAGGCATCCGGGGCGGTGATCAGCAGATCCTCATCAGAATCGGGCCGGGGCTCGCCACGCGCACGCGAGCCGAACACGCTCTCCTCGCACCGGGGAACTCGGCGCGAATCTCAATCGCCATGGCGCACAGCTGCTCTTCGCCAATGGCGGCGAGATCGCTGGTGGTCGTGGAGATGGGTGCTGGGGTCATGGGACGCCTCGGAGCTCAGGATCGCCCGGATGGCCGGGAGTGCACAAGCAACCGGGGCCATCCTGAGCCGCATGAGCCATGCACGAGCACATTCAGCGCTGTGTGACGGCCTCGCCCCCAATCCAATGGCAAACCCGGGCAGAACAGTGGCGGCAGAGTTGTCTGGCTGCTCGCATCACCTCGGCCATCCAGATCGGGCAGGGATCCGGCGCCTCTCCCGGACCGGGGCTGCGGCCATCGGACAGCCGCTTCCAGGGAAGCGTGTGGCGCCCGTTGGCGTCACACCAACTCAGGAGCCGGCGGTGAAGTTCAGGCGGGGCAGGAGAACAGGGTCGTCCGTAGGTTCGCATGAAGCCCTCTCGGACTTCGCTCAAACAACAACCACTGGATTCATGGCATCAATTCTGTAGCCGCTTAACGCAATAATTGTATCTTCAGATGCTTGAAACCCAGGAATATTGTTATTGACGACGACAAAGCTGCTGGTATAATCATCTACACGGATTGCCGCCACCTGGCCCGGAAGAAAGTCAGACCCGCCCAAAGCCCGATCGATTTGATTCGCATTCAGTCGCTTGGCCCTGCCTGAGTAGCGTTCGATGTTTGCATCGAACGATTGGTCGCCAACCGAAATACGGTCGATCGATTCAAAGTTAGTCACGACATCCAGATTGTCAATCGTACTCCACAGAGGATTCTTCCACATAAAAATATCTGGTCGATCACGGTGGCCAGTGAGCTGGTCAATTCGAGGACTGGCTAGCGAGCTCCTTTGACTGAATTCGAGACGATAAGGATTTGAAATTGTAGCCACATTTTCGCGAAGCGACTGGGCGACATCCCGGCTGTCGCCACCACGCTCCTTGCTCCCCCAGGTGACGACGGAGCCATCGGCTTTCAATGCCGCAAAAGCATAACCAGTTGTATAGACATCAACAACATCATCCCGAAGCAAGCGCCTAACTCTACGAGAGTCACCTCCATAGTCAGACTGGCCCCAGGAAACCACGGATCCGTCCTCCTTCAGAGCAGCAAAAGCGTTCCTTGTTGAATAAAGAGACTCGACACCGTCTGACAGCTCATCCTTGACAGCGGAACTGTTGCCACCACTGGACGACTTCCCCCATGTGACGACCGAGCCATCCTCCTTGAGGGCTGCAAAGGCATAGCGAGTTGAAAAAACAGTTGCAACTCCAGACCGCAGATCATCTCGCACCCTGGAACTGTCTCCGCCTCGCTTCGCGTCACCCCAAGTGACCACAGATCCATCTTTGCGAAGCGCTGCGAATGCATAGCGGGCAGAAAAAATTTGTTCCACCTTGCCCGAGAGCTGATCGGTCACACTCGAGCTATCCCCACCAAGCTTTTTCAAGCCCCATGTAACAACTGAACCAGACCTTTTTAAGGCAGCAAAAGCATATCCAGTTGAAGCAACTGATTGGACACCTCTTGCGAGCTTGCTCTCAACATCGGAGCTATCTCCACCTCGCAGAGAGTCCCCCCATGTCACGAGCTTTCCTCTGCGCTTCAGCGCCGCAAAGGCATAACGTGTTGAATAGATTTCAGTGACACCCGAGCTGATAAGGTCAGCCACTTTAGAGCTGTCTCCACCTCTCGGCTCACCCGTATCAATCGGCCCACCAAGCTCTTCGCTGCGTGGGTCCACTGTTGACAAACCCCACGTCACCACCTGACCACCTCGCTTGAGAGCGGCCATGGATGTTGACGTTGTATAGATATTCCTAACTCCGCTCTGCAACTGGCTGGCGACAAGTCTGCTGTCTCCGCCCTCATCAGGCTTTCCCCATGTCACCACCGACCCGCCATCCTTCAGGGCTGCAAAGGCGCGGCGGGTTGAAAATATACGGATCACGCCATCTTGAAGACTGGAGCGAACAGCGCTGCTGTCTCCGCCCTTGGAATCCTGTCCCCATGTAACGACTGAACCATTGTCAAGCAAGGCAGCAAAACCATGCCTGTTGGTAAAGATATCGACAGCAGGGGATGCCAGATTGCGGATTTCAGGAACAAGCGATCCGCCATCTTGCGCGCGCCCCCAGGCGACGACTGATCCATTGCGCTTGATCGCCGCAAAGGCGCCTTGGTTTTCCCACTCATGCCGTGAGCGGCCCGGCTCGGCGGCGCCCAGATCTAAATAGGAGCCCTTAATCTGATTGCTCATCGCTCGACCTCATCGACACTGACCCAATCCTAGGAGCAACCATCGGCAGAACAACAGTGGGACAACCCAGCAACAGGTCAAACCGTTACATCGACTCACAGCATTGTCGATCACTCCGTTGGCTTCCGCGGAGGGCCAACCGGCCATCACGGGATCCCAGCCATCGCCACTCCACGCCACCAGCATTGCCCGCAAGAAAGCACCTGGCTTGCTGAATTCGGCATCTGCGTCAACACTGCAAAAGTGGGCGCACGCTGGTTGTCCCTGGCGGGGTCCCTGGCCACTGCCCCGCCTCCACCCCACGCATCACAGCCACACCCATGCCCCTGCAGACCCTTCCCCATCGCCTCCGGGCCCCCGGCGTCCGCCGCGCGGCCATTCCCACAGGCATGACCCTGAGCCTGCTGCTGCTCGGCGCGGCGGGGCCCGCCCTGGCCCGGAAGGACAGGCCGGTGCAGAAGGCGCTGGGGCCGCTGCCGGCCAGCTGGGTGGGCGACATCCCGGGGGCCTCGGGCCCGGTCCGCTGGCACGTGGATCTGGTGCCCGACGGCACCTTCCAGCTGCGCCAGACGTATCTGAACCGCGACCCGGAGGGCGGCTTCGACGACATCGGCCGCTGGCAGCTCGACTCCGATGGGCGGCGCCTGGTGCTGCGGGGCGGCCGCGAGGCGCCGGTGTTCCTGAGGCCGGTGC
>JALOOQ010000091.1 GCA_025454305.1 Cyanobium sp. Prado107
CCACCACCCCCGCCTGCTGAGGGCTTTCGCTCCCGTCGGGGTGCCGGGTGAGAGGCCGGTGTTGCCAGCCCCCCGGGCGCACCGGCCGACCCCAGGCACCCCGTCGGGCATCACCCCTCCAGCAGGCTGCGCAGCATCCAGGCGGTCTTCTCGTGGATCTGCAGCCGCTGGGTGAGCAGATCGGCAGTGGGCTGGTCGTTGGCTTCCTCGGCCACGCTGAACACGCTGCGGATGGTGCGGGCCACGGCCTCATGACCCTGCACCAGCTCGCGCACCATCTCCAGGGCGGCGGGGATGCCGTGGGTCTCGGGGATGGAGGAGAGGCCGCTGTAGGTGCTGCCGCCGAAGGGTGCGGGGCAGCCGAGGGCACGGATGCGCTCGGCGATCTCGTCGAGGGCGTTCCAGAGCTCGGTGTACTGCTCCATGAACATCAGATGGAGCGTGTTGAACATCGGCCCGGTGACGTTCCAGTGGAAGCCGTGGGTCTTGGCGTAGAGCACGGTGCTGTCGGCGAGCACGCGGCCGAGGCCTTCGGCGATCTTCTGGCGCTGGGCCTCGGGGATGCCGATGTCGATCGGGGGGGCGGTGACAGGTGCCATGGCTGCCTAACTCGTAGTGACTCCGTTTTAGCAAGTCAGGGCTGGATCGGTCCAGCGACGCTGCGACCGCGGCCCTCTGTCGCGTCCTGGCCGCAGGCCCGGGCCTGGGTCTGCCTCAGGCCTCCTCGTCGCTCCAGGTGCTGGCCACGTGCAGCTCCTCCAGCTGGCGCTCGCTCACGCCCGCCGGGGCCTGAGTGAGCAGGCAGCGGGCCTGCTGGGTCTTGGGGAAGGCGATCGTGTCGCGGATCGACTCCTCGCCGGCCAGCAGCATCACGATCCGGTCCACGCCGTAGGCCAGGCCGCCGTGGGGCGGGGCACCCATGTCGAGGGCCTCCATCAGGAAGCCGAACTGGCGCTCGGCCTCCTCGGCCGGCAGACCGATGGTCTGTAGCACCTGGCGCTGCAGGGCCGAGTCGTGGATGCGCAGCGAGCCGCCGCCCAGCTCCAGGCCGTTGAGCACCAGGTCGTAGGCCTGGGCGCGGGCCGTGGGCAGGGTGTCGGCCCAGGCGGACGGATCGTCGCCGAGGTCGGCCGGGTTGGGGGCGCAGAAGGGATGGTGCAGGGCCTCGAGGCGGTTCTCGTCGGCGTTGAACTCGAACATCGGGAAGTCCACCACCCAGAGGAAGTTCCAGGCGTCGTTCTCGCGCTCGGGCTTGATCAGGCCCAGTTCGCGGGCCAGGTACTGGCGCACCCGGTCGAGGGCCTTGTTCACCGTGGCGGTGTCGCCGGCGCCGAACAGCAGCAGGCTGCCGGGCTGGGCGCCGGTGCGAGCCAGCAGCTCGGTCTTCTTCTCCTCGGAGAGGTTGTCCTTGATGGCGCCGATCGTGTCGATCTCGCCGCCCTCGCGCACGCGGATGAAGGCCAGGCCGCCGGCGCCGGCCGCCTGGGCCTCACTGAACACATCGCCGCCGGGCTTGATGCGCACGTTGCTGATGGCCTCGTTGCCGCCGGGCACGGCGATGGCCTTCACCGATCCGCCCGCTTGGACGGCGCCCGAGAACACCTTGAAGCCCATGTCCGCCACGATGTCGCTCACGTCGGTGAGCTCCAGGCCGTAGCGGGTGTCGGGCCGGTCGGTGCCGTAGCGCTCCATGGCCTCGTGCCAGGTGAGGCGGGGGAAGGGCCGCGGCAGCTCGATGCCCTTCACCGCCTTCCAGATGCCGGCGATCAGGCCCTCGTTGAGCGCCAGGATCTGCTCCTGCTCCATGAAGCTCATCTCCATGTCCAGCTGGGTGAACTCCGGCTGGCGGTCGGCCCGCAGGTCCTCGTCGCGGAAGCAGCGGGCGATCTGGTAGTAGCGCTCCAGGCCGCCCACCATCAGCAGTTGCTTGAACAGCTGGGGCGACTGGGGCAGGGCGAACCACTCGCCGCCGCACACCCGGGACGGCACCAGGTAGTCGCGGGCGCCTTCGGGGGTGGAGCGGGTGAGCACCGGCGTCTCCACCTCGATGAAGCCGGCATCCTCCAGGTAGCGCCGCATCGCCTGCACGGCCCGGTGGCGCAGGCGCAGGTTGGCGTTCATGCGCTCGCGGCGCAGATCCAGATAGCGGTGGCGCAGTCGCAGGTCCTCGCGGGTGTTCTCCTCGTCGTGCACCGACACCGGGAAGGGCAGGTTGCCCTTCACCGCATTGAGCACGGTGATGGCGCCGGCCAGCACCTCCACATGGCCGGTGGCCAGTCTGGTGTTGATCGATTCGGCCGGTCGCGGCCGCACCGTGCCGCTCACCTGGATCACGGTCTCGTTGCGCAGGTGCTCGGCCACGGCGAAGGCCTCGTCCCCCTGGTCCGGGTCCACGGTGATCTGCACGGTTCCGCTGCGGTCGCGCAGGTCGATGAAGATCACGCCGCCGTGGTCACGGCGCCGGTCCACCCAGCCGCACAGCTGCACCGCCTGGCCGCTGGCGTCCTGGCGCAGGTCGCCGCATCCGTGGCTGCGCATCTGAGATCCCCCGTGCAAGCGGCGATTGTCCCACCCGGTCATGCCGGGCTGTTTTGGCGTCAGCGCCGGGCTGTTGTGGCGTCAGCGCCGGGCTGTTGTGGCGTCAGCGCCGGTAGAAAGGCCGCTTCACCACCGTGGCCGGTTCGGCCCGGCCACGGATCTCCACCGCCAGCTCCGTGCCAAGCCGGGCCAGATCCGCCGGCACGCTCGCCAGGGCGATGCCCCGCTCCAGCGTCGGCGCCCAGCCGCCGCTGGTCACCGTGCCCACGGGGCTGCTGCCGGCCGCGGCGCCGGCGGCCAGCACCGGATAGCCGTGGCGGGGGATGGCGCGCCCCTGCAGCTCCAGCCCCACCAGCTTCCGACTCACGCCCTCGGCGCTCTGCCGTTCGAGCACCTCCCGGCCGATGAACGCCTTGGGCATCTCCAGGTGCACCAGCCATCCCAGCCCCACCTCCAGGGGGGTGGTGCTCTCGTCCATGTCCGAGCCGTAGAGGTGCATCGCCGCCTCCAGCCGCAGGCTGTCGCGGGCGCCCAGGCCACAGGGGGTCACCCCCTCGGCCAGCAGCTGTCGCCAGAGAACGATGCCCGGCTCGCGCGCCAGCAGCAGCTCGAAGCCGTCCTCGCCGGTGTAGCCGGTGCGGGCCACGAACACGTCCGCTCCCGCCGCCGCGCCCTCGGCACTGCCCCGCAGCTCCAGCTGCCGGTGGCCGAAGCGGGGCAGGCCTGCCAGGTCGGTGCCGGTCAGGGCCTCCAGCCGCGCCGTCGCCTCCGGACCCTGCAGGGCCAGCAGCACGCCGTCGCCCTTGTGGTCGGCCATGCGGATGCCCGCCGGCTCGAGCTGGCTGCGCAGCCAGGCGGTGTCGGCTTCGGCGCAGGCGGCGTTGATCACCAGCAGCAGCTCGTGGCTGGAGGCGGCCTCAGGATCGGCGCCGTCCGCGCACCAGCCGCGGTCGTAGACGATCAGGTCGTCGCGGATGCCGCCGAGTTCGTTGAGCAGCACCGTGTAGCAGGCCTCGCCGGGGCCGATGCGGAACAGGTCGGTGGGCACCAGGGTCTGCAGGGCATCCTTGGCGCCGTCGCCGCGCAGCCGCAGCACCCCCATGTGGGAGATGTCGAAGAGGCCGCAGTGCCCGCGCACGGCCCGGTGCTCGGCCACCAGTCCGCCGTACTGCACGGCCATCTCCCAGCCGGCGAAGGGCACCATGCGGCCGCCGGCGGCCCGGGCGGCCTCGAACAGGGGTGTGCGCTGGAGCTCCACGGCGCCGCTGGCGGGTGCCGTGAGGCTATTGGAGGCCAACCTCATGCTGGCTGGACGGCAGCCAGGCGTCTGCGGCACCCCGCCGGGGATGGGGAGCGAAGAGATTCGGAAGAAAGCGGTGGCGACGGCAACAGACGCCGTCTTGCCCACTATGGTGCGGCCCCGGCCACATCCACCACCAGGATCCGCCTGCATTCGCACCCGCGCCTCCGCGCTCCGTTTCATGCCTCTCCGTCCCAGCTGCCGCGGCTGCACCCACTGCGCCCTCCCCCAGGGCGGCGGCGGTGGCTGGTGCCGGCTGCGGCAGCTGGCCATCCATCCCGAGCTGGCCGGTGAGCTGTGGTGCCATCACTGGACGGCGCGGCCACCGCGACTGCCGGTGACGGGCGCCGCGGGCGGGGCGACGGCCGCTCGCGAGACGCGGGCGGGCTACCGCCAGCTGAGCCTGGAGATGCTGCTGCCCCAGCTGCAGGACTGACCTGGACGGGACCCGGTCCTGCGCCGGCAATGACGCAGGAATGATGACGCTGGCCCGACATCGAGCCGCGTTGTCACTACATTCGGAAGCCTGATGCCCTGGCCTCCTGGATTGATCACCACTCCTCTCGTCCATTCCGGCGCGAATTCAGCCATTGACCTGATGGCCGTGCAGGTGGAAACCGAGCGTCTCACCCTGCCGACCGGCGCCACCGTGTTCGAGCGGGGCCGAAGTGCCGATTCCATCTACGGGATCCGCAGGGGAATCGTGGAGCTGATCGGCAATGAGGAGGAGAAACTCTGCTATCGCCCCGGCGAACTCTTCTGCTACCAGGACATCGTCTGGGGGGCCGGCGCGCACCGCAACACCGCCATCGCCCGCACCCCGGTGGAGATCCTGCGACTGGAGCGCCTGCGCTTCCTCAACCTGCTGCACAACCACCCCACGCTGGCGCTGCTGCTGATCGGCCAGCAGCACGATCGCCTGCGGGAGCAACGCACCAGCGGCACCTGCTGCTACTGATCACCGCGATTCACCACCCAGCAGGAGCAGCAGACTGCGCACCACCTTGGCGGCCAGCACGCTGCTCACGCCGGTGGGATCCAGCTGGGGCGCCAGCTCCACCACGTCGGCGGCCACCAGTTGGTGGTGGCGCAGTTCGTCCACCAGGTCGGCGAAGTGCGGCCAGAGGAAGCCGCCCGGTTCGGGCGTGCCGGTGCCGGGCAGCACGGCGGGATCGAACCAGTCCAGGTCGACGGTGAGATAGAGGGGCCGGCCGCGCAGGGGCCGCAGGGCTTCGGCCATGGCCTCGATCGCCACCAGCCTGCCGCTGCCGCGCAGCTCGCTGAATTCCTCACGGGTGCCGCTGCGGATGGCGATCTGCAGCAGCCGCTGGCTGGGCAGCACCTCCAGGCAGCGGCGCATGGCGCAGGCGTGGCTGTGGCGGGCGCCGAGCCATTCCTGGCGCAGATCGGCGTGGGCGTCGAGCTGCACCAGCACCAGCTCCGGGTGGAGCGCCGCCACCGCCGCCACCGCTCCGGAGCTGATCGAATGCTCGCCGCCCAGCATCAGCGGCCGCAGTCCCAGGGCCAGCGCCGCCTCTGTGGCCTGCTGGACCGCCGCCACCACCGGCTCGGGTGCGCCGAAGGGGATGGCCACGGCGCCGAGGTCGGCGAAGGCCAGATCCTCCAGATCCCGATCCAGCTGGGGGCAGTAGGTCTCCAGCCCCTGGCTCACGTCGCGGATCGCCGCCGGGCCGAAGCGGGTGCCGGGCCGGAAGGACGTGGTGCCGTCGTAGGGCACACCGAACAGACCCACGCGGCAGCCGGCCGGATCGCGCCGGGCGGCCATGTACACCGCGCCGTCGCTGTCGAACAGCGCCGAGCCGGGCAGCTCGCTGCCTGACAGCACCTGGTGGGAAGGGTGGCGGTCGCTCATCCGTTCAGTCTCCGCTGCCGCCGTTCAGG
The DNA here is from genome assembly GCA_025454305.1 of Cyanobium sp. Prado107. Taxonomy (GTDB): domain Bacteria; phylum Cyanobacteriota; class Cyanobacteriia; order PCC-6307; family Cyanobiaceae; genus NIES-981. The sequence goes on from JALOOQ010000091.1 coordinate 5,741, forward strand.
CGGCGAGGGCCCGCTCCACGAAGGCCGGCATGGCCTCGAAGCCGCCCTGCTGCCAGCGCGGGCTCCAGATTTCGCAGCCGGCGGCCACGGCCCCGGCGCGCCCGGGCCGGGGCTGGCGGTAGCGGGGCCCGTCGACGGCGGCGAAGGTCCAGCTCCACCAGCCGCTGGGGTACATCGGCACCCAGCCGTAGAGCGGATCGGCGTGGCCGAACACCTCGCGCAGCAGGCGCACGGTTTCGATGTGCACGTCGCGGAAGGCCTCCGGCGATTCGCTCTGGGTGGCGAACACGCCGCCGGGCCGCAGGATGCGGCGGCAGTGCTCGAAGAAGGCGCGGTTGAACAGCCCCTCGGCCGGACCGGCCGGATCCGAGCCGTCCACGATCACCACGTCGTAGCTGGCGTCGCTGGCCTCGCGCACCCAGGCGATGCCGTCGCCCACGCTGAGATGGAAGCGCGGATCGCTCCAGCAGCCGGCCCCGATCCCAGGCAGGTGCCGCTGACTCCACTCCACCACCAGTCCGTCGATCTCCACCAGGTCGAGGTGCTGGACGCCGGGGTGGCGCAGGCATTCACGGGCGGTGCCGCCGTCGCCGCCGCCGATCACCAGCACGCGCTCGATCGCCTCGGCGCCGCAGAGGGCCGGGTGCACCAGCGGCTCGTGGTAGTGGCGTTCCTGGCGCTCAGCGGTCATCCAGCAGCCGTCCAGCAGCAGGCCCCTGCCGTAGCGCTCGCTGTCGATCACCGTCACCCGCTGGAAGGCCGTCTGCCGCTCGGCGATCACCGTGGCGGCCAGGCCGTAGCGAACACCGTCGAACACCTCATCCACCCAGCCCGGGGTGGTCGGCGGGGGTGCGCCGGGGCTCGGGGCGGCAGGCGGGGAGGGATGGGTCACCGGCGCATTCGCGATCATCTCCAGCTAAGCGTCCGGCAGGGCCCAGGGCCCTGACCGGCATCGCCTGCCAGGCTTGCTGCATGGCCCGTGAGCGACCCAGCGACGACCTGCGGATCGGGGAGGCCGTGCGCATCCCCGCCGGCGAGCTGCGCTGGCGCTTCTCCCGCTCCGGCGGCCCCGGTGGCCAGAACGTGAACACCACCGATTCCCGGGTGGAGCTGGTGTTCGACCTGGCGGCGTCCTCGGCGTTGCCGCCGGCCCTCAAGGCGAGGGCCCTGGAGCGCCTGCGCGGGCGGCTGGTGGACGGTGCCCTGCAGATCAGCGCCAGCGAGCACCGCTCCCAGTGGCGCAACCGTGTGGCTGCCCAGCGGCGGCTGGAGGCCGTGCTGGCCGAGGCCCTGCGGCCGCCGCCCCCGGCCCGGCGGGCCACCCGTCCCAGCCGTGCGGCGGTGGAGCGGCGTCTGGCGGCCAAGCAGCGGCGTGCGGCCCTCAAGGGCAATCGCCGCCGCGCCGTGTCGCCACCGGACGACTGAGCCGCTCAGGCGGCGAGGGCCGCCTGCAGCCTGGGGTCGCTGTGCCAGCTCCAGGGGCCCTCGCGTACGGCCTCGATGCCCAGTTCGGAGCGCAGCTCGTCCAGGTTGCGGTGCATCTGGTCCTCCCACAGCACCGGGAACAGGGGCCGGGCCGCCAGGCCCATCTCCAGCCCCTGGCTGATGCGGCCGAAGGCGTAGGCGGCGGTGCGGGCCTGCTCCTCCGGGGTGTCCAGCTCGTCGATCGGGGTGTCGCTGCGCAGCCACTGCAGCAGCAGCGCCATCAGGTCGGTGAACACCAGCCCCGGATGGGAGAACTGGGCCACGCTGACGCTGATCACCCCCAGCTCGCCGAAGTTGTCGAGGCTGAATCCGGTGAGGATGTGATGCAGATCATGGGTGGCATAGACCCGGTAGTTGATGTAGTCGGCATCGCTTTCGAGATCGTTGTAGAACGCCGGTTCGGGAAAGAAGTTGATGTCGTATCCGAGCGTTTCCAGAATCGTGGCGTAGGTGTGGCCGAGGCTTCCCTTCGGCAGTGCCTTCAGCGCGGCGCTGTCGTAGGGGCCGCTGAGCCGCCGGGAGTCGATCAGGGCCTGGGCCTGGGGATCGCGGCCGAGCCGCTTGCGGCACAGCTGCATCGGGATCGAGTCGCGCAGCCGGTGGGAGAGCAGAAACACGTTCTGGGCAGAGCTGCCGGCACCGGCGGCCAGGTCGGCCAGGTCCAGGAAGGAACGGATGTTGTCTTCCGTGGCGATGCGATCGAGGTAGCGGAAGCCCACAGGTTTCGCACAGTGATGACCATGAGCTTCGCGCACCAACGGCTGCTGCTTCCGCCGCTCCGCTCCCCTCCGCTCTGACGGCCTGCGTGCTCAGTCCGTGCTCTCCAGCACCACATTCACCGTGAACTGGGGCGGGCGCTGATGGGCCACCGCCTCGCGGGGGTGGAACTCCAGGATCCCCTGCACCCGCTGGCCGGCCTGCAGCGGCTGGTTGGGGCGGCACCAGAAGGCTGTGCCCTCGGAATCGGCGTGGTGGCGAAGGTGGGGATCGAGCAGCTGGGCCGTGCCGTCGGGGTCGGTGCGCAGCACCGTGAAGATCTCCTCAGGTGGAATCAGATCCGCTGGATTCATGGCGGGCTGCGGCCTGGGCCGCTGGGTCGCTCTCCCACCCTGGCGGCTCCCGCGTGATCAGCAGCCCCGCAGGTGCCCCAGGCGACAGGATCATGGTGTTGCAGGCCACCGGAGCCGCCTGGTGTCCGGTTCCGGGGCTCAGGTGCCGCCGTTCCCCTCGGCTTCGGCACGGATCTGGGCCTTGGCCTGGCGCCACAGCCCCTCCAGCTCGCGGATGCCGCGGCCCTGCAGGTCGCCGCCCAGGGCAGCCTCCACGCGCGCGAAGCGGTCGAGGAAGCGGCGGTTGGTGCCGGCCAGGCCCGCTTCCGGGTCGATGCCGCACCAGCGAGCCACGTTCACCAGGGTGAACAGCAGGTCGCCCAGTTCCGCCTCGGCATGGTGCCGGTCGCCGCCCGCCTGGGCCGCGGCCACCGCCTCCTTGAGCTCGTCGAGCTCCTCGTGCACCTTGTCCCAGACGCCGGCCAGGTCGTCCCACTCGAAGCCGGCGGCGGCGGCCTTCCTGGAGATCGTCATGGCGCCGGCCAGGGCCGGCTGGCCGCGCACCTTGCCGGCCAGCCGCTCGCTCAGGGGGCTGGCGGGCGCTGGCCCCGACCCCTGGCCCAGGGGTTCCTTTGTCTCGCGCTGCCGCCGCTCGGCCTCCTTGATCGCCTCCCAGCTGGCGCGCACGGCGGCGCTGTCGGTCGCCGCCGTGCAGGCCTCGCCCTCGCCGAACACGTGGGGGTGGCGGCGGATCAGCTTGGCGCTGATGCCCCGGGCGATGCGCTCCAGATCGAAGCGCCCCGCCTCGCTGGCGATGCGGGCGTGCAGCACCACCTGCAGCAGCAGGTCGCCCAGTTCCTCCTCCAGGTGCCGGTCGTCGCCGTGGCGGATGGCATCGGCCACCTCGTGGGCCTCCTCGAGCACGTAGGGCACCAGGGAGGCATGGGTCTGCTCCAGGTCCCACGGGCAGCCGCTGTCGGGATCGCGCAGGCGGGCCACCACGTCCACCAGCTCCGCCAGGGCGTCGAGGGTGGCCTCGAGGGGGGTCTCGCGGCTGGCGTCGAGCGAGGCGGCAGGGCGGGGATCGTTGCTCATCGGCGCCAGCCAGCGGGGGAAGAGGGACGGGAGCGAGGCGACCGGCGGCGTCCGCGGAGCAGGTGCCGCAGGGGCCGGGGCAGCCGCGGCTGCGGATCGCCATCCTGGATCAGGTGCAGCCAGCTGCTGGCCTCCAGCCCCGCCAGGGCGCTCACCACCAGCGGCCGCTGGCCATGCCAGATCTCCAGCGCGGCGGCCACCAGTTGCCGCGGCTGCGGTGCCCCGAGCGGCGCCAGCAGGGCCGCGGCGAGCAGCGCCAGGGCCGCAAGGTAGGCCAGCCGCCCGGCGGTGCCCAGAAGGGGACTGTGGGACAGCAGTGAGCGGTGCGACAGGCCGCGGCGGTAGGGCCACCAGAGCACCCCGAGGGGACCCCAGCGGCGGGTGGCATTGGAGCGGGTGTCGAGGTCGGGGGAGAGCAGCAGTCCGCCCAGCAGAAATCCCAGGCCCGCGCAGCTCACCCCAGCCAGCCCCAGGGCCGGCGCCCAGAGCAGGCCGAACGGCAGGGCCAGCAGCCAGGTGGCCCGGTCGTGGGCGCGGCCGCCGGCCATGGTTCAGGTCCGCCGCCGGCCTGCGGTCAGCACCCGCGCGGCAGGTGGCTCCAGAGCCCGCAGGCGGGCGCCGCTGCCGTCACCGGCGCGCCAGCGCTGCTGGATCCAGTAGTACTGCTCCCCGTAGGCCTGGATCCAGGGTTCCTGCCAGTCGGCCAGCGCCTGCGCCTGGGCCGCCAGCCCCGCCTCCCCCGGCCGAGGTTGCAGCGGCGGGCCGCAGATCAGCCGGAAACGGCCGTCGTCCTCACGCACATGGGCCACGGGAAACAGCGGCGCGCCGCTTTTCTGCGACAGCGCCAGGGGGGTGCGTACGACGCGGGTGCTCAGCCCCAGCACATCCACCGCCAGGGGGTGCTTGTGGGCGTAGAGGTCGGTCATCACCACCAGGGCGCCGCCCCGCCGCAGCCAGGTGAGCATGGCGCGCAGGTCGAACTGGGAGATCCAGGCGCAGCGGCTGTTGGCGCTGCGCGCGGCGTTGAGCAGGCGGTCGGCCTGCGGATTGCGGGCCGGCCGGTAGATCACCGCCAGATCGTCGATCCGCTCGCTCAGCCAGCGCAGGCCCAGATCCCAGCAGCCCAGGTGCAGGGAAGCGATGATCACGCCCTGCCCGGGCCGGCGGGCTGTCAGCAGCTGCTCCAGACCCTCCCCTTCGGCCCGGATCCGCTCGGACGCCACCGGTTCGATGATCGATTCCAGGCAGGAGAGCAGGAACTCCTCCAGCGAGCGCCGGGCGAGCCACTGGCGCTGGCCCGCGGTCAGCTGTGCCCCGTAGACGCGCTCCAGATTGGCGCTGGCGGTGTCCAGACGCCGCCGCAGCAGCGGTTGGGCCAGCGGCACCATCCTCTCGATGCCGCGCCGCACCGCGCCGTGGCGGCGGCCCCGCAGCAGTCCCAGCAGCAGCCGCAGCAGCAGCGCCTCGCCGCGCCAGCGCAGCCGCTGCCACGGGGAGGCGCGGGCCCAGCGCCGCCGCTGGCGCGGTGTGCCTGAGAGCGGGGCGAGCTGCGGTAGCGTCCGGGTCACGCGCGATTAGCTCAGCGGTAGAGCGCCTGCCTTACAAGCAGGATGTCGCTGGTTCGAACCCGGCATCGCGCATCGCAGGCATCGTGCAGACAGCGCTGAAGGCCTCCAGCACCGCGGCACAGCCTCTCATGCTCCCATGGTCTCTCGGGGCAGGCTTCAACCGGCCCATGCCAGTAAAAAGAGGCCCACAGCCGTGGCTGGCAGGCCTCGCTGGCAGGCTCGGACGGCCGGCGCGGTGGCGCTCCGGCCGGACCGGGCTCAGTGCTCGTAGCGCTGGCCGCGGTAGGTGAGCAGCTTCTTGGCGTCGTCGGTCTTCTCGGGGTCATCGTGGTGTGCATCCACGTAGGGCACGCCGCGATAGGCCTTGGCCATCAGGAACTGAGCGTCGTCGAGGCGCTGGTCCTTGATGATTTTCTTTCGGATCAGTTCGAGCACGTTCATCTCGGTCTCCACAGTGCCCGCGTCCCCGTTGCCTGACGTGGGTCAACCTGCGTCCACCGGGACCCAGGGGAACTGGAAACCAGGTGGATCAACGTCCCCGAAGTGTAGGGCAAACGGTAGCGGTTGCTACGGAATGGCCTTCACATGCCGTTGCCTCCCCTCCCCGTCGGCGGTGCGCCGTCACCAGCCCAGCAGCTCACTCAGGGCGCTGACGTCACGAATGAGCCCCGCTCCCGGGGGCAGCAGCGGCTGATCGGAGGGGCGGTACTTGCCGGTCTGCACCAGGGCCGCCTGCAATCCGCAGGCCACGGCTGCAGCCACGTCGGCCTCCACGTCATCGCCCACCATCAGACACTGCCCGGCGGGCACCCCGAGGGACTGCACCAGTTCGCGGTAGAAGTCGGGGGAGGGCTTGCCCATCACCAGCGCGGTGCACCCCGCGCCGTATTCCAGGGCGCGGATGAAGGCTCCGGCATCGAGCAGCCAGCGGCCGCCTTCGCGGAAGCGGCGGTTCATGCCGATGCCGATCAGGGGCGCTCCCTCCAGCAGCAGCTCCAGCGCCCGGTTGAGGTTGGCGTAGGAGAGCTGATCGCGGGCATCCCCCAGCAGCACGCAGTCGGGGCGTGCTCCACCCAGGGGCGCGTAGAGGGGGGCGATCGCCTCGTGCACCAGGCAGAACGGCCGTCGCCCCTGCCGCCGCAGCCAGCCCAGGGCGGCCAGGGGGGCGGTGAACAGCTCACCGTCCTCCACCTGGAAACCCATCGCCAGCAGCTCCCCGCGCAGGCTGTCGTGGTGGCGCGTGGCCGTGTTGGTCACGAAGCGGATGGCCAGGCCCCGGCGGCGCGCCTCGGCCACCGTCTCCACCGCGCCTTCCACCACGCCGTCGTCGTCGTAGAGCACGCCGTTGAGGTCGAGCAGGAGGGCCGCCGGGGCCGCTGCCCCTGCTGGGCCGGTGTCTGCCGTCATCACCGCCGATCCTCCGCGTCCGCTCGGGCCAGCCTGGCGAAGCTGGGCTGTGATGGCAGCGGCGTTGTCAACCGCTGCTGATGTCCCTGATCAACACCGCCGTGGGCCTGGTGGCCCTCACCGATCCGATCGGCGTGCTGCCGGTGGTGATCGAGGCCGCCAATGCCAATCCCAGCCGCGTGCGCCGCATCGGCCGGCTGGCGGCCACCACCTATCTGCTCACGCTGCTGCTCTCCTGCTGGTGGGGCCAGAACCTGCTGGACCTGTTCGGGATCAGCCTGCCGGCCTTCCGCATCGCCGGCGGTCTGATCCTGCTGCCCTACGGCCTGCGCCTGATCGAGGGCATCGCCCTGGCCGGCACGCCCACCCTGGCCACCAGCCAGGCTGCGGGCCACGACGACGAGTCCCGGCTGCTGGCGGTGGTGCCCATCGGTCTGCCGATGCTGGCCGGCCCGGGCACCATCTCCCTGGTGGTGGCGGAGGCACCGCCGGAACCGCTCGGCCGGCTGGTGCTCAGCGCCGTGATCGCCGTGCTGGCCCTGGTGGTGTTTCTGGTGCTGGCCAGTGCCATCCGGCTCAGCCGCAGCCTGGGGGAGCTGCGGGTGCGGCTGATCTCGCGGCTGATGGGGGTGCTGATCGCCTCGGTGGCCACCCAGATGCTGGTGAGCGGCCTGCGCGAGAGCTTCCCGGTGCTGGCCCGCTGATGGCTGGCGGCTGAGCGGTGCTGGCTAGGCTGGCTCCGGCATCACCGACCCACCACCAGGTGCAGTGCGCCAGCGCCCTGACCCGATGCCATGAGCCGCTTCCCCCGTCACGCCCCGATCCACCCCACCGCAGCGAGTGTCGGTGGCTGTCCCTGGGAGCTGGTGGAACATGCCCTGCTGCGGGAGCGGAACCATCCCCAGGAGCCCCTGTTCGGCCCCTGGCGGCAGGTGGGCGCGATCCAGAGCGGCACCGACGGCCAGGGCAACACCTACATCGAGTGGGTGGTGGTGGGCGTAGACCTCCTGGGCCAGAGCTTCGAGCGACGGCACATCGCCTACCGGGTGCCGTGCCCCGCGTGCGGCCGCCCGATGGCCTCAGGTCCGCGGCGCTGCCGGCACTGCGACGACCTCGCGGAGTCCGACAGGCCAAAGCCCAGGGCATGAGCCCCGGGCCGGCATCGGGTGATGGGTTGACGCTCCTGACGGGGCACCTGGGGCCATGGGATCCAGCAGGGTTTCCGTGGGCCCGGGGGCACCTGAACGGTGCATCGGGGATGGCCGGCTCACGGGGAGCGGGCCTGGAAACCGGAAGTCGTTGGAGACTGTTGGAGCAGGGGCCGGAGCGTCAGGGGCGCTCCTCACGGCGGCTTGGGGGCTGGTGCCCCTGGGGGCCGCTGAGATCACGATCGGACGTCAGAGCGCTTTCGGCAAGCGCCAGTCCCGGCAGCGACATGCGTCTTCACCAGCGGCAACAGGCCTTCATCAAGGCCGCTTCATGACGCCCGCGGCATGCTGGGTGGGTGGAGGCTGTCGCGGTGGCCTACCGACTCGTCTATCTCTGGCTGCTCGGGGCGCTGGCCTTCTGGCCGCTCGCCAGCTGGCGCGCCCGCTCCCTGCCGCCCCCCGGGCAGCTCGATCCGGCCCTGCGCCAGGAGCCTCGCCAGCTGCCCAGCGACCGCGCCCCGTTCACGGTGGAACTGGAGGGCATCACCTACCGCGTGCAGCCCCAGTTCAGCTATGCCATCGAAGGTCTGGTGGTGAGCGAGCACGTCACCGCGTCGTGGTGGCGTCCCCGCACCTTCCACACCCGCGCCAACGACCACCTCAACGTCAAGGACCTCTGCGTGATCTGGGGGGAGAACGCCGCCAACGGCAGCTACCGGCAGGCCCGCTTCCACAGCGGTGAGTTCACCTGTTACGTGCGCTTCCCCTCGGCGCCCGCTCCCCAGGCCTTCGTGCCCCGTGCCCTCTCCAACAACCACCTGCTGGCGGCGGATCCCGCCCTGCGCCGGCAGCTGCGGGAGCTGCGCCGCGGCGACCAGATCGCCTTGCGCGGCTACCTCGCCGGCTACGGCCACAACCAGGCCACGGGAACGGGCAGCGGCCACAGCTACTGGCGGGGCACCAGTGTCAGCCGCGACGACACCGGCAACGGCGCCTGCGAAACCCTGTTCGTGACCGACCTGCAGGTGCTGCGCCCGGCCAGTCCGGGCTGGCGGCTCGCCTCCAGCCTGGCGCCTCTGGGGTTGCTGGCGGGCGTGCTGGCCTGGCTGCGCCTGCCGGTGCCGACGCGCTGACTAGCATCCCGCGGCCGAAGCCCAAGGATGCCCCCCGCCATGGCCAGCCAGTGGCAGAACTTCCAGCGCAACCTGGGCGCCTGGCGGGGCTCGTTCACCGACGTGGACGCCCAGGGACAGCCGCTGGACGCGACGCCATCGCTGCTGACCCTGAGCAGCGCTGAGGACGGCCGGGTCGTGCACTTCCGCCTGCAGCGCTTCGGCGGGGACGACCCCAGTGCGCCGCCCACCCGCGACTTCGCCCAGGAGTACCGCAGCCTGGGCCGGCAGGTGGTGTTCTTCGACGACGGCTGCTTCTCCAAGGGGTCGCTGCAGCTGGCGCCGGCCACCCGCTTCGGGGCCGAATACGGATTCATCCGCGGCGACCGCCGCCACCGGCTCGTGCAGCTCTTCGCCGAGGACGGCGGCTTCGACTCGCTGGTGCTGATCCGCGAGTTCCGCGACGGCAGCGCGGCCGAGGAACGTCCGCTCCTCAGCCTCGAGCAGCTGAGCGGCAGCTGGGAGGGCCAGGCCGCCACCATCGAGGCCGACTGGCCCACGCCCACCCTGCAGCAGGTCCGCATCCGGGTGGATCAGCCGGACGGGCAGAGCCTGACCGTCGAGACGGACGTGGGTGTCGCATGCAGCGTGGTGAAGGGCCGGCGGCAGGGCGCCAGGTGCTTCGGCTGCTCTCTCGAGGCGGCAGCCGCCGAAGCAGCCGCTGACGAGGCCGAGCAGCCGGCCCGGTTGCTGCTGCTCCCCGACGGCGGCCTCAGCCTGACGCCGCTGCACGTGAGCCACCGCCGGGCCTTCAGCGTGGAGGCGGGATGGCTGCAGTCCGCCGACCGCTGGCTGCGGCTGATCCGCCGCTACGGCCCGAGCGGGGAGTGGTTGTCCGCCACGCTCATCACCGCTGATCGCCGCTGAGCCGTCAGTGGCCGGTGCACGGCCGGGGATTCACCCTGAGGACAGGACGGGCCGGCAAGGCCAGGAGCTGGGTGTGGGCAAGCACAAGGGCAGCGGCAAGGGCAAAGGCAGGAAGACCAGCACGGACAGGAGCATGCAGCCCGGGGCCAGGACCCGGGACACGGACCCGGCGGTACCGCTGATCAGTGAGGCGACCCGCTCGGCTCTGCGCGCGTTCGAGCAGACGCTGTCCATCCCGGAGCCGCCCTCCCCGGCGCCGATCGCGGAGGTGCGCAGCCTCTCCGCCAAGGACTACGAACGCCAGCTCCGCCCCCTGCATGTGGAACTGGTGAAGCTGCAGGAGTGGGTGAAGGCCCGAGGCGTGAAGGTGTGCGTCCTGTTCGAGGGCCGCGACGGGGCCGGCAAGGGCGGCACCATCAAGGCCATCACCGAGCGGGTGAGCCCGCGGGTGTTCCGGGTG
>JALOOQ010000092.1 GCA_025454305.1 Cyanobium sp. Prado107
GATCAGCTACGAGATCCCCCTGGCCCTGGCGGTGCTGGCGGTGGTGATGATGAGCAACTCGCTCAGCACCGTCGACATCGTCTCCCAGCAGACCGGCGCGGGCATCCTCAGCTGGAACATCTGGCGCCAGCCGGTGGGCTTCCTGATCTTCTGGATCTGCGCCCTGGCGGAATGCGAGCGTCTGCCCTTCGACCTGCCCGAGGCTGAAGAGGAGCTGGTGGCCGGCTACCAGACCGAGTACGCCGGCATGAAGTTCGCCCTCTTCTACCTGGGCAGCTACATCAACCTGGTGCTCTCGGCCCTGCTGGTGTCGGTGCTCTACCTGGGCGGCTGGGGCTTCCCCCTGCCGGTGGAGTGGCTGGCCGGCTGGCTGGGCCAGCCGATCGACGCGCCGGTGGTGCAGGTGATCACCGCATCCGTGGGCATCGTGATGACGGTGCTCAAGGCCTACCTGCTGGTGTTCCTGGCGATCCTGCTGCGCTGGACCACGCCGCGGGTGCGCATCGACCAGCTGCTCGACCTGGGCTGGAAGTTCCTCCTGCCGATCGCCCTGGTCAACCTGCTCGTCACCGCCGGCCTCAAGCTCGCCTTCCCGGCGTTCTTCGGGGGCTGACCCCGTGTCTCCCTCCCGGTGTGGGGCCGCGGTTGCCCCGCCGCTCGAGCCGCAGTTTCCCTGCAATCCCACCCAGGTGCCCCGGCAGGGGCGCCATCATGACTCCGTCACCGCCTGAACGCCATGTTCGGATTTCTCAAGAAAGTCGGCGACTACACCCGTGATGCGGTGAGTGCGGCCAACTACATGACCCAGGGCCTGGCGGTGACCTTCGATCACCTGCGCCGCCGGCCGGTCACGGTGCAGTACCCCTACGAGAAGCTGATCCCCTCGGAGCGCTACCGGGGCCGCATCCACTACGAGTTCGACAAGTGCATCGCCTGTGAGGTGTGCGTGCGGGTGTGCCCCATCAACCTGCCGGTGGTGGACTGGGTGATGAACAAGGCCACCAAGAAGAAGGAGCTGCGCAACTACTCGATCGACTTCGGCGTGTGCATCTTCTGCGGCAACTGCGTGGAGTACTGCCCCACCAACTGCCTGTCGATGACCGAGGAATACGAACTCTCCGCCTTCGACCGCCACAGCCTCAACTACGACAACGTGGCCCTGGGCCGGCTGCCCACCAGCGTCACCAGCGACCCTGCCGTGTTCGCCCTGCGCGAGCTGGCCTACCTGCCCAAGGGGGAAATGGATCCCCACGGCGTGCCGGACACCGAGCCACGGGCGGGCAGACTGCCCGAGCAGGTGCTCGAGACCCTGCCCAAGGCCGGCACCCCCGCGGAGAAGGGCTGATGACGATCGCGTCCACCACCCAGCTGATCTGTTTCGCCGTTCTGGCGTTCACCGTCGTGGCGGGTGCCCTGGGAGTGGTGCTGCTGCCCAACGTGGTCTACGCCGCCTTCCTGCTGGGCGGTGTGTTCCTGTCGGTGGCGGGCCTCTACCTGATGCTCAACGCCAGTTTCGTGGCCGCGGCCCAGGTGCTCGTCTACGTGGGTGCCGTCAACGTGCTGATCCTGTTCGCGATCATGCTCGTGAACAAGCGCGAGGACCTCTCGGCGATCCCCGGCCTGGCCCTCCGCCGCGTGCTCTCCGGCCTGGTGTGCGGCGGGCTCTTCGCCCTGCTCATCCGCGTGGCCTTCACCACCCCCTGGGTCCCCGGGCCGGAGCCGGTGGGTGAGGAGGCCACGATCCGCATCGGTGAGCACCTCTTCTCCGACTACCTGCTGCCCTTCGAACTCGCCTCGGTGCTGCTGCTGATGGCCATGATCGGTGCCATCGTGCTGGCCCGCCGGGATGTCTTCAGCGAGGACATCGCCACCGGTGAGAGCGTCGATCAGGGCCTCATCGAGAAGGCCCGCACTCCCCTGCTGCTGGACCGATCCGGTCGCTGATCGCCCCATCCCTGGCTTGAGCTTCTCCCCGGCTGAGGTTTTACGGCCAGCGCCCCGGATCCAGCACCTCTCACCCTCCCGACCCCCCGCCGCTCCCCCTCCCGATCCCCTGTCATGGATCTCTCCCTCTCCTCCGGCATCCCCCTGCAGGCGTTTCTGGTGCTGGCGGCGGTGCTCTTCTGCACGGGCGTGTGGGGCCTGATCAACAGCCGCAACGCCGTGCGGGTGCTGATGAGCATCGAGCTGATGCTCAATGCCGTGAACATCAACCTGATGGCCTTCTCCAGCTATCTCGACGGCCAGCTGATCCGGGGCCAGGTGTTCGCGATCTTCGTGATCACCGTGGCTGCCGCCGAGGCCGCCGTGGGTCTGGCGATCCTGCTCTCCCTCTACCGCAACCGCGACACGGTGGACATGGAGCGCTTCAACCTGCTGCGCTGGTAAGCGGCCGTCATGCGCCTGGAGCGTGTCTGGCTGATCGCGCGCTCCGGCAGCCAGGCCGCCCAGCGCCAGGCCAGGCGCTGCGCCGACGACCTGCGCCGGCAGGGTGTCGCCGTGCTCGCCGCCAGCTCGGGCGCGGCGGCGGATCCGTTCCCCGGTCTGCTGGCCACCGAGGAGCACCTCCCCGATCTGGCCCTGGTGCTCGGCGGTGACGGCACCGTGCTCGGTGCCGCCCGCCATCTGGCGCCGCTGGCGGTGCCCATTCTCTGCTTCAACGTGGGCGGCAGCCTGGGCTTTCTCACCCACGACCGCGGTCTGCTGCAGCTGCAGGGTGAGCCGAACCTCTGGCAGCGCCTGCGCGACGACCGCTTCGCTCTTGAGCGCCGCATGATGCTGGAGGCCCGGATCCACCGCGGCGACGGCGTGGAGGGGGAGCTGCACGACCGCCATGGTGCCCTCAACGACTTCTACCTCCGTCCCGGCTCCGATGAGCTCCCGCCCACCTGCGTGCTGGAACTGGAGATCGACGGCGAAGTGGTGGACCAGTACCGCGGCGACGGTCTGATCATCGCCACCCCCACCGGTTCCACCGGCTACGCCATGGCTGCGGGGGGGCCGATCCTGCACCCCGGGATCGAGGCGATCGTGGTCAATCCCATCTGCCCGATCAGCCTCTCCAGCCGCTCCCTGGTGGTGCCGCCGCGCTCGGAGCTGTCGGTGTGGCCCCTGGGGGAGAGCAGCCGCCGGGTGAAGCTCTGGAAGGATGGTGCCCATGCCGCCACCCTCGAGCCCGGCGATCGGGTGGTGGTGCGGCGCGGGGAGCATCCAGCCCTGATGGTGCAGCTGGAGCACAGCCCCTCCTACTACCGCACCCTCACCCACAAGCTGCACTGGGCCGGCAGTCTGGTCAGCGCCCTGCCGTCGCACAATTAGCCGAGCGCAGGGCGGGGCCATGGGTCTGGAGATCGAACGCCGCTTCCTCGTGGTCGGCGACGGCTGGCGCCGGCACGTGCGCTGGCAGGGCCAGCTGCAGCAGGGCTACCTGGCCGGTGGCGCTGACGGCTTCACCCTGCGGGTGCGCCTGATCCCCGGCCCGGACGCGACTGCCCAGGCCAGGGCCTGGCTCACGCTCAAGGCCCCGGCTGCGGTGGAGCAGGGCGGCAGCGAGGCCGCTCCCGGCGCCGCACTGGTGCGTCAGGAGTTCGAGTACCCGATCCCCGCCGCCGACGCCGGAGCCCTGCTGGCTCTGACGGCCCACCGGCTGAGCAAGCGCCGCCACGCTCTCGACCTGGAGGGCGGTGACTGGGTGGTGGACGTGTTCGAGGGAGACAATGCCCCCCTGGTGGTGGCGGAGGTGGAGCTGGGCAGTCCTGAGCAACCGGTCACGCTGCCCGACTGGTGCGGACCGGAGCTCACCGGCCGCCACGAGCTCAGCAATGCCGCCCTGGCACACGCGCCACTGGCGAGCTGGGCGCCGGAGCGCCGGCATGGTCTGCTGCAGGCCCTAGGATCGCAGCCAAAGATTTTCTGAAGGTTTCGCCTTGGTGGGGCTCTACGACGGTCACGGGGTGCTGCGCTACGCCGGGCGCGATCTGCACGACTGCCTGGCCTACGCCGAACTGTTCGGTCTCGAGCAGGCCGCCTACAGCCTTGAGCCACTGGCCCTGCGCGTGATGGACGCCGAACCCCCGGTCGAGTCGATGCTGGCGGCGCCGACCGCCTGACGCCGATCGCCTGAGAGGGGTGCCCTGGCGGGCGGGTCAGCTCAGCCGAGTCGCCGACTCCGAGTCGTTCGATTCCAGTGCACAGCAGTTCACCCCCTCGCGGCAGATCTTGCCGTGGTCCATGGCCCAGTTCAGCAGGGCCACGCGGTTCTTGGCCCCGGTCTTGGTGAAGATGTTGCTCACGTGGTTGTCCACGGTGCGCTTGCTGATCGTGAGCCGGTCAGCGATCTCCTGATTGGTGAGGCTCTCCGCCACGAGAGCGAGGATCTCCAGCTCCCGTTCAGAGAGGTGGCGGTCCTGTGGCGGGCTCTGGTGTGGCTCTCGACCCATGCCGGCAGGCTGCCCGGAAAACCCACTCTAGGCAGGACCCGGCCCCGTGCATGATGGGGCCTGCGTCCCGAGGCTCGGATTGCTGCTGCACCAGGCCCTGACCCGTGGCCGAACGGCGATCACGGCTGAGGTCACCCCGCCTCGGGGAGGCGATCCCGCCCGCACTCTCGCTGCTGCCCGCCAGCTGCGGGGGTGGGTGCACGCCATCAACGTCACCGATGGCAGCCGGGCCGTGATGCGCATGAGCAGCCTGGCGGTATGCCGGCTGCTTCAGGAGGAGGGGCTCGAGCCGGTGCTGCAGATGGCCTGCCGCGACCGCAACCGCATCGCTCTGCAGGCCGATCTCCTCGGTGCCCACGCCCTCGGCCTGCGCAACGTCCTCTGCCTCACCGGTGATCCGGTGCGTGTGGGCGATCAGCCCACGGCCCGCCCGGTGAATGAGCTGGAGTCGGTGCGGCTGCTGCGACTGGTGGCCCAGCTCAACCAGGGACTGGATCCCGTCGCGGGCAACCTGCCGGACGGCGGCACCGCCTTCTTCGCCGGGGCTGCCGCCGATCCTCAGTGCGCCAGCTGGACGGGGCTGCGGAACCGGGTGCGGCGCAAGAAGGAGGCCGGTGCCCGCTTCCTGCAGACCCAGATGGTCACCGACGCCCAGGCGCTGCGCCGTTTCGTGGAGGAGATCGCCGCTCCCCTGGATCTGCCGGTGCTGGCGGGGGTGTTTCTGCTCAAGTCGGCCCGCAATGCGGCCTTCATCAACCGGGTGGTGCCCGGCGCCAGCATCCCCCAGGCCGTGATCGATCGCCTGGCGGCGGCTCCGGAACCCGCTGCGGAGGGGATCCGCATCGCTGCCGAGCAGGTGGCCGAATACAGCACCATCGCCCAGGGGGTGCATCTGATGGCGGTGAAGGCGGAGGAGCGCATCCCCCTGATCCTCGAGCGGGCCGGGCTGCGGGCCGAGGTGGCTGTGGCTCATCAGCCCGGGCCGTTGCCCCTGCTCAGCTCGCCTGGCTCAGGGTGAGGTCGGTGCCCAGCAGTTCGGCCAGGGCCTTCTGATGAGGCGAGGGCTCGAGCACGTCCTGGCGCCTGGCGTCGGTGATCAGCCAGTCAAGGGCGGCTTCCTGCAGGTCGAAATGATCGCCGTTGCGGTCCACGCAGTAGCGACCGAACACCAGCTTCTCGGCCAGCCGCACCCCGGGGCCGATGCGTGAGTAGTCGAAGATGATCGAGTTGTCGATGGTGGCCCCCTCGCAGATCTGGCAGCTGGGGCCGATCATCGCCGGCCCGATGATGGTCACGCCGTCCTCGATCCGGGTCATGCCGCCCACATACACCGGCCCCTGAACGTTGATGCGGTCCCAGTTGGCGGCCACGTTCAGGCCGGTGTAGATGCCTGGGCGCACCTGCTTGCCGGGGATCTGCACCTGGCGCACCTCGCCCATCAGCACGCTGCGGATCGCCTGCCAGTAGTCGGGCACCTTGCCGATGTCCACCCACTCGAATTCCATTGGCAGGGCATAAAAGGGAGCACCGGATTCCACCAGTCTCGGGAACAGGTCCGAGCCGATGTCGAAGGGGACGCCACTGGGGATGCAGTCGAGAACTTCGGGCTCGAAGATGTAGATGCCGGTGTTGATCATGTCGCTGGCTGCTGTCTCCAGAGAGGGTTTCTCCTGGAATGAGCGCACCAGTCCGTTCTCATCGGTCACCACGACGCCGTAGCTGCTCACCTGATCGCGGGGAACCCGCTTGGTGATCAGGCTGGCCATGGCTCCCTTCTCGCGGTGGCGGCGCACGGCCTCGGTGAGGTCGAGGTCGATCAGGGCGTCGCCGCAGAGCACCACGAATGTGTCGTCGAAGAAGCGCTGGAAGTTCTGGATCTTCTTCAGTCCTCCGGCCGAGCCCAGAGCCTCACCGATCAGTTCTCCGTCCTCGATGCGTCCCTCGAAGCTGTAGGCGATCTCCACGCCGAAACGCTGGCCATCGCGGAAGTAGTTCTCGATCTCCTCGGCCAGGTGCGACACGTTCACCATCACTTCGGTGAACCCGTGCTGACGCAGCAGCTCCAGCAGAAACTCCATCACCGGTTTCTGCAGGATCGGGATCATCGGCTTGGGAATCGTGTGCGTGATGGGTTGCACGCGGGTGCCCTTGCCGGCCGCCAGGATCATCGCCTTCATCGGCGCGAGCTCACATCGCTGGGATGGGCGAGCTTAAGCCGGGTTTCAGGCTGCACGCGGTTCCCCGGCCGGCCGGACAGCAGATCCAAGCTGGGCCGTTGTCAGGTGCGCTGCCTGGCTTTCCCGCTGACGGCGCAGGCTCAGGGGGCCGAAGAGTCCGTCGCGCTGATCGAGCTCCAGGCAGCCCTGGTGACAGAGGAACAACAGGGCCCAGAACACTCCCACCCGGTCGCAGTCCAGCTGCTCCTCTCCCGCACCGGTGAGAACGGTTTCCCTCCAGGCCGCCACGAGGGTGTCGAACCCCACCCAGTCATCCGCCAGTGGCCAGTGCAGCAGGAATCGGCTGAGGGCGGCGGTGGTTTCCGGGAGCTTTTCCCGGTGGGCCAGGGTGGCCACCTGTTCGATGGCCTCCCGCTCACTGAAGCGGCGTCGCCGGCGCACGGACCGGCCCTCGCCTTCCTCTCGCTGCAGCTGCTCGGCGATGTCCTCAAGCTGGCGGATGAGTTCCCCAAGGGTCACCGGACGCTGCAGCGGCGGCGGGGCCACGGGCCGGCGCCGCAGGTAGCGCTCCGGTCGCCGCGGCAGCGCCAGCACCGAATCCAAGCCCCAGCAGTCCTCGGCATCCTCCGCGGCCCAGTGACTGTCCTCCTCCACCTGGGGCTCCGGCAGCAGCGTGCTGGCCTCGAGCACCTGGGCCTTCAGGCCCACCAGCACCGCCGCCGCCAGAAAGGCCTCGCTGCTCTCCGCCAGGTCCCGTTCGTAGCTGCCGCCGTGGCCGGGGCGAGGCGCCACCAGCCGCGGCAGCGCGATCCGCTGCCGCAGCTGATCGAGAAAGCCATCCACCACGGCGATCACATCCACATCCCAGGGATCGATCTCACCCCGTTCGGCTGCGTCCTGCAGCAGCCGGATGGCCAGTCTGGCGCCTCCTTGAGTCAAACCTCAGCCACCGGGGTCGTGCTGCTCTGCCGTGCGGCCGGGGCCGCACATGCACGCACGCTACCGATCACAGCCGGCGCGCACCAGCAGCACGGTCTCAGGTTTCGGCGGTGCCTGGGACGGCATCCACCTGAGCCGAGCTCTGGCCCGCGGCCGGCAGCAGGCCGAGCTGGGCATCCACCGTGGCCCGGTAGCGCTGCAGGTCGTTCTCCAGCTCCTGGATGCGCACCTGCTGGGCCTCGAACTCCCCCTGGCGCTGCAGGGTCTCTACCTTGCGTGCCACCCCGGTCCACACGGCGAACACCCAGGCGGCCGTGGCACCCACACCGCCCACCAGCAGCAGCAGGGCGGCCAGCGGCATGGTGGTCTTCATGCCGGGCAGGAAGTGAACCGTGGTGGGGGCCGTGTTCTCGAGGGTGAACATCACCATCGCCAGGCCGAAGCTGAAGATCAGCAGGAAGTTCAGCTGTTTCATGGCTTGGAGCGCTCCTTGCGGGGAGCGTAAGCCCGGCCGGAACACCCGCTGGGATCAACCCGTCAGCGGCGGTGCCTGCAGCCCGGCCTGCAGGCTGGCCTGGCGGATCAGGTTGGCGCCCGGGGTGGGCATCACCAGGGCCATGGCCGAATTCTCACGCCGCACCAGGGCCTCGATCGAGGCGCGGTAGCTGTCGGTCATGATCCTGGGGTAGAGGCCGATGCCGATGATCGGCACCAGCAGGCAGCTGATCACGTAGATCTCGCGGGGCTCGGCATCCACC
>JALOOQ010000093.1 GCA_025454305.1 Cyanobium sp. Prado107
CTCGATGTTCAACCAGCACGCCAAGTGGCTGGAGAGCTGCATCCACCACGCCCCCTGGCGGGCGCCGATCGGGCCCTGGAACTGCCTGATCTCCAGCACGGTGTGGCGCCAGGACCACAACGGCTTCACCCACCAGGATCCCGGCTTCATCGATCTGGCGGGCAACAAGAGCGGTGAGGTGGTGCGGGTGTACATGCCCGCCGATGCCAACTGCCTGCTGGCGGTGGCCGAGGAGGCGCTGGTGGAGAGCAACGTGTGCAACATCATCGTCAGCGACAAGCAGAAGCACCTCCAGTACCTCACCCTGGAGCAGGCGCGCGCCCACGTGGCCAAGGGCATCGGCCTGTGGAGCTGGGCCAGCAACGACGACCGCGGCACCGAGCCCGATGAGCCCGATGTGGTGATGGCCTGCGCCGGCGACATCCCCACCAAGGAGACCCTGGCGGCGGTGGAGATCCTGCGGCGGGAGATCCCCAGGCTGCGGATCCGGGTGCTCAACGTGGTGAAGCTGTTCGCCCTCACCACTCCGGAGGAGCATCCCCACGGCCTGAGCGATCGCGACTTCAACACCCTCTTCACCACCTGCCGGCCGGTGATGTTCAACTTCCACGGCTATCCGTGGCTGATCCACCGCCTCACCTACCGCCGCACCAACCACGCCAACATCCACGTGCGCGGTTACAAGGAGAAGGGCAACATCAACACCCCCCTGGAGCTGGCGATGAACAACCAGATCGATCGCTACAACCTGGTGATCGATGTGATCGACCGGGTGCCGGGTCTGGGTTCACGGTGTGCCCACGTCAAGGAGCGCATGAAGGAGGCGATTCTTCACCATCGTGCCTATGCCCACGAGCACGGCATGGACGATCCGGCCATCACCCACTGGCGCTGGGGCATTCACGGCTGACGCCGGTTTCTCCCCAGTTGCCGGTGAAGACCTCTGCAGCTGCCGGTGAAGTTGTGTGAGGGATGACCGGGGGACAACCGAAAGTGTGGGGGCAGGTGGATACCGTCCGCCGTGATTGAGATCAGACCCATTCCATGCCCCTGCCCCTGCTCGACACCCGTCCGACGGCAATCAACGCCCGTGTGACCAGCTTTCTGCCCGCGGGTGACGAAACCCCCCGCCAGGCCTCGGTCAGCCTGGCCGGAGGCAGCGAGGCCAGCGACGTCCTGATCGAGCAGGCCTACCGCCAGATCTTCTTCCATGCCTTCAGCGTGGATCGGGATCCGGTGCTGGAGATGCGCCTGCGCAGTGGTCAGATCAGCGTGCGCGGCTTCATCCGTGGCCTGCTGCTCTCCGACAAGTTCCGCAACGACTTCTACCGCTGCAACAGCAACTACCGCGTCGTCGAGCAGATCGTCGGCCGGGTGCTGGGCCGGCCGGTGTATGGCGAGCAGGAGCGCATCCGCTGGTCGATCGTGATCGCCGAACAGGGATTGCCGGCCTTCGTGGACGCCCTGCTCGACTCCCCGGAGTACCTGGAGGCCTTCGGCGAAGACCAGGTTCCTTACCAGCGCTCACGGGTGCTGGCCGGCCGGGCCGTGGGCACCATTCCCTTCAACCAGCAGGCCCCCCGCTACGACGCCTACTGGCGTGACGTGACGGCCCGCCGCGCTCCGGCCGGCGGCTCCCCCTGGTCGGTTGGCGTGCCCCGCCCGGCCTGGCTGGCGGGCCAGCCCACCCCCCGGGTGCGCAGCATCTGGCAGGGCATCGTGGCCACCGGTGGCTTCATCCTCACCGGCCTGGTGCTCTGGACGGCAGCCGCCATGCTCAGCACCGGCGCCCAGGGCTGAAGCCCCGGGCCCCAGGCGCCCATCCGTCACCCCAGGCGCCCATCCGTCAGCGGATGCTCTCAGGGGCGGTCAGCGCCAATCGCCCTGCCTACGTTGCGGTCTGCTGGGGCCGTTGCGATGGGGACGTTCGCATCCGAAGCAGGACCCCTCCCTGGCAATTGCTCTGAATCCAGCCGCCGGCAGCGCCTCTTCGGCCTTCCGGCGGCCTCAGGCCGCTGGTTGCTGCTGCCGCTGGGCACGGTGTCCCATCTGTGCATGGGCACCGTGTATGCGTGGAGCGTCTTCCGCCAGCCTCTGGAAAAGGCCCTGAGTCTCGGGGCCACCCAGAGCATGCTGCCCTACACGGTGGCCCTGCTCTGCTTCGCCCTGCTGATGCCGGCCGGCGGTCAGCTGATGCCGCGCCTGGGTCCCCGCCGCGTGATGCTCGCCGGTGGCGTCGTGATGGCCCTGGGCTATCTGCTGGCCAGCCGCAGCCAGTCCCTCGGGCAGCTGGTGCTCACCTACGGCGTGATCGTGGGCAGCGGTGTGGGCCTGGCCTACGGGGTGCCCCTGGCCGTCGCGGCCCGCTGGTTTCCCGACCGCCAGGGCCTGGCCATGGGGCTGGTGGTGCTCGGCTTCGGTCTCTCGCCCCTGATCACCGCCCCGCTGGCCCATCGCCTGATCGCCACCCAGGGTCTGGGCAGCACCCTGCAGCTGCTGGGAGTGGCCTTCCTGGTGCTGATGGTTGCCGTGGCGCTGACCATGGTCCTGCCGCCTCCGGGCTGGCAGCCGCCGCCCGGGTCCAGGCGCCGTGGCCGGTCGGCCCCCGCGGCTGGCGGGGCTCCGGGTTCGGCCATCAGCGCTGCCCCTGGATCCGCTCTGCCTCTGCGCAGCCGGACCTTCGGCGGTCTGTGGCTCTGCTACGGGATCGGAGCCCTGCTCGGCCTGAGCGCCATCGGCATCTCCAGTCCGGTGGGACTCGAGGTGATCGCCATCCAACCCGCCACGGCTGCGGCCAGCATCTCCCTGTTCGCCGTGTTCAACGGTGCCAGCCGGCCGCTGTTCGGCTGGCTGTGCGACCGCATGCGCCCCTGGCAGGTGGCCACGCTCGCCTACCTGCTGGTGCTGGTGGGCAGCCTGATGATGACCGGCGCCGGTGAGGGCGACCTGCTCACGTATCTGGTGGCCTTCAGCCTGTTCTGGGCCAGCCTCGGCGGCTGGCTGGCGATTGCGCCGGCCACCACCCTGCGCTGCTTCGACCCGCAGTGCTACGCCCAGACCTACGGCCTGGTGTTCACGGCGTATGGGGCCGGTGCCCTGCTCGGCACCCTGATCACCGGCCAGATGCGCGACTGGTTCGGCAGCTACAGCAGCGCCTTTCTGCCCATGGCCGCCGTGGCCTCGGCCGGCATCGTGCTCTCCAGCCTGCTGCTGCGCGACACGCGTTAGCGCTTCGCTAGCTCTGCAGGGAGGGGAAGCTGGCGCGCATGCGCTCGCCCAGCTCCACCGCCACGCGGGCGCGGAAGCCCGCGGCGGCCTCGGCGCTCAGCACCGGGTAGCTGGTGTCGCTGTTGCCCTCGCCGCGCAGCGGTTTCCAGCTGCTGCTGTCCCGTTGCTTGAGCTCCTCCAGCGGGGCGTTGAAGTCGTACGCCAGGGTGCGGCCCTCGGCTGCCGCCGCCGCCACCAGTTCCTCCCGCACGGCCACCAGATCCCTGGCCTTGAGGGTGTCGGGCAGGCCCAGCACCGGCTGCAGCTCCTCGAGCAGCCGCAGCTCCTCCTCCAGCAGGATCGGCCAGGCCCCCCGCTCGCCCTCCGCCAGACCCTGCTCCTGGGCGCTGGCGCGCATCGCCTCCAGGTGGAAGGCCAGCCAGCGGTAGTGGGACTTCTCCTGGATGGTCTTCTTCATCCCCCCCTTGCCCCCGGTGGGGCGCTTGGGCAGGGCCGCCTCGGCCCTGCGCAGGAAGGCCCGGTCCTCGGGTTCGAGGTTGATGGCGCCCCAGCGGTGGCGGTAGTCCCAGAGCTCGGCATAGCGGCGCACGTCCTCCGCCGGCCAGCCCACGGCCTGCAACTCATCGGCTCTGCTGATCTCGTCCTTGGCCACCACCGGCTCTCGTGCAGCTGGCAGGCAGCGTAGGGGTCAGCCCAGGGCCTGCCCCAGGGCTGCCAGTCCGAACAGCAGGAACAGGCCGCCGCTGAGGCGGTAGAGCAGCCGTTCATCCACCCGCTGGCCGATCCAGCGGCCCGCCCCCACCGCCAGCCCCGTCACCAGGGCATGGCCGGCCAGGGTTCCGGCCACCAGTCCCGGGAAGGTGAAGGTGGGTGCCGCCGCCAGCACCACGGTGGCGAACTGGGTGCGATCGCCCATCTCGGCGATGAACACCAGGCTGAAGGCTTCCCAGGTCACCGGCCAGGGTCGGCTGATCAGCTGGCGCCGCTCGGCGGCATTCACCGCCTGCTCGGCCTCCTCGGCTTCGTCCTGGGCGGCATCGCGGCCCAGTCCCTGGGCCTCCAGCAGCAGCTTGGCGCCGAAGCCCAGGAACAGCAGGGCCGCCAGCCAGGGAAGCAGCGTGTCCGGCAGCAGTTCCCGCAGTCCCAGGCCCACGCCCAGCGACAGCATCGTGACCAGGGCCAGGGCAGCGAAACTGCCCAGGAACACCCAGCGGCGCTGGTGACGCGTGGCCAGGATCAGGGCCATGAAGAAGGTCTTGTCCCCCAGCTCGGCCAGGGTGATGGCCCCGAAGCTGGAGCCGAAGGCCGCCAGGGCGGGATCGCTCACGGGTGCCGCCACCATTCCATCAGCGCACCACCTCCATCAGCGCACCACCAGCACCGGGCAGGTGCTGGCGAGCAGCACCCGCTGGGTCTCGCTGCCGATCAGCAGCCCTTCCAGCCCCCGCCGCCCGTGGGACCCCATCACGATCAGGTCGCAGCCGGCGGCGCTGGCCTCTTCGAGGATGGCCCTGTGGGGCAGCGGGTTCATCAGCACCACCTGTTCCGCCTCCACGCCGGCCTTGGCAGCCGTGGCCATCGCGTCCTCCAGGATCGCCTCGGCCCGCTTGGAGGCTGCCTCCACCAGGGCCTCGATGGTGCTGGCCTCCACCATCTCGCCCACGCCCACCAGGCTGATCGGGTAGTTGTTCTGCACGTGCAGGAACCGCACCCGGGCCCCGAGCGCCGCGGCCAGATCCACGGCCTGCGCCACCGCCCGGCCGGAGATCTCCGAGCCGTCGGTGGGCACGAGCAACTGTCGGTAGGTCATCGCGGCACCAGCGTCCCACCCCGGTTTAGTCCAGCGGGAGGTCCCTGACAGCCGTGGGCCGCGGGGCCCCGTTCCGAGGGCCGGAGGGTTTCAGTGCAGCGGATCGCTGATCACCAGTGTGGGTGTGCCGAGGTGGCGCAGCAGCCGGCTGGTGAGATCGCTGGCGGGTATCGGCAGACCGGCCACCAACCGCCGCTGGGAGCGCAGGATCACCAGGTCGTGGCTCCTGCTGGCGGCCTCGATCGCGCTCTCCACGCCCTGCTGGCTGCGCAGCACGATCTCCAGCGGCACCGGCGCTGCAGCCCCACTCCCGCCGGCGGAGGAGCCGGCGGGTTGCCACTGCCCCAGCTCCTGCTCCAGCTGCTGCCGCTCCTGGCGGCTCAGGCGTGGATCGTGCAGGTGCAGCAGCGTGATCGAGCCCCCCAGCGCCATGGCCAGGCGGTGGGCCAGCTGGAACTGCTCCATGGCCCCCGCGGTGAGGTCCTTGATCGGCACCAGCAGGCGGCGCAGCTCCGCGGGCGGGCGGGGCAGGTGGGCCACCACCACCGGGCAGGGAGCCTGCCGGCAGGTGGCGTCCACCAGGTCGCCGAAGAGCCAGCGGTCCAGGCCGCTGGGGGGTGTCATCCCCATCAGCACCAGATCGCTGGCCTGCTCCACCGCCACCAGGGCGATGCCCGCGGCCACGTCCGGATCCACCCGCAGCAGCGGACGGCAGGGCACCCGCCAGGTTCCGGCGATCGCCTCGGCGCGCTGCAGCAGGCCACGGGCCTGGGCGATCGCGCTGGCCAGGGCCGGCAGACTCTGGCCTCCCGCCTCCGCCTGCCGCGGCGACACCACCGCCAGCGGCAGCAGCAGGCCGGACTGGTCGGCGTCGCCGCTGGTGAGCAGCCGCGCCAGCTCCATCAGGGAGGCTTCGGTGTCGGGATTGGACACTGGCACCAGCACCCGCAGGGCCCGGCGCACCAGGGCCCGCTGGCCGCCCTCGGCAATCGTGAGCCGGTCCGCCTGCGCCCGCCCCAGCCGGGGCATGGCCAGCACGCTGTTGAGCACCGTCTCGTCCAGCAGGCCGGCGCGGAACCCCACGAAGGTGGCCGCCAGGGTGGCCGCCACCTGGGGAATGGAGAGCGACCAGAGCGTGAGCACCTGGGGCCCGCTGTAGGCATAGATCCGGCCGGCCCACCAGGAGGCCAGTCCCTTCGAGGCGATCAGCCCGCCGATCAGCAGCACGGCGAAGGGCGAGCCGGTGAGCGTGCCCGCGAAGGCGGGCAGGTTCAGCAGCAGGCCGAGGCTGATGAAGAAGAACGGGATGAACAGGGCCGCCCCCACGAAGATCACCTGTTCCTTCACCCGCCCTTCCGGCAGCACGCCGTTCACGGCGAGACCCGCCAGGAAGGCACCGACGATCTTCTCCACCCCGGCCAGCTCCGCCCCCATGGCGGCCAGGAACAGGGCCATCAGCACCGCCAGGAACAGCTGGCTGTCGTTGTTCACGCTGCGCTTCACCAGCAGCCGGCCGAGGCGGCGGATCAGCAGCAGCACCAGCGCGCCGAACAGCAGCACCCGCAGCGGAAGGGCGACCAGCTCCAGAGGGGAGGCCTCACCCCGGTGCAGACCCATGCACAGGGCCAGCAGCACCAGGGCCGCGATGTCGGTGAAGATCGTGCCACCGATGGCCACCACCACCGACTCCTCGCGCACCTCCCCGTAGCCGCGCACGATCGGATAGCCCAGGGGGGTGTGGGAGGCGAGGATCGAGCCCAGCAGCACGCTGCTGAGCAGGGAGTAGCCGAAGCCCAGCCCCAGCAGCAGCCCCGTGACGAGCGGCAGAGCGAAGGTGAGCAGGCCGAAGCGCAGGGAGCGCTGGCGGATGC
The DNA here is from genome assembly GCA_025454305.1 of Cyanobium sp. Prado107. Lineage (GTDB taxonomy): Bacteria > Cyanobacteriota > Cyanobacteriia > PCC-6307 > Cyanobiaceae > NIES-981. The sequence continues at coordinate 6,910 of JALOOQ010000093.1, forward strand.
GGGCGAATTCCACCAGGTCGATCTCCAGCCCGGCGATGAACAGCAGGTACACCACGCCCAGATCGGCGAACAGCCGCACGATCTCGCTGCCGGGGCTCACCCAGCCCAGGGCATGGGGTCCGACCAGCACCCCCGCCACCAGCAGGCCCACCAGGTCGGGCAGCCCCAGCCGCCGGATCAGGGGTGGCACGACCATGCTCAGCCCCAGCAGCAGGGCGAACATCGCCAGGGGGTTGTCGGCGAGAAAGGTGGTCAAGCCGGCAGGTGGAGAGATCCGCCCAGCTTGGCTGCCCCGGGGAGGATCGTCCTGGAGCTCAGCGCAGGCCGGTCCAGCCGGCCAGGTGGGAGGCGGCCGTGGAACGGGCCAGCGCCCGGGCGGAGGGCAGGGCCGGTTCCAGGCGGGCCGAACTGAAGGGCGGCAGGGGCCGCCGCCGCAGCCAGGCGCCCCAGCGGAACTCGTGGAAGGGGATCAGGGGGGCCGGCTGCACCACCCCTTCCCGCTTGAGCTTCCACACCAGGCTGCGGTAGGGGTCGTCCTGCAGCCCCAGCAGCGTCTGCGGCAGCGCCTCTGGGTGCAGCGGACCGAGCCCGCGCCCGTCGTAGAGATACAGCCAGCCCCGGCGCTGCAGCTCCGCCAGCACCGTGGCGCGGTCGGCGCTGTCCAGCTGCAGGGCGACGTAGCCGAAGGCGGTGGCCTCGGGCATCAGCTCCAGCAGGCCACGCAGGCGGTGATGGCGGTCCACCATCCACAGGGCCCCATCGCCGCTGCGCACCAGGGGCACGGGCTTGCTGCCCAGGTAGTCGCGCCGTTCACGGGACGTTTCCATGCGGAAGTCGGCCTGGCGGCTGCGCACCTCGGCCAGTCCCACGCACAACTGGGTGGGCTGAAGGCTGGCGATCGGCACCTCCAGCAGGGGCTCGTCGTCGGGCGGAGGGGGAAGCGGCTGAAAAGGGGGAAGGCGTAGGGCCATTTCCCCATCCTCGCCTGCTCAGCGCCGTCGCCACAGGGGAGCCGGCAGGCTGCCGGCGGGGAGTCTCAGCAGTGGCGGTGCAGGGCGGACCGGCGGTGGAGGCGCTCTGCTGCGCGCGGGCGTCCGGGGAGGCTGCTCGTCCGTCTCGCCGCTGCGGGAGGACGAGGATCGCAGGGCTCAGATCAGGTTTGCTGATCATTCGTTGATTTCCCCATCCTGCATCGGTTTTCCCCGGTGGGTGGTGGGCTTTTCCCCAGCCGATTCATGCAGGGGCTGCCTGGCGACGCCCCGGCTGGGGAAAGCCGGCCGCTGTCCCCTTTCGTCTTGACAGCACCCTGGGGCGACTTTGGGCCGGGTGCGGCCTTCCGCTTGTCTGCCGTGATCGCTGCTGCTGCAATCAGTCTCAGTCGTGACAGGGATGATTCCGGGGTCGCGCCCCGGCTTTGACGACCCCCCCGGGGCTGTGGCGTACTGGGGCACCCAGCAGCCATGCCCGCCGATGTCCGAGCACTCTTCCGATCCGGCCATCAGCCTCGAGGCCGAGGTTCCGGAGGTGCTGTTCGACGGCATGCGCCGGTTCATCGACCAGCACCCCCAGTGGGACCAGTACCACGTGATGACATCCGCGCTGGCCGGCTTCCTGTTCCAGCACGGCTGCAAGGATCCCTGCGTCCACCAGCACTACCTCAACGGCCTGTTCCTGCGCTGAGTAATGGAAGTGAGCAAAAAAAAGCGGGGGAGCCATCCCCCGCTCGTGTTCTCCCTTGCCCGACCCGTTGAAAGGTCGCCTCGCCATTGTGCGCAGCACGCCTGGGACGGTTTGTGGCCACCGACACCGGAACAGGGGCGCCGTCAGGGAGCGCTGACGCCGCCTGCCTGCTCCAGGCTGTGACCGTCACCGCGCCGCAGCCGCTCGGCGGCGGCGGCACAGGCCCGCCAGGCGATCGCCATCAGGGTGAGGGTGGGGCTCTGCCAGCCGGCGCTGGGCCAGCAGGCTCCATCCACCACCAGCAGGTTGGGCGCCTGCCAGCACTGATTCCAGCGGTTCACCACCCCGCCCTCCGGCCCGGCGGCCATGGGTGCCCCGCCCAGCTCGTGGATGTAGTAGCCGGGGGGCGGCGCCTCCGCACTCACCGCGTGGCTGTTGCGGATCCAGGGCTCCAGCAGCGGCAGCACGAACAGCTCCTCCACCGGCCGGATGGTGCCGCCGGCAGCCGCCACCACCGCCTCCATGCGCGCCTGCATGTGCCGCACCATGGCCCGCTCGTTCTCCCCCCAGGCCATGGCGATGTGGGGGACGGGCAGGCCCCAGGCGTCGACCCGGTCGGGCTCCAGGGTCACCCGGTTGTCGGGGTGGGGCAGCGCTTCGCCATGGCCGATGAGGAAGCCGCTGGCCTCATCGGGGCGGCGTTGCAGGAGCCGGGGCGGATCGAAGCGCTGCACCGCCGCCCACAACCCGTAGCCGCGGTGAAACCCCTCGCTGCCGGGGTGATCCAGGTTGACGCTGTTGGGGATGAAGCAGCTGCCGGCGCCCGAGAGTTCCTCCGGCTGCGGCGGCGCCTCCACCCCGGGCAGCGAGAAGAAGCGGCTGGTGGAGACATGATCCATCAGGTGACGCCCCAGGCCCGCCGAGGGATCCACCAGGCCGCCGCGCCGCTGAGCCTCGCTTGAGTGCAGCAGGATCCGCAGGGTCTCGATGGTGGAGGCGCAGAGCACCACCAGGGGGGCTTCGAGCAGCTCCCGCCCGCCGCTGCGCCCGTCCACCACCTCCACCCCACGCACCCGCCGCTGGTCGGGATGGAGCAGCACGTGGCTCACCACCACCTCGCTGCGCAGACGGACCCGGCCCGTGGCCAGGGCCCGCGCCAGGCTGCTGCCGGGGCTGGCGGAGCGGGGCCAGTGCCGGCCGTTGTGCAGACGCACCCCGCGGGAATGGATGAAGGGCAGCCCCAGCTGCTGGCGCACCGCCGCTCCCAGCCTGCGTTCGCCGGGGGTGAAGGACAACGCCGGTGCGTAGCGGCCGTCCGGCAGCTGGGGCAGGCCGTCGGCCGCGCCGTGCACCCCCAGCAGAGGTTCCAGCCGGTCGTAGAAGGGAGCCAGATCGGCGCTGGTGATCGGCCAGCCAGGGCTCTGCCCGTCCCGCTCGCCGGCCCTGAATTCGTAATCGCTCAGGCGCAGGGTGATGCCGCCCCAGGTGAGGCTGCGGCCACCCACCTGGCGGCCCCGCGTCCAGAGAAAGGGCCGGTCGGCCGGCGTGGTGTAGGGGTTGCGGCGCTCATCGACGAACAGCTCCGGGTTCTGCTTCCAGAAGCCCGGATGGTGACGCTGCAGGCGCTGCTTGCCGCTGGCCAGGTTGGCGACGCGGCGCAGGCTGTTGAGCGGTTCGCTGCCGAAGGCCTGGGCCGGCTGCAGCCGCGGTCCGGCCTCCAGCACCAGCACCCGCAGCCCCGCCTCGGCCAGCACCATGGCCGCCACGCCGCCGGTGGCGCCGGAGCCCACCACGATCGCGTCGGGGGCTGGGGCCTGGCCCGAAGCCGCGGCGGAGTCAGGGGCCATGGCTGACGCTGTCTCAGCTGGAGAGGCTGGCATCCAGGTGAATCACGGTGCGGAGCTGGACATGCATCGCGGTCCACCCGCATTGGGTTGCGGTAAGGGCAGCGATCCCGTATCGGCGGCGGCTCCGGAGGCAACAAAAAACCCCGGAAGCTGTGCTGCCGGGGTGACTGCAATTGGTGGCGGGGGCGAGATTTGAACTCGCGACCTTCGGGTTATGAGCCCGACGAGCTACCAGGCTGCTCTACCCCGCGGCGACTGACGAATCATACCAGCGAGGTGTCCGCCGCTACCGAGCATCCCGCTGCTCAGCTCAGTCGACAACACGGCCTCAGTCGAAGCGCAGCTCGCCGAGCACCTCCAGCCGCAGGTGCGGGGCCGGCACCAGGAAGCGCTGGCGCAGCTCCTCGAGGGTGAGGGGCGTGAGCCAGTCGAGCTGCTCGAGCAGATGCAGTGCCACGGCATGTTTGGCCCGCGCGGCTCCGTCCTCCACCTTGATCGCCACCCCCAGCCCTTCGCCCACGCGGCTGAGGCACTGGATGCCTTCGGCGCCGCCCTTGCTGACCACCTGGCCATGGCCGCGGCGCATCAGCTCGGTGTCGAAACGGCCCTCGCCCGCCACCAGGTCGGGGTGGGCCAGCATGGCGCGGTTGAGACGCTCCAGATCGGGCTGCTCGCCGGCGCCCAGGTGCGCGAACAGCAGAGCCATCTGCGCCAGCCGCAGGCGCAGGGTGGGGGCGCCGCAATCGTCGCGGGCCGTGACCAGCTCGGCAGGCGGCAGGCCGAGAAACTCGGCCACACGCTTGATCACCTCCCGCTGCAGGGGGTGGTCCACCTGCAGGTAGCCCTCGGTGCTCCAGCCCAGGCGCCGGCAGGTGGCCAGAAAGGCCGCATGCTTGCCCGAGCAGTTGTGCTCCAGGGGGCTGGTGCCTCCCTCGGGCACGGGGCACTGCAGCTGGTCGGCCTCCAACTCGGCGCTCCAGAGCAGCTTGAAGGCCTCGCGCGCGTGCTCGGGCGTGCCGGCATGGGAGGCGCAGGCGATCGCCAGGCCGCGGTCGCCCACCTGGCCCTGGTCGGCCGCGCCGCTGGCCACGAAGGCGGTGGCCTGGAAGGGTTTGAGCGCCGAGCGCACGAAGCTCAGGCGCTGGGGGTCGCCGGCCCGCATCAGCACCCGGCCGCGGGCGTCGCTCACCACCGCGTGCACCCGGTGGTGTGATTCGGGGATGCCCTCGCGCAGCAGGCGCACCTCCAGCGGCGGAATGTCGGAGCGTGTGGCGGCACCGAAACTGGAGGAGAGGCTCATGGGCAGGGCCTGCGGCCGACGTTCACCGAGCCTGCCAGAGCTGGGTTCCCAGCAGCAGGCCGCCGCCAAGGGCCATCAGGCCGGTGGCACCGGCGATGGCGCGCTGCAGCCGGCCCAGCACCGGCCGCACCTGATGACGGGCCACCAGCAGGTCCTGCTGGCGCCAGCTGAGCGGCTTCTCCCACACCTGGCCGTCGTACCAGCCGGATTCCTCGTATTCCACCCGCTCGCTCATCAGCCGCTGGTGGATGCTGCGCCAGCCCAGCCACTGGCGCAGCAGCATCAGAACCGGGAGCCCGATCGCCGCCACGGCAGCCGCCAGCACCATCTGCAGGGGATGGTGGCGCAACACCCAGCTGCCGCTGCCCACGAGCACGGTGAGTGGCAGGATCAGCAGCCAGCTCAGGGCCAGGGGGCGCAGCAGGCCGGCGGTGCTGCCTGCGGGCCAGGCGAAGAACCAGGAATCGCGCAGCTCCTCGTATTGCTGAAGGGGCCGCTGGGCCGGCGGCACGGGGCAGGACTCGGCCTGGGCGCCGGGGACATCGTCCGTGGCGCCTGGGCCAGTGGTGCCGGAGGCGTCCCCCATGGACTCAGCTGCTGGTGGCCTGGACGGAGCCTAGATAGCGTTCCTGCTTGCCGTGGCCCCAGAACGACTCCAGGTCGTAGTACTCGCGTTCCCGGGGCATGAGCACGTGCACGATCAGCTCGCCGTAATCGAGCAGCACCCAGCTCCCCTCGGCCTGCCCCTCCCGTCGCAGGGGCAGACGGCCGGTCTCCGCCTCGATCCGCTCTTCCACCGAGCGGGCGATCGCCCGGACCTGGACATCGGAGAGACCGCTGCAGATCACGAACCAGTCGGCCAGGGTGCTCACCTCGTCCACCCGGATCAGGCGGATGTCCACGGCCTTGCGGTCGTCGCAGGCCTCGGCCGCCAGCCGCGCCAGGGCCTCACTGGCCGGATCGGGCAGGCCGGCGGCGGGCACCTCAGCCATAGACGTTCTCGCTGGTGACGGACTGGCGCGAACCCTGCTGCTGAGCCATCTCGGCGCGGGCACGGCTGGCGCTCTTGCGCAGGGCTTCGAGGCGGTCGTCGTAGAAGGCGCGCTTCTTCTTCTTGCGCGTCTGCTCGGCCAGCTCCTTGAGGGCGCCGCCCAGGCTCTTGTAGGCGTTGGGGAGGGTGTAACCGAAGCGGCAGGCCAGGTCGATCGCCCGCTCGTCGGCGGCGACGGCATCGGCCAGACGCTTCTCCGAATTGTTCTTCAGATAGAGGCGGTAGCCGGCGAAGCCCGAGAGGCCCATCGCCATCAGCAGCAGCAGGCCGTCCTGCACCCAGAGCTCACCGATGGCGCCGCCCAGGCCGATGGCCAGCGCAGCCATCTCCCAGCCGTCGCGGGGTACGGCATCGTTCTGGATGCGGCCGACCTCATGCCAGAAGAGCAGGTTGCGATGGTCGAGCGCCAGGCCGTCCCAGGTCTCCAGGTCCACCTGGATCTCGATCTCGTCGCGGCCGATCTCCTCGATGGTGATCAGCGGGGGATCGACCGAGGCCGCGGCTTCCACGAACACCCAGCTCTGCATTTCCGGTGGCAGCAGCCCCTTGAGGCGCTGGAGCTCGCTCATGGACGCGGGGGACACAATCCGATCAGGTTAGCGACCCGGAACGGAGTGCCTGAGTCAGCCGCCACCTTGCGGCGCGGGCGATCGTGCAAGGCTGGGCCGGTTTGGCTACCCCTCGCCCATGCCCCGCCGCACGGACCTGCGTCGCATCCTGCTGCTGGGTTCGGGACCGATCGTGATCGGCCAGGCCTGCGAGTTCGACTATTCCGGCACCCAGGCCTGCAAGGCCCTGCGCGCCGAGGGCTTCGAGGTGGTGCTGGTGAACAGCAATCCGGCCTCGATCATGACCGATCCGGACATGGCGGATCGCACCTACATCGAGCCGCTCACGCCGGAGGTGGTGGCGCGGGTGATCGAGATCGAGCGGCCCGACGCCCTGCTGCCCACCATGGGCGGCCAGACGGCGCTGAACCTGGCCGTGACCCTGGCCGAGAACGGCACCCTCCAGAAGCACGGGGTGGAGCTGATCGGCGCCAACCTGGAGGCGATCCGGAAGGCCGAGGACCGGCTGCTGTTCAAGGAGGCGATGGAACGCATCGGCGTGGCCGTGTGTCCCTCCGGCATCGCCAACTCCCTCGAGGAGGCCCTGGCCGTGGGCGAGGCGATCGGCAGCTACCCGCGCATCATCCGGCCCGCCTTCACCCTGGGCGGCAGCGGCGGCGGCATCGCCTACAACCCCGAGGAATTCGAGGCCATCTGCAAGAGCGGCCTGGAGGCCAGCCCCGTCTCCCAGATCCTGATCGAGCAGTCGCTGCTCGGCTGGAAGGAGTTCGAGCTGGAGGTGATGCGCGACACCGCCGACAACGTGGTGATCGTGTGCTCGATCGAGAACCTCGACCCGATGGGGGTGCACACCGGCGACTCGATCACCGTGGC
>JALOOQ010000094.1 GCA_025454305.1 Cyanobium sp. Prado107
GAGAACTCCTGTCCCAGGCTGAGGGGCACCGCGTCCTGCAGATGGGTGCGGCCGATCTTGATGATGGCGGCGAAGGCCCTGGCCTTCGCGGACAGGGCTTCGTGCAGGGCTTCGAGCGCGGGGATCAGGTGCCGCTGCAGCTCCAGGGCCACGGCCACGTGCAGGGCCGAAGGGAAGGTGTCGTTGCTCGACTGGCTGAGGTTCACATGGTCGTTGGGATGTACCGGGCTCTTGCTGCCCAGCACCCCGCCCACCGCGGCGATCGCCCGGTTGGCGATCACCTCGTTCACGTTCATGTTGGTCTGGGTGCCGGAGCCCGTCTGCCACACCCTGAGGGGGAATTCGGCATCGAGCTCACCCACCGCCAGCGGCATGGACTGGCCGAAGGGAAAGAAGGCGATCGAGCGCTGGGTCTGGGCCCCCCAGAGGCTGTCGGCCGGCACCGCTACGGCCCCCAGACTGTCGCTCTCCTGGCGCGTCGGGCCGCTGGTGCTCATCGGCGGCCCCCGCCGCCGCTCACCACCTCGGCGTTGAGCTCGTTGATGCTCACGGTGCTGCTGCTGCCGCGGAAGGCCTCGGGAAGGCTGATGCCGGTGGCCTCGCTCACCGCCTCGTTGATCACGCCCAGATCCACGGCGCCCTCGACGTCGAGCAGCACGCGGCCATCGCCGGAAAAAACAACCACCTGCGGGGTGAGTCCGCGCCAGTAGTGGGCGGGGTCGCCGGGGCCGCCGTCCGGGCGGTCCTGCAGCGGATCGGTGACCAGCGGGATCAGCTCGATGGTGTTGCCCCAGAGCCGCTGCAGCTCCGACACCACCGGCGCGAAGCGCTTGCTGGAGGCGTCGTCGTCGAGGTAGTACACCACCACGGCCGGACGGCCCGCCTCCAGGGCCTGGGCCAGGGTGCCGCGGGGCGGCACCAGGGAGCCGTTGCCGGCGTAGAGGGCGTAGATGTTGCCGTCGTAGGTGTCGTTGTCGAGGGCGGCCCAGGCCTGCGCAGGCCACAGCAGCGGGGTCAGCAGCAGCAGCAGCGCCAGTGCCAGCCCCAGAACCCCTGCCGCCGGCGCAGCCGGGGCCGGGCGCGTCGGCATCGGTGTCGGCATCGCTTGCCCGTCGGCCCCGGCCTGCTGCACGCTGCTCCCCCTCGATCGCGGTGGCGCCATTGTGGCGTCCGGCCCGGAAGCTCAGGGGCGGCTGAGGCTGCGGCCCATCCCCTGCAGGATGCCGCGACCCACCAGACCGATGGCGCGTCCCACCACCTGGGTGAGCAGCACCACCAGCAGATCGCCGATCCCCTTGAGCAGCGTGCGCAGCTGGGGGGCGATGGCGTCGCGGGTTTCCAGCGCCAGCGTCACCAGCTGCTGCAGGCCGCTCAGCTGCCTCAGTTCCCGGTCGCGCGGCTCGAGCAGCTGCACGCTGGCGATGCCGGTGCCTTCCAGGCAGAGCAGCTGGCGGCGGCTTTCGTAGAGGGCGATCGGCCGCTCCACCCAGCTCAGCCAGCGCTGCTGGGCGTTGAGCTGATTGCGCAGGCGCTCCAGGTTGCGTGTGGAGAGCAGATCGGGTCGCAGCAGGTACCGGCGCAGCTCCGGCCAGGCGCCGCAGCTGGCGAGCACGTCGGCGGCCAGCAGCTCGGCGCTGCGCAGCAGCCAGTTGGCCACCAGCCGTTCCAGATGCAGCACGGCCCGCGGGTCGTCCGCTGGCAGCAGCTGGCCATCCACCAGCAGCGGCCGGGCCAGCACCAGGGCGGTGACCATGGGCTGGGCGTCCGGCAGTTCCGGATCGTCGGCCTGCAGGTCGCTGGCGAGCACGAGGCTGGCCGCCACCGGCGTGAGGCTGCCGTCCTGGGGCAGCTGCACGTAGGGACTGGCCATCTCGCGCAGGGCCTGCTCACGCAGCTGCGGCTGAAGAGCCTGCCAGCGGTTCATCAGAGCCACCAGATCATTGCCCGCCCCGCCGGGGCCGCCACTGCCGGGGCCGCCACTGCCGGAGGCCGTCACTTCGCCGGCCAGCTGCTGGCGCAGCCGGTCCAGCTGGTGCACCAGAGCGATCAGCAGGTCGACGCGGCGGTCGCGGTTGAGGCCCTCGATCGCCAGCAGCTGACCGCTGCGGTTGGCCAGCCCGGTTTCGATCGCCGTCGTCAGCCGGCCGCGCACGGTGTGCCAGATGCCCACGGCACTGCGTTCGCGGAGGGTGAGAACGCCTCCCGGCCCGGGCAGGGCGGCGCCGCCGCCCTGCGCTGCCGCCGGCAGGGGATCACTCCAGGCCATGCTCACCGGCCCCCAGAGCCAAAGCAGCAGCCGGCGCGCCCAGCTCAGCTCCCGCAGCCGGCCTTCCAGCATCAGCCGGGCCAGGGGGTGGAGTGACGGGCGGGCCAGCAGCAGGTTGCAGCCGGCCATGGCAACGGCGATCTGATCGAGGCCGCTGAGCAGCAGGGCCTGGCCCAGGCCGGGCCTGGTGCCAGCTGCCGGTGCGGCGGCAGGGTCTGCGGCGGCTGCCGGCTGCAGCTGGAGCACCCGTCCGCCGGCGCGCAGAGTAGCGATGGCCTCCAGCAGCTGTTCCGCCGTGGGGTCATCGAGCAGACCCTGGCAGGGCAGCTGCAGCAGCGCTTCACGGTTGAGGCCATGGCCCGCCCCCAGCACCACCAGCAGCGGCGCCGGCTGCCAGCGTTCGCGCAGCAGCAGTGCCTCACGCGCCAGGGTGGCATCGGGTGTGGGCGTGGCCGGACGCCAGAGCACCAGCGCCGGCGTGCCCTGAAGACCGGCGGGGCCCTCGGCCACCGTGAGGTCACTGAGGTCGTCGCTCAGCAGCCGGGTGAGAGCGGCGGCCAGCAGGGGCTCGGCGATCAGCAGCAGCTCGGTGCTCACGCGCAGGCGCCTGGCGTCCGCCAAGAGTACCGGCCGCGGCAAGCCGGACCGAGGACCACGGCGGCCGGGGAGTGCCTCAGCACCTCAGCGCCGGGGGCGCCCGGTGAGGTGGAGGGTGTAGCTCTCGATGCAGTAACCAGTGTGCTGTTCGATCTGCCGCAGCAGCTCCGCCGGCAGCTCCACATCCAGATCGCGGATCGCGCCCGACTCCACGCAGGTGAGGTGGCTGTGGGGGTCGCTGCGGTACCCGTAGAGGCGGCCGCTGGCCCGGTCGAGGCACTCGATCACGCCGGCGGACTGCAGCGCTTCGAGGTTCTGGTACACCGAGGTGTGGCCGATGTTGCGGCCCAGGTCGTTGAGCTTCTCGAAGATGTCCCGGGCGCTCAGGTGACTCTTCTCGCTCCAGAGCAGATCGAGCACCATCCGGCGCTGGCGGCTGAGACGCATGCCCAGATCGCGGCAGCGGCGGTAGACCTCCTCCAGCGTGCTGCAGCCAACGGGGTCGGCGGCTGCGGCCGAACCGGCCGAGGCGGACCCCCTGGCGGTCAGCCCGGTTGTGGCGGGGGCGGCACTCACGCGTGGCAGCGGCTCTTGACAGCGGCAGGATTCTGAATCCTGTTATAGGGCAATCCGCAATCGGTCCGCCTACGTGCTGATCCTGCGCCTGCCCCGTCAGGAGCTGGGGCTGTCCCGTCAGGCGATGCCGGCGCTGGCGGGGGGGTCGCTCACGTCCTGCAGGCGCCCCTCGCCCACCGCCCGCAGAGCCTCCGCCAGCTCCACCCGGCCGTCGTAGAGCGCCCTTCCCACGATCACGCCGGTCACTCCCAGGGGCTCGAGGGCCAGCAGGGAGAGCAGGTGCTCGAGGTTGCCGATGCCTCCCGAGGCGATCACGGGCACCCTGCTGGCCTCGGCCATGGCCCGCAGCGCCGCCAGGTTCGGTCCGGCCAGGGTGCCGTCGGTGGCGATGTCGGTGCTGATGATCGCGGCGATGCCGCTGCCGCTGAAGCGCCGGGCCAGGTCGGTGGCGTCGGTGAGGCTCTCCTCGATCCAGCCGCGGGTGGCCACCTTGCCCTGCTTGGCGTCGATGCCCACCACGATCCGGCCGGGATGGCGGGCCGCCAGCTCCTGCACCAGCTCCGGCTGCTCGAGCGCCACCGTGCCCAGGATCACCCGGTCGAGACCGAAGGCGAGCAGGTCCTCGGCCCGCTCGGCCGTGCGCACGCCGCCGCCGAGCTGCACCGGAATCGCCAGCGCGGCGGTGATCGCCTTCACGGCGGCGTCGTTCACCGGCAGGCCGGTGCGGGCGCCGTCGAGATCCACCAGATGCAGCCGGGTGGCCCCCTGCTGCTGCCAGCTCAGGGCCTGGGCCACCGGATCGTCGCTGAACCGGGTCACCTGGCTGTAGTCGCCCTGGTGCAGCCGCACGCACTGGCCGTCGAGCAGGTCGATGGCGGGGATGATCTGCATCGCTGGCTGGCCTGGAGCACCATGCGCTGGCCATCCTGAAGGACCGCGGCCGCGTTCGTCTTGGCCTTTCTGCTGGAGCTGGTGCCGGCCCTGGCCGCCGGCATGCTGCTGGCCCGTGGGCACCCCCACCTGGCCGGTCGGCTGGCTGGACCCCTGATGCGCTGGGGTGTGCCGGTGAGCATCACCGGCCTGCTGCTGCGCAGCGGCCTGCACTGGCGCTACGGCCAGGTCCTCCTGCTGGCGGCGGGGGCCGTGCTCGCCGCTCTGCTGCTGCTGGCGCTGGTGCCGCCGCTGCGGGCCGGCTTCCGCACGCCCCAGCAGCGGCTGGGGGCCGTGGTGGGCAACACCGCCTACTTCGGCATTCCCGCCGCCCTGGCTCTGCTCCCCGCCGGCGCCGTGGGCTACAGCATCAGCTACGACCTGGCCGCCACCCTGTTCACCTGGTCCATCGGCCCCTCGCTGATCGGGGGCATGCCGCTGCGGGTCGGGGTGCTGCTGCGGGCGATGGCGGCCAGCCCTGCCACCCAGGGCCTGCTGGGCGCCGTGCTGCTGCAGTGGACTCCCTGGCACCAGACCCTGGCTGCCGCCCTGTGGTGGCCCGCGCGGCTGGTGATCTGGCTGTCGCTGGTGGTGGTGGGCCTGCGCCTGGGACCGGTGCTGGGTGCACGGCTGCCGCCCCGTCTGCTGCCGGCCCTGCTGGTGAAGCTGCTGGTGTTTCCGCTGCTGCTGCTGGCCGGTGTGGAGCTGCTGGGCCTGGAGGAGCCCGCCCGATCGGCGGTGGTGCTGCAGGCGGCTGCGCCCACGGCCATCGCGGTGCTGCTGCTCTCCGAGGCCGGCGGCTCCGAGCCCGACAGCTCGGCAGCCGGCGGCGGAGAGACCGTGTTCGAGGCGGCGGCCCTGGTGCTGTGGAGCACCCTGCTGGCCCTGGTGTCGGTGCCGCTGTGGGCCTGGGCCCTCGGCGCCGGCCGCCCCCTCGGGGCTTGAATGGCGCCCAGTTCGGACGCTTCGGCGGGCTGCGGCGGCATGAGAATCCTGGTGATGGGCGGCACCCGCTTCGTGGGCCGGCCCCTGGTGGAGCTGCTGCTGGCCCAGGGCCACGACCTCACCCTGTTCACACGGGGGCGCAATCCGGTGCCCGCCGGCGTGGAGCACCTGGTGGGTGATCGCAGCACGCCGGAGGGCCTGGAAGCGCTGCAGGGACGCCGGTTCGACGTGATCGTGGACAGCTCGGGCCGCACCCGTGAGGACACCCGCGCCGTGATCGCCCGCACCGACGCGCCGGCCCACCGCTTCGTGTATGTGAGCTCAGCGGGCGTCTACGCCGACAGCGACCTCTGGCCCCTCGATGAGAGCAGCCCCACCGATCCCGCCAGCCGCCACGCCGGCAAGGCCGAGACCGAGGACTGGCTGCGCGCCCAGGGCATCCCCTTCACCAGCTTCCGCCCCACGTACATCGTCGGGCCGGGCAACTACAACCCGGTGGAGAGCTGGTTCTTCGACCGCATCGTGCACCGCAGGCCCGTGCCCCTGCCCGGCGACGGCAGCACGATCACCCAGCTGGGTCACGTGAAGGACCTGGCCGCAGCCATGGCCCGCTGCATCGATGTGGAGGCCGCCGCCAACCGCGTCTACAACTGCAGCGGCCGCCAGGGCGTCACCTTCCGCGGCCTGGTGGCCGCCGCCGCCCGTGCCGCCGGGGTGGATCCCGCCAGCGTGGAGATCCGCAGTTTCGATCCCGCCGGCCTGGACAGGAAGGCGCGCAAGGCGTTCCCGCTGCGCCTGGCCCACTTCCTCACCGACATCACCCGGGTGCGGCGCGAGCTGGCCTGGGATCCGGCCTTCGACCTGGACGCCACCCTGGCGGACAGCTACGCCAACGACTACGCCCTGACCATGCCTACCGATCCGGATTTCAGCGGCGATGCGGCCCTGATCGGCTGAACCCTCATCGGCTGAACAGGTAGCCCCGGGCCGAGCTCAGGGCCAGCAGCAGCGACGGCCAGAACAGCCACCAGCCCAGCTGGTGCAGAGCCATGGGAAGACCGTGGCCGACGGCCTCGGGACCGGGCTGCCAGCCCGGCGGCCAGAGCAGCAGCAGCAGGCTGGCGAACTGCAGCACCGTCTTGCCCTTGCCGGCGAGGGAGGCGGGGCCCCCGCCGCTGGCCCCGGCGCGCCAGCCGGAGATCAGCAGCTCGCGGGCCAGCAGCAGCCACACCGCCCAGAGGGGCAACTGCTGGGGCCAGGCGGGCTGCGCGCCCAGCCAGAGCAGCGGAGCGGCGATCAGGATCTTGTCGGTGAGGGGATCGAGGCGCGCCCCCCATTCCGAGCCGCCGCCGGCGCGGCGGGCCAGCCAGCCGTCGAGGGCGTCGCTGAGGCCCCCCAGCACCAGCAGCCACCAGGCCAGGGCCGCCTGGCCGCCGCTCAGGGCCAGGATCAGGGGCAGGCCCAGCAGGGCCCGGGCCACGGTGAGGCCATCGGCCAGCCGCCGAGCCCGGTTCGCGAAGGCCGCCGGTGGCCTGCCGGTCACGGCAGCGCACCCAGCTGGGCATCGAGGCCGTAGGGCTCGGCGTCGGCGGGATCGCTGATGCCCAGTTCCCGGCGCCACTGGCGCACGGGCTTCTGCCAGCCCTCCTCCCAGCGCACCGCAGCCAGGCAGACAGCCTGGCGGGCGATGGCACCGCCGTGGCCCACCGCAGTGCTCAGCTCCTGGAAGCGCTCGGGCTGCAGGCGGAAGGCGGCCAGCTGGCCGGCCGTGGAGAGGAGCACATAGGCGGGAAAGCCGATCTGGAAGGCGGTGATCGCCAGCACGCCGTTCTCCCCGGCCGGCCCAGTGCCGAAGCCGGTGATCACGTGGTGGATGTCGTGGGTGGTGGCGATGCGCTGGGTGAGCCAGCGGTCGTCGCTGCTCACATCCCTGGGCCGGAAGAAGTCCGGGTCGTAGCCGAGCGAGACGATCAGATCGGCGTAGCGGCGGCCGAGCGATCCCGGCGGCAGCTCGCGCAGTGCCGCGATGTTGGGTTGCAGGGGCGGGTAGCGCTCGGCCAGCAGCTCGGCGCCGCCGGGCAGGACCCGGAAGCGCTCGACGCTCCGGGCCAGCTGCGGGCTGTCCAGGAAACCGTCGACCAGATCGGCGACGCTGCTCAGCTCGCCACCGCTGCGGCCCACGGCGGCGAGCAGCCGCAGGTTGTTGACCGACCGCAGCAGGTCCTGGAAGCGGCCCATCTCCTGGAAGCGGGCCATCCCGGCCTGCGGCTGCTGGTGCGCCCATTGTGAAGGGGGCACCGGCTCATGCCCAGAATGCCCCCACTGCCCTCCCGCCTCCCCTGCCGCCGTGGTGCAACAGCCCGTCTCCGCCGTGATGACCGCCCCGGTGCTCAGCGTCACGGTCGACACCCCCCTGCAGAACGCCGTGAAGCTGATGAGCGACCACCACATCAGCGGCCTGCCGGTGGTGGACGAGAGCGGTGCCCTGGTGGGGGAACTCACCGAACAGGACCTGATGGTGCGCGAGAGCGGCTTTCAGCCAGGTCCCTACGTGATGCTGCTGGACGCCGTGATCTACCTGCGCAATCCCCTCAGCTGGGAGCGGGAGGTGCATCAGGTGCTGGGCAGCACGGTGGGGGAGGTGATGCGCCGCAATCCCCACAGCTGCAGCGCCGAGCTGCAGCTCCCGGCCGCGGCCCGGCAGCTGCATGAGGGCGGCACCCAGCGGCTGTTCGTGCTCGACGACGCCCGCCGGCCGGTGGGCGTGCTCACACGCGGCGACGTGGTGCGAGCCCTGGCCGCCGAGGCCTGAACGGCTCCCCGTCCGCGGTGCTCCAGGGAACCACCGCACCCTCCGCCACCAGCCACTGGCGTTCCCCGGGGGCGCTGGGATGGCCGCCGGTGAGGTCTCCGAAGGCCGGCAGGGCCAGGCGCTGCTGCCGTGGGTCGTAGCTGAAGCACGGCAGCCTCAGCCGGTCGGCGCCACGGCCGATCAATGCCACCGGGTGCAGGTGGCCGCAGACGTTGAGGAGACCCGCCCGGGGTTCGGGTTCATGGCTGAGCCACCACGGCCCCAGCGCCTGACTGGGCTGCTGAGGCAGCTGGGCGATCCAGCTGCCGCGCTC
>JALOOQ010000227.1 GCA_025454305.1 Cyanobium sp. Prado107
CCACCAATCGGCAGATCTCCGCCAGGGGAACCATTGGCGATCTAATTCTTGGCCGCCAAGTGGTCTCCGCTAGCTATTTCGGCATGTTTCGGTACAGCAAGAGCTCGGTCGAAGGGACCATTCGAAGATTCACTCTCAAGACTTCAGGATTCAGTTCAGAAATTTCCAGCCTTGCACTGGATACTGAAGACGCAATCCAGGCAGGACAGAGCCTCTCGGAACGAGGCGTCTGGAGGCCAAGATACTAGCTGTAGACGACAAGTTCATAGGCAGTCCATTCCA
The DNA here is from genome assembly GCA_025454305.1 of Cyanobium sp. Prado107. Lineage (GTDB taxonomy): Bacteria > Cyanobacteriota > Cyanobacteriia > PCC-6307 > Cyanobiaceae > NIES-981. The sequence continues at coordinate 283 of JALOOQ010000227.1, forward strand.
CGACATTCTGTACGGGAGGACAGGCAATGACAGGATTCAAGGCGGCAGTGGAGATGGCATCATCAATGGAGGAAAGGGAATCAATATCTTGCAGGGTGGCAGGGGAATTGGCCGTTTTGTGCTTAATCGAGGAAGCGGCTAAGGCATCATCCAAGATTACAAGGCTGGGATCGATGAACTTCAATGCGTTCCTGGGCTGGTTCGCATCGACGTTCGAACGAAAGGTGGCGATACGCGATTGTTCGATCGTGGAGATCTCGTTGCGGTTCTTGAAGGCATCAGCTGAAAGCCATCAGACCGGTGCCTGACTGGGCACAAGGGAGACCACGAATGCATCGGGATCAATCAGATCTTCAGGTCAAGCCTTTTCGTATTCCTATTCCTAATCCGATGAGTGCCTGCTCCCTGCAGCTCAAGTCGACCAGACTGGGGTCAGGCCCCAACGGGAGGGAAGATCCATATGCCCGAGTCCAAAGCCCCCGTCCCTGGCCCGGAGCCGCTTGAGCTGCCGGCCGGGGTCCACCAGCTCTGCAGCTGCGGCCGCAGCCGTCACGGCTGGTTCTGCGATGGCGCCCACCTGGGCAGTGGCCGGGTGTCCTACGAACTGCGGCTTCGCGAGGCGGCCACGGTTCTGCTGTGCGGCTGCGGCCGCTCCCACCGCTACCCGCTGTGCGATGGCCGCCATGCCGCCCCGCCCCGCAGGCCCTGGTGGCGCTGGTGAGACCTGTCCTGGCAGCCCATGCGTTTCACCCCCTCCTGAGGTCGATGGCCCATGCCGGTGCGGTTCCTGGACTGCCGGAGCTCCTGGACCACATTCACAATCAGCTGTTGCCGGAGATCCGTATCCACAGCCCCGATCCCCATGATCCGGTGAGGGTTGTGAGCCTTCCGAGCCCCTGGCGCGTCCTGGGCTGCGGCAATTACGCCGCGGTGCTGCACCATCCCCACCACGCGGACCTGGTGGTGAAGGTCTACGGCCCAGGCCGCCCAGGTCTGGAGCAGGAGGCTGAGGTGTACCGCCGAATCGGATCCCATCGCGCCTTCTCCCAGTGCTTTCACGTGGGTGCGGGATATCTGGTGCTGCGGCGCCTGCACGGCACCACCCTCTACGACTGCCTGCGCCAGGGCATTCCCATCCCGCCCCGGGCGATGGATGACGTGGATGCGGCGCTGGCCTATGCCGTCGCCCGCGGCCTCCATGGCCATGACGTGCATGGGCGCAACGTGATGCTGCACCGGGGCCGGGGGCTGATCGTGGACATCTCCGACTTCCTCAACCCGGAGCCATGCCGGGCCTGGCGGGATCTGCGCTGGGCCTATCACGTGATCTACCACCCCCTGCTCGCTCCACTGCGGCTGCGGGTGCCGGGCACACTGCTGGATGGGGTACGACGCAGCTACCGCCTGTTCCGGCGCCTGCGCAAGCGCGTCGGATGAGGCCTGGCCAGCACCGTGAGGCCCACTTCGTGACATCCGATTGCCACCGTTAACGATCGGTGTTCAATGCCGTTCTGTTCTGGCCGGTTCCTGCAGGCCGGACGCTGCTCCAGCACCCTCAACGGATCACCGACGTTCCTGGCGCGTCGCAGCTGCTCTGTTCAAACAGTCCTGTCGTTCCCACGGCATGGCCTGAGGTGCCCCGGACCCAGCGGAATCTCCCAATCGACACCAGGCCTCAGGTGCCAGCGCCAGCAACTCCACCACCAGACGTCCCACCACCTGAAGTCGCCCGTTCCTGATCTGATCGTCACGATTGCTGCCGGGGTCTGCGTTTGTGCAGCAGTTTGTTCAGCACCACCCTTTCGGTGAGGGAGGCATCACGAACGCATCATCAGCGTCCAGGGGTATCCTCCGGGCGCTCGATCGTGTCAACGCTCGGCTTGAAGTCGCTGCAGGCTGGCTCCTTCCCACCCCCATCGCCCAGGGGTTGTCCAGCTAGGCGGTGGGCTCCACCGAGGTCGCTCGCAGCTGATCGAGAGCGGCTTGCGGATCTGCTCGGCTGACCAAGGTGGTGAGACACGACAGCCATGCAAGCAGGCACTCCATGCCGGGGCTCAGCGGGCCCGGGGCATGACGTAGCCGGTGCAGACGTTGCGGTGCAGGGTGAAGACCCCGAAGTGAAATCCCTCAGCGGCAGCGATCTCGACCACCTGGTAGGGATCCACGTTGCGGAGCTTCCGGCGCAGCTCCTGGGATCGGGCGGCGTGGGCCAGGAAGCGCTCCAGCTGTTCCTGCTCCCGTTTCTCCTCCTCAGTCATGGCCGCGTGAAGGTGAACAATGAATCCTGGCGGCTCACGATCAGCCGCAGGCGGGCATGCAGGGCCAGCACCAGATGGCCCCCGGCCCGCACAGAAGCCGCCAGCGCATGGACCGTGACCAGCAGCGGAAAC
>JALOOQ010000228.1 GCA_025454305.1 Cyanobium sp. Prado107
GAGGTAGCCAGCTGCTGTGAACGGCTGGTTAAGGCGCAGGACCGCACAACACATCGGCCTCGTTCCGCAAGGAAGCCGTAACCGCCGTCAACGGGGGTCGATGCAAATCGGCTGCGGTCCAATCGTCCGGCACGGGGGTTCGGCCATGCTGTTGCGGCGCCTCCAGTGCTGGCACCCCCGGGGATGGCCTCCGTTCTGATCACACCCCGGTACTGCGACGCCTTGCAGTGGGCGGCTGATCTGCATCGCGATCAGCTGCGGGAGGGCAAGAACGTTCCGTACCTGTCGCATGTCATCGCGGTGAGCTCCCTGGTGTGGGAAGACGGCGGCAACGAGGACCAGGCGATTGCCGGCCTTCTTCACGATGCGATCGAGGACGCCGGCCAGAGCCACGGCTCGATCGCCCTTCGCTTTGGCGCCGCCGTGGCCGACATCGTGCAGGACTGCACCGATCCCGGGAAGCAGGAGGCCGACGGCAATCCCGACGCCTGGTTCCGCTGGAAGCACCGCTACCTCGAGAGCCTGGCCCGCAAACCGGACGCCTCCCTGCTGGTGACCGCGGCGGACAAGGCGCACAACGCCTGGGATCGCCTGCTCGACGGTCACCGTGATCCCACCTGCTGGCAGCGGGCCAGGGCGAGCCTGGAAGCCTCGGCCTGGTATTTCCAGCGCCTGGAGGATGAGCTCAAGCAACGCCTGCCCGACAGCCGCTCGGTGGAACGACTGGGCCGGGCGGTGGAGGGGATCCTCGCGTTGCCGGAGTTCCTCTGCCTGCTTCCGCCTGGAGGCGATCCGATGGAGTGGGCGCTGGCCTATGAACAGCGGCTGACTGCCCTCGTCGGTACCGGGCCGAGCCAACACCAGGAGCATGCGGGTGAACACACCACGGCATCGACGGGCAGGAACGGCTGATCCCCATGACCCTTCTCCCAGCATTTCCCATCCACTCCGAATCGGCCGGCGCCCATCTCACGGAGCGAGTGCCACGAGCTCGACCAACCGATTGCGCCGGCGCGGTGCGCACGCACCTGGCAGGCGGTGATTTCCAGGCGCTCGAGACGCTGTACGTGCTCGATGAAAGCGGCCGACTCGAGGGGCTGGTGGGCCTGGTGGATCTGCTGGCGGCTCCGGCCGAGGTCCCGATGCTCGAGCTGATGCGCCCCGCGCGGGTCTGCGTCCATCCCCGTGACGATCAGGAGCAGGTGGCCGGGCTGGCAGTGGAGCACAAGTTGGCGGCGGTCCCCGTGGCGGACAGCGAGGGCCGCTTCCTGGGCGTGGTGCCCCCAACCGCCCTGATCTCGATCCTGCGCCGGGAGCACATCGAGGATCTGAACCTCCTGGCCGGTCTGCGGCACGATCACCTCCGTTCTCTGCGGGCGATGACGGAAGCGCCGGTGCTGAGAGTCCGAGAGCGGCTGCCCTGGCTGCTGGTGGGTCTGGCGGGAAGCTTCCTGGCCACCTGGGTGGTCTCCCGCTACGAGCAGATCCTCAACCGCGAGGTGATGGTGGCCTTCTTCATGCCCGCCATCGTCTACCTGGCGGATGCCATCGGCACCCAGTCGGAAGCGATCGCGGTGCGCGGGTTCTCGATGAACCATGTGCCCCTGCGGCGCTCGATCGTGGGGGAGATCCAGACCGGCTTTCTGATCGGCTCGATCCTCGGACTGCTCAGCATTCCCTTCGTGCTGATCGGGTTCGGCAGTCAGCGCCTGGCCTTTGCGGTGGCCCTCTCGATCTTCGCCGCCGGCGGGGTGGCCACCAGCGTCGGCATCCTGTTGCCCTGGGGGCTGGAGCGGCTCGGGCGGGACCCCGCTTTCGGGTCGGGGCCTGTGGCCACGATCATCCAAGACCTGCTCAGCCTGCTGATCTATTTCCTGATCGTGCAGCTTCTGGGGGTGTGACCGGCTCTGCCGCAGGTTGAGGCGATGGGTTGCCGCTGTCTTGGCTGCCCCGCGGGCCCGATCCCCGAGGCGGGCGCGGCGGGGCCAGCCAACGCTGCAGCCAGGGCAGCACCACGCCCACCCCGGTGCCCACCGCGCAGGCCGTGCCGGCCTGCAGCAGTCCCAGAGGCCCCAGGGGCCGGCAGCCGAAGGCCTGGCTGATCAGGGGCGTCTGGACCGTGGCGAGCAACGCGCCAAACGAGCCGATGCCGGTGAGCAGGTTCAGGCCATCCGTGCGGCGTGTGGCCATCGCCTGCCCGAGCTGGGTGCCCACCAGCGCCAGCAGGCCGACGGTGTTGGCAGCCTGCCGATCCCCGGCGATGCCGGCCACGGATCGGGCAATGCCGCTGCTCAGGGCCGTGATCGAGGCGGTGCGCAGGATGTCCTGATCCAGTGCCTTGCCCAGGCTCGCATCGGGCCCTTCCTCGAGCAGATCCTCGGGCTTGAGGTCTGCAGGGGGCCGCATGGCGATGGCGAGTGCCGGGGCCACGTCGGTGAGCAGGTTCAGCAGCAGCAGCTGGCGTGTGTTCAGCGCCGGCCGCCCCTCCGCCAGTCCGGTGAGCAGGGTGAAGCCGATCTCGCCGAGGTTGCCGCCCACCAGGAGCCCCACCGCATCCCGCACCGACCGCCACAGGGCCCGACCCTCCAGCACCGCCCGCACGATCGTTTCGATGCGGCCGTCCGTCACCACGATGTCGGCGGCGGAACGGGCGGCTTCGGTGGCCCGGGAG
>JALOOQ010000229.1 GCA_025454305.1 Cyanobium sp. Prado107
CGCCGAGCGCAGCCTGCGGGCGCTGATCCGCCGCCATCCCCTGTTCGCCGACGCCCGCGCCGGCCTCACGGCGCTGCTCTGGCGGCGCGGCAGCCGCGGCGAGGCCGAGAGCAACTGGGTGTCGGCCTCCGGCCTCGATCCCCGGTATCGCCAGCGAGAATGGCTGCTCGAAACCCGGCGCTGGCCTCCCGAGCCGGTGGAGGCGCTGCAGCAGTTCCTGGCGATCGCCTGATGCCTCCAGCTGACACCCCCACGCTGATGCCCCCAGCCGACGCCCTGTGACCTCCTCTCCCATCCCTCTCCAGCTTCTCCAGGGCGCCGCCACCGGGCCCGGTGCCGCCGGGGTGGGCTGGCGGGAGCTGGGGCTGGAGGCCGAGCTGGCCGCGGCGCTGCCGGAACTGATCCAGCTGCGCCGCCATCTGCACCGCCATCCGGAGCTGAGCGGCCACGAGCAGCAGACCGCCGCCCTGGTGGCCGGTGAGCTGCGCCGCTGGGGCTGGGAGGTGCGCGAGGGGGTGGGACGCACGGGGGTGCTGGCCGAGCTGGGTCCCCGCCAGCGGCCCGATGGCAGCCCCACGCCGCTGGTGGCCCTGCGGGTGGACATGGACGCCCTGCCGGTGGAGGAGCGCACCGGCCTCGACTACGCCTCGGCCGTGCAGGGGCTGATGCACGCCTGCGGCCACGACATGCACAGCGCCGTGGGGCTCGGGGTGGCGCGCCTGCTGGCGGCGGTGGCGGAGCGCCATCCCCACTGCCTCAGTGCCCGGGTGCGGCTGCTGTTCCAGCCGGCGGAGGAGACGGCCCAGGGGGCGGGCTGGATGAAGGCCGACGGCGCCACCGACGGCATCGACGCCCTGTTCGGGGTTCATGTGTTCCCCTCGATCGCCGCGGGTCACATCGGCGTGCGCTGCGGCAGCCTCACCGCCGCGGCGGGCGAGCTGGAGATCGAGGTGATCGGCGAGAGCGGCCACGGTGCCCGGCCCCACCAGAGCACCGACGCGATCTGGATCGCGGCCCGGGTGGTGAGCGGCCTGCAGGAGGCGATCAGCCGCCGCCTCGACGCCCTGCATCCGGTGGTGGTGAGCTTCGGGCGGATCGAGGGCGGCAAGGCCTTCAACGTGATCGCCGACCACGTGCGCCTGCTGGGCACGGTGCGCTGCCTCGATCTGGAGCTGCACGACCGGCTGCCGGTGTGGATCGAGGACACGGTGCAGGCCCTCTGCCGCGGCCACGGCGGCGAGGCCCGGGTGCGCTACCGGCGCATCTCGCCGCCGGTGCACAACGACCCCGAGCTCACCGCCCTGGTGGCCGAGGCCGGCGTGGAGCTGCTGGGGGCGGAGCGGGTGCAGTGGCTGGAGCAGCCGTCGCTGGGCGCGGAGGATTTCGCCGAGCTGCTCGACGGCATCCGCGGCACGATGTTTCGCCTGGGAGTGGCGGGTGCGGAGGGCTGCACGCCGCTGCACAGCAACACCTTCGCGCCCGACGAGGGCGCACTGGAGGTGGGGGTGAAGGTGCTCAGCCTGAGCCTGCTGCGCTGGATGGAGCGGCAGCGGGCCGGCGCCGCCGCCAGCGCGGCGTGAGCGTGGCGTTGAAGTCCGTCCGCCCCCGGCCGCTGCTCGATGCCCTGCTGGTGCTCTCGGCGCCGCTGCTGATCCTGGTGGCGCTGGTGGTGCTGCTGCAGCGCCAGGGCCGCGACCGCATCCAGGCGGTGCCGGCCCTGCTGATCGGCGGTGGGCTGATGGTGGCCAGCCGGGTGCGGCGCCAGCGCCGTCGCCGGGCGCTGCTGCTGGCCCTGCGGCAGGAGCGCCGCTGAGCCAGGCAAGCTGGTGGGATGAGCAACCCACCCGATCTGCAGCAGCTGCGCGACGCCATCACCTGTGGTGATCCCGGCCGCTCCATGCCCGCCCTGGTGGCCCTGCGCGAGGCGGGGGTGGAGGAGGCGGTGCCTCTGCTGCTGCTGGGGCTGGAGCAGGAGGCGTTCCTGGTGCGCTCGCTGAGCTGCGCCGGGCTGGGGGTGAAGCGCAACGAGGCCGGCTGGCAGGCGTTGGTGCGGGCTGTCGAGCACGACGCCGACGCGAATGTGCGCGCCGAGGCGGCCAACTCGCTGGTGAGCCACGGGCTGGAGCGGGCCTGGCCGCTGCTGCTGGAGGCCTTCCGCCGCGACGACCACTGGCTGGTGCGCTGCAGCGTGCTCTCGGCGGTGGCCGAGCATCCCGACGCCTGCTCCGAGAAGCTTCTGGAGCTGGCCAGCCTGGCGGTGGACGCCGGCGACGGCACCGTGCGTGCGGGCGGCGCCGAGATCCTCGGGCGGCTGGTGAAGCAGGCACAGGAGCCCACGGCGTCGGCGGCGCGGGCGATGCTGCAGCGGCTGCAGGCCGATGACGACCACCGGGTGGTGGCGGCTGCGCTGAACGGCCTGCAGGGGTGAGCGTGCTCGGCAGTACGGCCGGACTGCGGCTGCCTGGCTAGGGTTCGGACGTCACTAGGGGTGCCCGGTGAGCGGCTTCATGCCGCCCGACTCCGGGCTGAGATCACACCCTCCGAACCTGATCCGGGTCATGCCGGCGCAGGGAAGTGAGCAGCCCGCCGCCCCGGTGGGCGTTGCGATCTCGGCATACGGAACCGGACCCCCGCCTCGGCCGCTGGTCGGCCGCTCCCC
>JALOOQ010000230.1 GCA_025454305.1 Cyanobium sp. Prado107
TCGAGGCTGCCGATGAGGATGCGGCGGCGGCTGGCCTCCCAGGCGTAGGGGATCTCGTAGCGATCGAGCAGATCGGCGGCCAGGGCCCAGGAGCTGCCGTTGGCGTCGAGGTCCACCGCCAGCTCCCGGCCGCGGGCGCTGATGGTGCTGGCGCGGCGGAACTCCAGGCGGGCGGGTGAACCGTCGGGCCCCGGCTTGGTGGTGACGCCGGGCCCGGCATCGGGAGTGGCCAGAAACCGCCGGATGCGCCCCCGCAGCTCCTCACCGCCGGTGGGCGGGCCGCTCTTGCTGAGCTGCAGGAAATCCCAGCGCTCGCCGGTGCCGCCCCAGATCACCGGGCCGTAGTTGTCGTGCAGCCAGCGGCCGTCGCGGTTGGAGGCGGCCTCGGCGTGGGTCATCACGCGCTGGATGGTGATGTCGGCCTCGCTCCAGCCCCAGCTGCGGGCGATCGTGGCGGCCTCACGGCAGAGGGCATCGAGCTGGGGCTCGGTGGGCGGGATGGTCCAGGGATCGGGGCGGCCGCCCATGCAGGCGCAGGAGAGGGCCACGGCATTGCCGTTGCGCCGCCAGGTGTGGGCCGGCAGGTCGACGCTGTAGGCGTGCAGGCGGTGCAGGGTGCCGTCGCCGCCGATGATCGTGTGATACAGGCCGGAGCGCACCCAGCTGTAGGGGGTGGCGGCCCAGTGCAGGTAGATGGTGGCCGGCATCGACGGGGCGCAGGTGGCTGCGGGCGGGGAACGGGCGATGCCAGGCAGGATGCCGCAGTTTCGCAACAACGACTTCTGTACAGCCTGTACAGGTTCCGCGATCGCCGTGGCGCCACGGAACCACGAAAGGACAAACCGCCTTACGCTGAGCATTCAGCGATGGCATCCACCCTGACCAAGGCATCCCCGTCCCGCACCACCTCCCTCACGGTCACCAGCAAAGGGCAGGTGACCCTGCGCAAGGAGCTTCTGGCCCATCTCGGCATCCGGCCAGGCCAACGGGTCGATGTCGAGGTGCTGCCTGGGGGGCGCCTGGAGCTCCATGCCGAGCGGGCCATCGGCGAGATCGACGGCTTCATCGGGCTGCTGGCTGGCCACAGCAGCCACCGGGCCAGCCTGGCGGAGCTGGATGAGGCCGCCGCGGCGGGCTGGGCGGGCCTTGCCGGCGACGAGGCAGCAATCCGGTGAAGATCACGGCCGACACCAACGTGCTGGTGCGCGCCCTGGTACAGGACGATCTGGAGCAGGCCAAGGCCGCGAGTGCGCTGCTGCAGGAGGCGGAGCTGGTGGCGATCCCCCTGCCGGTGCTGTGCGAACTGGTGTGGGTGCTGCGGCGTGTCTACGCCTTCAGTCCAGCTGATTGTGTTCAGGCCATTGAGGCTCTGCTCACTTCTCGCACGGTGGTGACTGACCGGCCGTCGGTAACGGCCGGCCTGAAGCTGCTCACGACAGGCGGCGACTTCGCCGATGGGGTAATCGCTTTTGGCGGCCGCGCGCTGGGTGCCGAGCGAATGGCCACCTTCGACCGCAGGGCGGCTCACCTCCTGAACGAAAGCGGCGAGCCGGTGCTGTTGCTCAGCAGCTGATGGTGCGGGCGGTTCGGCCAGGATGGCGGTAGGGCCGATCCGCGATGGCAGGCGTCTGCACCCAACCCGAGGCCGCTCGCCCGCACACCACCGGCAGCCTGCTGCTCGGCATCGCCCGCCACCTCAGCCGGCGGCGGCGCTGGCAGCTGGCGGCGCTGCTGCTGGTGATGCTCGCCAGCGGCGCTGCCGAGCTGGTGTCGCTGGCGGCGGTGCTGCCGTTCCTGGGGGTGCTCAGCGATCCCCAGCGGCTCTGGCAGCAGCCGCTGATCCAGACCCTGGCCCTGCGGGCGGGGTACACCAGTGCCGGCCAGCTGCTGCTGCCGGTCACCGTGGTCTTCGCCGTGGCGGCGGTGGGGGCAGCCAGCGTGAGGCTGCTGAACCTCTGGCTCAATGGCCGGCTGGCTGCGGCGATCGGCTCCGACCTGAGCTGCGAGGCCTACCGCCGCACCCTGCATCAGCCCTATGCGGTGCATGCCCAGCGCAACAGCAGCGAATGGATCACGGCGATCAGCCAGCACACCACCCACACGGTGATCGCTCTCGATGGCTTCCTGCAGATGTGCACGGCGGCGGTGGTGGCAGCGGGTCTGCTGGTGACGCTGCTGGCCATCAACTGGGCCCTTGCCCTCTCCGCCGCGGTGGTGTTCAGCGCCGCCTACGGGTTGCAGGCTTTTGGCGTGCGCCGCCTGCTGACGAGCAACAGCGAGCAGGTGGCGGAGGCCAGCCGCCAGCAGCTGAAGGTGCTGCAGGAGGGCCTGGGTTCGATCCGCGATGTGCTGCTGGCAGGCAGCCAGGCCACCTTTGTGGAAGTGTACCGGCAGGCCGATCGGCCGATGCGGCGGCGGCAGGCCCAGAACCTGTTTCTGAGCGCCGTTCCGCGCTACCCGCTGGAGGCGCTCGGCCTGGTGCTGATCGCCCTGCTGGGGTGGGGGTTGCTGCGCCGCGGAGATGCGGCCACGGCCATTCCCCTGCTCGGCACCCTGGCGCTGGGGGCCCAACGGCTGCTGCCGGCCCTGCATCTGATCTATTCAGGCTGGGCGAAGCTGCGCACCTTCAGTG
>JALOOQ010000231.1 GCA_025454305.1 Cyanobium sp. Prado107
GGCGGAAGTCCCAGGGGCGAGTGATGCCTCCGCTCACCTGCCAGACACCAGCGCGTCGCCGACTGGCCCTGACTTCGGCATCCAGATACTCCTTGGCATCACAGCCGCTGAGGTACTGCCGGTAGGCAAAGGCCTGGCCGTCCTCCACCAGTGCCAGACCGATGTTGATCTTGCTGATCACCTCAGCCATGGTGCGGCCATAGCGGTCGGTGGTTTTCACATCCAGCCGCACCGTGGAACCGATTGGTAGCCGCATCCGCAGATAGTCACGGGCGCGCTGGCCATGGGGTTGCTGGGCCATCTCCGGGGCGTCGATGCAGGCCAGGAGAACGGTGATGGCCCGGTCCTGCTGACGGACGCGGATGGTGTCGCCGTCACCGATGGAGATCACGTTGCCGGCTCTGCCCTGGGCTGTTGCGAGGGCAGGCATCAGCAGGAACAATCCCAGCCCGAAAACGGGCAGCAGCCAGCGCCGCTCCAGACGGATCAAGGCGCCTGGGTGGTCGGGGCGGTGCGCTCCAGCAGCAGCTCCAGTTGCCGGTCCTGCCGCTCCAGCACCGCCATGAACCCGGCCGCGGTGATGCCCAGCACGACCATCCAGGCCAGCGAGGTCCAGGCCACCACCTTCCAGGGGTTGGAAGTCAGTCCCGGCCGCCATGACCTGGTTGAGCGGGAAGCGCGGCCTGCGCCGGGCTGATCGGCCTCCAGATCCAGCAGCACCCTCAGCAGCGCCTCTGGTGTGACCGGCGCCAGTGCCGAGGACTCCTGCGCTGAGGGGGGCTCAGTGCCACTGGCCTGGGCTTCCAGCAGCTCGCGGCAGTGCTGCAGCCCACCGCCGGCCCAGAACAGTCCCCAGGCCCGCCGGTCCTGCTGCAGCGCCACCCAGCGGTGGGGGCGCACGTCGTTGCGGATCAGCTGCGCCGCCCTGGCCAGGCTCCAGCTGCGGCCAGCGGCAAGGGAGGGCTGCGCCTCCAGCAGCAGCCGGCCCTGGGGATCGCGGGTGTAGCCGGTGGCCACCTGCAGGGAGAAAACATCGAGGACCTGCATCCGGGCGCCAGGCCTGCGCTGGGCGGCATCGGGTGACCAGAACACCAGTGCCCCGCGCTCATGGGCGATGCAGCGCTTCATCTGCACGTTGGTGGGCATGGGCCTGAATGCTCAGAAGGCGCCGGGCCCATTCTGCTGCGATTCCTGCTGCCGGATATCGCCTGCGCAGTGAGAGGGGCGCCCCGAGTCGGGTGCTCTTTGGCCGGTTGCAGGGCCTCGGCTTGCGTTGCCCTGGTTGTGACCTCTGAGCAATGGAGAAATCCGCCTGCTTTGGGTGTCAGTCCAGCAACCCGTTCCTTCCCAGTGCTGGCGGCAGCAGACTGGACGCATCGACGCTGAGCAAGGAGAGGCCATGAACTCGACCCTGGAGAAACCCGCCACGCTGCAATGCGCCTGCCCGGGCTGCCACTGCACGGTGCAGGAGGACAGCCCGTTCCGCAGAGGCTCCCTGCTGTTCTGCAGCGACGTCTGCGCCAATGGGCACCCCAACGGTGAGCCCTGCCATGCCGGCTGCGGCTGTGAATGCCATGGCTGAATCGGCTCGGCCCGCTGCGCGTCGGATTCCCCTGCAGCTGCCGTTCAGCTGAGCCACTCCGCCAGCTTGGTGTAGCGCCGGCGGCCCAGGTGGTTCTTCACCGCCATCGCCAGGGCCTTCTTCTGGCCCACCAGCACCACCAGCTGCTTGCCTCTGGTGATGCCGGTGTACACCTGACGTGACCCCCTTTATCGGTCCAGGCCTTATGAGAGTGGGTGGTCATGGTCATGCTGCAGCTCCCTGTTGAGCTGCCTCCAGGGGCGTACGCCCCTGGAGGGCCGAGTGAGGCCTGAACGTGTTGTACTCCCATCTCCAGCGATCGGCGAGGAGTTGAGCCTCAGGTGCTGTGGTGAACAGCTCAGTGTTGAGGAATTCATCCCGGAATCGTCCATTGAACGACTCCGCAAAGCCGTTCTCCCACGGGGACCCCGGCTCGATGTAGGCCGTGCTGGTGGTGGTGCTGGCCTCGCACCAGTCCCGTAGAGCCTGGGCAATGAACTCCGGCCCGTTGTCCGATCGAATGAACGCGGGTGCCGGGTAGAGGCTGGTGAGTTCCTCCAGTACGGCCACCACGTCCTTGGCCTTGCACCGCCTGCCCACCCGGATGGCCAGGCAGAGGCGGCTGTGCTCGTCGATCACGTTCAGGAACTTGAGTCTGCGGCCATCGGCGGTGGCGTCGAACTGGAAATCCATGGCCCACACCTGGTGGGGATGCTCAGCCCCCCCTCTGCCAGGAAAGATGACGCCTCACCGAGCCGTCCACGGGCCGTGCCCGTTTGCGCTTCCTGGGAGTGGGCCGCTGCAGGCCTTCCTCCCGCCAGAGCCGTTGCACCCGTTTGTGGTTCACCGTCCAGCCCTCCCGCCGGAGCAGGCGGTAGGCCATGCGGCGGCCCCAGCGAATGTGCTCAGCGGCGATCTCGCGGAGACGATGCCTGAGCTTGGTCTCCTCGATCGAGACGACCTTGCCGTTGTGGCGCTGGGTGCTGCGGTGCTGGCCCACCACCCGGCAGACCAGGCGCTCTGATGCCCGGTAACGCTGGTGCTGGCCCACCACCCGGCAGACCAGGCGCTCTGATGCCCGGTAACGCTCTCGCAGGACCACGACGGCTCTGCGGCGGCGTTCCGGGCTCAGAAGTTTCCCGTCGCACCGAAAGGTGCGCCTCACAGCGCAACAAGATCCTTGAGCATGGCTTTCTCCAGCTCGGCTTCTGCGAGAAGCTTTTTGAGCCGGGCGTTCTCCTTCTCCAGTTGAGTCAGCCGTCTGGCCTCCTCGGCCTGCATGCCGCCGTACTGCTGCCGCCAGCGGTGGTAGGTCGGCTGCGTCACCTCGATGACGCGACAGACGTCGGCGACGGTCTTGCCTTGGGCGATCAGCTGCTCCGCCGTTTTGAGCTTGCGGATGATCTGCTCGGCTGTGTGCCTGGTGCGTTTCATGGTCGAGTCCCCGGCCCAGTCTGGCCGGCTGAGGACTCTCATTCACCCTGGACTGATTTCCGGGGTCCACGTCACTGGCCCATGTGGCGCAGGCGCCTCACGCTCGAACCGCGCCAGCTCATCGCTGATGTTGAGTGGGGCGCCATGTCTCAAACAGGGTCTGAATGATGACCCTGCTGCCCTGTTGTTCGCTGGGCTCGTCACGGCCTGATCCTGTAACTGCTGGCCTGGCCTATGCGTTCATGCCGCTGAGCCGAGCGCGCAGCCGGCGGCGCAGAAGTGCCAGTGGCCCCAGGGGGAGCAGCAGCAGCGCTGAGAACGGAGACGGCACGGCGCGAAGGGATCCGGTGAACGTAGTGAATTGCACTTGCTCAGTGCCATCGCAGGTCACCCGTGGATTGCCGGTGCTGGAACTGCAGAAAAAGCTTTCGTTGGGAGTTGCAGCGGTGGTGACATTTCTGGTCTGGCCTAGGGCATCAACGAGGCCCCCGCCGGTGAAGCGTACTCTCAAGACATCTGAACCAGTTTGATCCAGATTGTTGAACACGATGGTGCTTGTGGTGGCGGGCAGGTATTGAACAATGTTGGTGAACGTCACCGTGTTGGTGTTGTTGTTAGGGCCAAAGACATCACAGGGATTGGCTGTTGACGTTGTTGAGCCTTCGAAGCACGTGGCGGTAACTGAGATGTTGCTGAACGTCGGCACGCCACCGGGAGAAGTGAACGTGAATG
>JALOOQ010000095.1 GCA_025454305.1 Cyanobium sp. Prado107
CGCAGCCAGGGGGGCAACAACAACACCTGGTGCCAGAACAACCCCCTCGGCTGGATGCACTGGCAGCCCGACGCGGGCGACGAGGCCCTGCGCACCTATCTGAGGCGGCTGCTGAAGCTGCGCACCTGCCTCAGACACCTGCTCAACCCCGAAGTGCCGCTGCCGGTGCGTCCCCAGCGCCGCAGCGAGGACGAGCATGTGCTCTGGCGGCAGTGGCACGGGGTGGAGATCAACGCACCCAACTGGGCGGAGTGGTCGCACACCCTGGCCTGGAGCGTGAACGAGCGCGTGGAGGGTCCCCTGCTGTGGTGCGGCATGAATGCCTACAGCCGGGCGATCCACTTCGAGTTGCCCGTCTGCCCATCGGGCTGGGTTCGGGTCATCGACACCGCCCTGCCGCCCGGGGAGGATCTGCCCAGCCATCCCCACCCCTGGAAGCCCACCGGCGCCCCCCTCGAGAGCCGCAGCCTGATGCTGCTGGTGGCCGGGCGCCTGCTGGAGGGCGTGGAGCTCTGAGGCCTCCACAGCTCGGCCGCTCAGGGCGCCTTGCCGTCAGCGCCGGCCCCCGGAGGTGTGGGAGGCGGAGGCCTCGAGGCGCTCGAACAGGCCCATCCCCAGCAGCAGGAAGGCCACGAACACGAGCACCTTTCCGTGGCCGGTGAGCAGCACGGTGAGGGCCGGGCCGGGGCAGAAGCCGGCCAGCCCCCAGCCGACGCCGAACACCAGGCTGCCGGCCACCAGGCGGCGATCGAGACTGCGCCTCGCCGGCAGCTGCATGGGCGCCCCCAGCAGGGAGCGGTCCCGGCGGCGCGCCAGCTGAAACGCCGGCAGGGCCGTGGCGATGGCGCCCACCATCACCAGGGCCAGGGATGGATCCCAGGGCCCCGCCAGATCCAGGAAGGCGAGCACCTTGGCCGGGTTGGCCATGCCGCTGAGCAGCAGGCCGAAGCCGAACAGCAGTCCGGCGAGGAAGGCCAGCAGCCGGTTCATCGGATCACCTCCGGCAGCAGGTGTCGCACCACGAACACCGTCAGGAAGCCGGTGGCCATGAAGCAGACGGTGGCCACCAGCGACCGGAGCGAGAGGCGCGCCAGGCCGCAGACCCCATGGCCGCTGGTGCAGCCTGCGCCATAGCGGCTGCCGAGACCCACCAGCAGTCCGGCCAGGGCGAGCAGCGGCCAGGGCGTGTTGATCTCGATCGCCGGCGGGCTCGCCCACAGGCTCCACACCAGCGGCGACAGCACCAGGCCGAGCACGAACAGCGCCTTCTCCCCCACCCACTGGCGCACTGGCCTGAGCAGGCTGCCGAGCAGGCCGCTGATGCCGGCGACGCGGCCGTCGGCCAGCACGAACAACCCGGAAGCCAGGCCGATCAGCACGCCGCCCGCCAGAGCCGAAGCGGGCGTGAACGCGGACCAGTCAACGGTCATGGAGAGTCACCGCCAGCTCTGGAGTTCACCCTATGCGCCCCGCCAACGCGAAGCCTCAGGCGGCGGACCGGCGATGCGATTCAGCCTGGAGAGCAACCTGGCTCGGGCTCGGCAGGCCGCGGCGACGGTGAGGATCCGGCCACCGAGGCGATCGGAGCACTCCCCCACGAACAGGGGTTTTCCACAGCATTCGGCCTTTTCCCACAGAACATGCCCCGTTTTCCACAGGCGGGATCCCTGAAATCCACCTTGGTGCGGGCACACGGCGGCTCGACGGCGGAAAAACGGCCCATGGGCCCAACCCCTCTGTCCACGATGAGCAGGTGCACACGGAGCACGTGCACACAGCCGTCGGCGGCTCCGTACTACCAGCCCAGCTGGGTGGTGCAGGGAGAGAAAAGGAAGCGGGCGGCGGGAATCGAACCCGCATCATCAGCTTGGAAGGCTGAGGTTTTACCACTAAACTACGCCCGCATTCATTCACAAAATCCTGCAAGAAGCTGGATTTGTTGTGAACAATACTGTGAACAATGCTCAGAGGCCCATGCCCCGCAGGGCCTGGGATGGCTTTCAGCCGGGAGGGGCGGAGGAGCCGAACCGAGCCCCGCCATTATGACCGCTGCCCCCGCCGGCTCCCTCCCGCATGCCCAGCCAGGCTCACGCCGTCCGCGACGCCGCCGATCTGCGCGGAGCGGCGCGCCAGCGCCTGCTGTGGTCCTACGGCATCGGTGACGCCGGCACGGGCATGACCGCCTCGCTGATCGGCTTCTACCTGTTCGTGTTCTACACCTCGGCCGCCGGCCTGCCGGCCTGGATGGCCGGAGCGGTGCTGATGGTGGGCCGCCTCTGGGACGGCATCAACGACCCGCTGATCGGCTGGCTGAGCGACAAGACCCACACCCGCTGGGGGCCGCGCCTGCCCTGGATCTTCGCCAGCGCCGTTCCCCTCGGCATCACCATGGCGGCGATGTGGTGGGTGCCCCCGGGCAACCAGTGGGTGAAGTTCACGGTCTTCGTCCTCATCTCGGCCGTGGCCCAGAGCTTCTACACGGCCGTGAACCTGCCCTACACGGCCCTGGCCGCCGAACTCACCGCCAACGTGGCCCTGCGCACGCGGCTGAACACGGCCCGCTTCACCGGCTCGATCATCGCCACGCTGGTGGGGGTGGTGCTGGGGGGGCTGCTGCTTCAGGACCACAGCAACGCCGGCCGGTTCCTGCAGGTGGGGATGCTGGCCGGCGGCATCGTCACGGTGTCCACCCTGCTGTGCGGCTGGGGGCTGGCGCCCGTGGCCCTGCAGTGCCAGCGGCCCCAGCGCCAGAGGGGCACCACCCGGCGGCTGCTGGGACGGGTGTGGAGCAACGGTCGCTTCCTGCGGGTGATCGGGCTCTACCTGCTGCTCTGGTGCGGTCTGCAGATCATGCAGACGGCGGCCCTGATCTATCTGCCGGTGGTGCTGCGCCTGCCCCAGAGCTGGAGCAACTGGATCCTGCTGCCCTTCATCGTCAGCACCCTGGCGGGCCTGTGGATCTGGAACGGCGTCAGCCGCTACTCCGGCCGCGTGCGGGCCCTGCAGCTCGGCTCCTGGCTGTGGATCGGCGCCTGTGCCCTGGCGATGGTGCTCCCCCCCCTGAACCCCGATGTCGCTCCCATCGGCTCGCCCGGCAACAGCCTCCGCCTGGCGCTCCTGATCGTCACGATCGTGCTGGCGGGGCTGGGCGCCTCCACCGCCTACCTGATCCCCTGGTCGCTGCTGCCCGACGCCATCGACGCCGATCCCGAGAAACCGGCGGGCCAGTACAGCGCCTGGATGGTGCTCGGCCAGAAGCTCTGCATCAGCGTGGCCCTGTTCTTCTTCGGCAACCTGCTCAGCCTGAGCGGCTACCAGGCGGCTCAGCTCAGCGACCAGCCCCTGAGCGCCGTGGTGGCGATCCGGCTGAGCATGGGCGTCATTCCCGCCACCCTGGTCGTGCTGGGGCTGGTGGTGATGCGACGCTGGCCCCATCGCCCACCCCAGCCGTGATGACGCGCCGGTTCCGGTTCCAGTTCGGCGGGCGGCGGCCGAAGCTGCCGCGCTGGGCGAAACGCCTCGGTGCCAGCGCCCTGATCGGTGGCCAGGCGGTGAGCGCGATCGCACGGGGCCGTATCGGCTTCAACGACCTGATGCAGGAGCTGATGGAGGCCGGTCCCGGCAGCTTCCTGATCGTGCTGATCACGGCCCTGGCAGCCGGCACCGTGTTCAACATCCAGGTGGTGGCGGAACTCTCCAAACAGGGTGCCAACGCCGCCGTGGGCGGCCTGCTGGCCCTGGGCCTGTCCCGGGAGATCGCCCCCCTGCTCACCGCCACCCTGCTCACCGGCAAGGTGGCCACGGCCTACGCCGCCGAGCTGGGCACCATGAAGGTGACCGAGCAGATCGACGCCATCACCATGCTGCGCACCGATCCGGTGGAATACCTGGTGGTACCGCGGGTGCTGGCCATGGTGATCATGGCCCCGGTGCAGTGTCTGCTGTTCTTCTGGGTGGGCATCTGGTCGGGACAGACCAGCAGCACCCTGCTGTACAACATTCCCCCCAGTGTGTTCTGGACCTCGGTGCGCACCTGGATGGAGCCCGACGACCTGCCTTCGATGCTGGTGAAGGCGCTCGTCTTCGGCCTGCAGATTTCGGTTCTCGCCTGCGGATGGGGCCTCACCACCCGCGGTGGTCCCAAGGAGGTGGGCACCAGCACCACCGGCGCGGTGGTGATGATTCTGGTGACAGTGGCGCTGATGGACGCGCTGCTCACCAAAGTGCTCTTCGGTTGACCGGTGATGGCCTCTCCTGAATCCCCTCCGGCGGTGCTGCTCTCCCCCAGCTACGGCGTCTCCCTCGGTGTGGTGGCCCTCGGCGGAGCCTGCCTCGCCCTGCGCCCCCTCTGGTCCGCAGCCCAGTGGCTGGCGCTGGCGGTGGGCCTGTTCGGCCTGTTCCTGGTGGTGCAGACCGCCCTGCTGCGGCTGGAGTTCGGCGGCGAGGCCCTGGTGGTGCGGCGTGGGGGGGAGGAGCTGCGCCGTTTCCCCTACGACGCCTGGCTGGGATGGCGACTGTTCTGGCCAGGGGTGCCGGTGCTGTTCTATTTCAGAGAACGGCAGAGCATCCACCTGCTGCCGGTGCTGTTCGACGCAGCCTGCCTGCGCGAGCAGCTGCAGGTCCGCCTGCCCCGGCTGAGCGCCACTGCCAAGGCCAGCACCACCGGCACCGATGACGCCGCCTGAATGCTCCCCATGCCCGACGAGCCCATCCCAACCGTCCCGCCCGCAGACGACGCTCCAGACAGTCCATCCGGCAACGCCGCTGACACCCCGGCCGCTGGCGGAATGCCGGAGACCGCCTGGCAGCAGGTGGCTCTGCATGAGCTGGTGCAGCGCCGTGCGGAGGTGGAGCAGGAGATCGCCCAGCTGGAGGGCCGCCGCGACGCCATCGCCCGGGAGATCGCCAGCAGCTACGCCGGCCAGGCCGATGCCGTGGCCCGGAGGCTCAAGGGCTTCCAGGACTACCTGGTGGGAGCGCTGCAGGATCTGGCGGTGGCGGCCGAGCAGATCGAGCTGGTGCCCCAGCCGGTGCTGGTGCAGCCCTCGCCGATCGATGCCGCCGCCCGCGGCCAGGAGGTGTCGGCACCTGCCGCGGCCGGCGCCTCGGCGGGGGGACCGTTCAGCGGCGACGCCCAGCTGATCCGCACCCGCCTGGCGGCATTTCAGGGCCAGCCCGACTTCTACGACGAACCCTGGAAGCTGCGCCGCACCCTCGACGCTCCCGGGGCCGCCTGTCTGGAGAACTGGTTCCTCGAGCAGGCCGGCCGCGGTGCCCAGCCCAGCAGCGGCAGCCGCAGCCGCAACGCCCTGGTCACGGCTGCGGCGATCGCAATCCTCGGCGAGCTCTACGGCGAACGCTTCCAGACCCTGGTGCTGGCCAACCAGCCGGAACGGCTGGGCGAGTGGCGGCGCGGCCTGCAGGACTGCCTCGGCCTGGGCCGCGAGGACTTCGGCCCCACCAGCGGCATCGTGCTGTTCGAACGGCCCGAGGCCCTGATCGAGCGGGCCGACCGGCTGGAGGAGCGCGGCGAACTGCCCTTCATCGTGATCGACGCGGCCGAGCCGGGGGTGGAGATCCCGATCCTGCAGTTTCCCCTCTGGCTGGCCTTCGCTCCCGGCCCGGGTGAACTGATGCGCGAGGAGGAGTACTACTGAGGGGCGCTCAGCCGTTCCGCCGATGCTCCCGCCCCTTGCCCTGCCCCTGCTGCTCGCCGGCTATCTGCTGGGCTCGACACCCAGCGGCTACCTGGCCGGCCGCTGGCTGAAGGGCATCGACATCCGGCAGGAGGGCTCCGGCTCCACCGGCGCCACGAACGTGCTGCGGGTGGTGGGCAAGGGCCCGGCCCTGGCGGTGCTGCTGGTGGATGTGTTCAAGGGCACGGCGGCGGTGCTGCTGGCCCGCAGCCTGCTCGATCCCGGCCTGGCAGGCACCGATGGCTGGGTGGTGGCCGCCGGCCTGGCGGCCCTGGCGGGCCACATCTGGCCGGTGTGGCTGGGCTGGCGAGGAGGCAAGGCGGTGGCCACCGCCCTGGGCATGCTGCTGGGGCTGTCGTGGCCGGTGGGGCTGGCCTGCCTTGGGGTGTTCCTCTCCGTGCTGGTGGTCAGCCGCATCGTGTCACTGTCCAGCGTGGCGGCGGCGGTGGCGCTGCCGCTGCTGATGCTGGCCTGGTTCCGGCACCAGGGGATGGACCTGCGCTGGCCCTACCTGCTGCTGGCCCTGGTCACCAGCGTGCTGGTGATCTGGCGCCACCGCAGCAACCTCTCCCGGCTGCTGGCGGGCACCGAGCCGCGGCTGGGACAGGCCCGGCCCACGGAGTGAGTCAGCGAGGGTCTGCGGCTCAGGCCAGCTGGCGGCTGCGCTCGGCGGCGGCCAGCACGGCCTCCAGCAGGGCCGAGCGCAGGCCTCCCCGCTCCAGCACCCGCAGGCCGGCGATCGTGGTGCCGGCCGGCGAGGTCACCATGTCCTTGAGCTCACCGGGATGGAGGTTCCGCTGCTCCAGCAGGGCGGCCGTGCCCGCCAGGGTGCGATGGGCCAGATCGCGGGCCCGCGCCCGGGGAAGGCCGGCCGCCACGGCGCCATCGGCCATGGCCTCGGCCACCAGGGCCACGAAGGCCGGCCCCGAAGAGGTGAGGGCCAGGAAGGCGTCCAGCTGGCTCTGCGGCAGCTCCACCACCTCTCCCACCTGAGCGAACAGACGCAGCACCCACTGGCGCTGCTCATCGCTCACACCTGAGCCCCAGGCCAGACCGGTGAGCCCATGGCGCACCAGCGCCGGGGTGTTGGGCACGGCCCGCACGCAGCGCCACTGCGGAAAGAGCCGCTCCAGCCGCTCCACGGTGACCCCCGCGAGCACGGAGATCAACAGACCGGCGGCCCCCGGAGGCACGCAGGCCGCCACCGCCTCCAGCTGCTGCGGCTTGACCGCCAGCAGCACGACCGGAGCGAGCCAGGCCGGGCCGACGTCGGTGCTCACGGCCAGGCCCAGGGCAGCGCTGAGCCGCTCCGCGGACTCGGAGCTGCCCACTGCCGCCCTCACCTCGGAGGCCGACACCACCCGGGCCTCGAGCAAGGGCAGCAGCAGGGCCTGGGCCATCCGGCCGAGGCCCACCACACCCAGGGCCGGCCGGCGCTCCGGATCGGCGGCCGCCGGAGCAGGGGTGTTCAGAGGACGCTGCCCTCCCGGCCCCAGGCCGGGCTTGGGGCTGCGTCCTGCTCCGCCACCGGACCACGGCTCACCACCGTGGATGCCGTGGCATCCTCACCTCCGGCGGTGGTGACGGTGACGCAGCTGGGGGCGAAGAGGAAAATGCTTTCACCCACCCGCTCCTGGTGGCCGTCGATGGCGAAGGTGCCGCCGGCCACGAAATCCACCGCCCGCTGGGCCTGATCCGGTTCCATCATCGTGAGGTTGAGGATCACGGTCTTGCGCTCGCGCAGGGCCTGGATCGCCCGGGGCATCTCATCGAAGCTGCGGGGCTCCATCAAGGTCACCTCGGCAGCCGCCGTGGAGATGCCCGGCATGCCGATGACGTTGGTGCCGGCGAAGGGATCCTCGGCGCTGAAATCACTGCTCAGCGCCAGGGCACTGGAGCGGCTCACGGTGGGGGGAGCCGGTGGCTCGGGAAACTCGCCGCCGTCGTAGTCGAGCTCATCGTCGTAGTCGCCGTCGAGGTAGTCGTCGCCGGAGACGACGGCACGCAGGCGGGAGAACAACGACACGGAGCAAACCTCACGGGAAGCTTTGATCCTGAATAGCGTCTCACGGCCGGGATCGCAAGCCGGAGAAGCGATGTCCGGCGGGCGCAGCGCGCTCAGCCGGGGCCTGTCGCCCGGGGGCCGAACAGCGCCGTGCCGATCCGCACCCAGGTGCTGCCCGCCTGCGCGGCCTCCCGCCAGTCACCGCTCATGCCCATCGAGAGCTCGGTCAGGCCCAGCTCTGCCGCCAGCGCGGCGCAGTCCCGAAACAGAGCCAGCCGCCCGGCGGCATCGAGACCCAGCGGGGCGATCGTCATCAGTCCCACGCCGCGCAGGGGCGCCAGAGCGGTGAGGTCAGCCCAGCCGGCCCGCAGCTCCTCAGGGGCGAACCCGGTCTTGGCGGGATCGGGACGCAGCTTCACCTGGTCAGCCCAGCCGGCCCGCAGCTCCTCAGGGGCGAACCCGGTCTTGGCGGGATCGGGACGCAGCTTCACCTGGTAGTACACCGCGGGGCTGAGGCCCTCCTCAGCGGCGATGCGCGCGAGCCGCCGGGCCAGCGCCAGGCTGTCCACGGAATGGATCGTGCCGAAATGGCGCAGCACACCGCGGGCCTTGTTGGCCTGCAGTCGGCCGATGAAGTGCCAGTCCAGGGGCTCCAGATCGGCGAGCTCGGCCTGCTTGGCCACAGCCTCCTGCAGGCGGCTCTCCGCGAAACTGCGCTGACCGGCCGCCACGGCTTCCCGCACCAGGGCCGCCTGCTGGCCCTTGCTCACGGCCAGCAGGCGGGTGCGGGCAGGCAGGACCCGGCGCAGGGCATCCAGCCGCTGCCCCAGGGTGGTGGCGGCGGTGGCGGAGGCGGTGGCGGCCGGAACCGGATCCGGGCCCGGCGGATCAGATGAAGGTCTGGTCAAACAACTGCCGCCAGTAGGAGTGGGCAGCGGAGCCGTCCCGACGGGCGCGGGCCAGATTCTGCTCGGCGAAGTGGCGGGCATCCATCAGCGGCACCACCTCGAAGCTGGCGCCGCGGGGCTGGAGGGTGACCACGAAGAAGATCCGCTGGGCGTAGAGCGTGGCGTAGAGATCACGCCCATCGGCCACCGGTGCCACGCGATACAGCATCCCGAAGGTGGGGTGGTTGAGGTAGCGCTCAGAGGTCACTCCGCCGTCGGTCAAGGGCAGTGCCGGTATTTAAGTTCAGCGCGTACCACCAAAGGTCCAGCGCAACCCCAGCAGGGCGATCAGGCCCAGGAGCGCCGCCAGGTTGAGCCAGGGGCGCGGTGGTGCCGGACGGTGCAGCTGCTCAGGCGGCAACCACAGTCCGCCCCGGGCGAGCAGGGCCTCGGCCCCCTGCTCCGCCCGCAGCAGCAGGTTGGCCAGCAGCCGCTCCCCCACCGCCAGCACCAGGCCCAGGGATGTCTTCCAGCCCAGGCGGCGGAGGTTCACCGCCCGGGTGGCCACCGCGCGCAGCAGGTTCTGCAGCTCCTCCTGCACCAGCGGCAGGAAGCGAAGCGAGAGCAGCAGGGTGAAACCGAGCCGCTGCACCGGCCAGCCCAGGCGGGCCAGGGGCGCGAGCAGCCAGCTGATCGCCCACACCAGCTCCTCCGGCCGGGTGGTGAGGAGCATCAGGTTGGCGCTGTGCACCAGGGTGAACAGGAGAGTGGAGCCGTTCAGCCCCAGCTGGGCGGAGCGGCGGGTCACCACCAGCGGGCCGAGGCTGATCGGTCCGAGCTGGGCAGGGCCCAGGCGCAGCAGCTCCCAGGCCCTGCCGCTGCGCTCCGGCGGCGGCTCCAGGGGCGAGCCGGGCTCCAGCCGCACCTCGGCCGGTGGGCGCTGCAGGGGCGCCGGGGGCACCCCGCCCGCCGGCAGGAACACCCCGAGCCCTCCCACCAGCAGC
>JALOOQ010000232.1 GCA_025454305.1 Cyanobium sp. Prado107
CCTGTTCTTTGTCGCCTTCGACGGCGCCTCAGGCAGCGAGCTCTGGCGATCCGATGGCACCAGCGCCGGCACCGTGCGCGTGGCGGACATCAACCCCGGCGGCGGCTTTTCCAGCCCGACCAACCTCACCGCCGTAGGGAACACCCTGTTCTTCACCGCCAACGACGGCAGCTCGGGCTATGAGCTCTGGCGATCCAATGGCACCGCCGCCGGCACCGTGCGCGTGGCGGACATCAACCCCGGCGTCGGATCCTCCAGCCCGAACAACCTCACCGCCGTAGGGAACACGCTGTTCTTCACCGCCGACGACGGCAGCTCGGGCTCTGAGCTCTGGAGCCTGGATGTTTCGCTCTTTCTGGATACGACTCCGCCCATCGCCCCCTCCCTCTCCCTGGCGGCCGACACCGGCACCTCCAGCACTGATCGGATCACGAGCAACCGCACCATCAACGTTGCGGGACTGGAAGCGGGCGCGTCCTGGGAGTTCTCCACCGACAGCGGCTCCTCCTGGCTGGCCGGTTCCGGGTCTTCCTTCTCCGT
This sequence comes from Cyanobium sp. Prado107, assembly GCA_025454305.1. Taxonomy (GTDB): domain Bacteria; phylum Cyanobacteriota; class Cyanobacteriia; order PCC-6307; family Cyanobiaceae; genus NIES-981. The sequence continues at coordinate 541 of JALOOQ010000232.1, forward strand.
CGCGGACGGCAGCTACGCAACCGGTCAGGTGCAGGCACGGCAAACCGATTCCGCCGGCAACACCGGTCCGGCCAACAGCTCCTTTGCGGCCTTTTCCATCGCTCCGGATCCGATCACCAAAGCCACCAGGAGCCAGGACCTGCTCATCGGCACGCCCAACAGCAGCGACACCTTTCGCTGGAGCGGGCTGTCCTTCAGTCTCCGCGAGGACTACGACACCATCACCAACTACGAGGATCAGGATCGCCTGCGGGTCAGGGGAAGTCGCTACAGATCCACTCTGACGAGCACGGAAGGTAGCATCCGCAGGCTCAGCGGCAAGCAGATCAAGAACGTGCTCGGTGGTCGGGACTTCTCAGCGGGTGAGGCAGCGGCCTTCAAGGTGCAGGGCATGGATGGCACCTTCATCGCCCTCAACAACGACCAACGGGGCTTCCAGTCCAACAGCGACGCCCTCATCTTCCTCGAGGGCTACAGCATCGGCGGCAGCAACCCGGTCATCGTGGCTTGAAGGCCAGAGCCACATCGGCATCACCTGTAGCCCCAGTACGGCACGGCCATGACCCAGCGCAGCCCACAGGCAGGCGAACGCCCCGCCCAGGGTGAGCCTTCCAGCGTGGCCGTCGCCTATGAGCACAGCACCACCCTGCCGGACCTGCTTCGGCAGCTGGAGCTTTCTGTGCTCCTCTCCACCTACCAGGCCGGCCGGGTGGTGAGCCTCGGCTGTCACGGCGGTCAGATGCGGGTGGCCTTCAGCCACTTCGACCAGGCCATGGGTCTCTGCCGCACCCCCACTGGTGTGGCCCTCGCGAGCAGGAACGCGATCTGGGCACTGCCCGCCAACCGCCAGCTCGCCACCCGCATCCTCCCGGCCGGGGAGCATGACATCGCCTTCCTGGCCCGCAGCGCCCACCACACCGGACCGCTGATGGGTCATGACCTGGCCTGGTGTGGCGAACGCCTCTGGCTGGTGAATACTCTCTTCAACGGCTTGGTGACGATCGAGGGCAGCTGGAGCTTCGTGCCGCAGTGGCAGCCGCCGTTCATCAGCGCCTGGGCTCCAGGGGATCGCTGCCACCTCAACGGCCTGGCCGTCTCAGAAGACGGCTCCGCGCCTGCCTACGTGACGGCCCTGGGGGAGACCGACACGGACAACGGCTGGCGTGAGCACAAGGCGAGTGGCGGTTGCCTGATCCATGTGCCCTCCGGCGAGGTTGTGCTGCGTGGGCTGTCGATGCCCCATTCCCCCTGCCTCTACCGCGGTCAGCTCTATCTACTGGATTCGGGGCATGGCGCCCTGCTGCACCTGGATCCAATCTCCGGCCAGTGCGACACCCTCATCACGCTTCCGGGATTTACGCGGGGGCTCGCCATCCATGGCGGCCTGGCCTTCATCGGCCTCTCCAGGATTCGCGAAACCGCCGTCTTTGGCGGCCTGCCCCTTCAGGATCGCAATGAGCAGCTGCGCTGCGGCCTCGCCATCGTGGATCTCAGCCAGGGCCAGCTGCTGGGGAACTTCTGGTTTCAATCGGGCGTGGAGGAGATCTTTGCGGTGACGGTTCTGCCTGGATACACCAACCCGGTGCTGATCGGGCCCGACACCCACACCGATCACAGCCAGACCGTCTGGTTGGTGCCACCGGTGGCGCATCGGGATCCCGCATAGGACCGTTTGTTGAGGTTTGGGCGGTCCACCATCTGCATGCCGCCAGGGCCATGCCCAGGCTCGTCAAGGACATCGGCCCCCAAGAAGCTCGGCTATCCCAGCGATCAGATCTCGGTGTCGCTGTTCCTGCTCAACAAGCGCGAGTCGCCCAAGGCCAACCAGATCCGCTACCGCGACCCCCTCACCGCCTTCCAGTCCGAACTCAGCCTCCACTGCCCCCAGGGCTTTCCCCCGCGCCGGGATGCTCTCCAGAACGCAACGAACCAAGACATCGACGAAGCCTTCGCCGCTCTGCAATACCGGCGCGACTTCTGCTTCGCCAGCGGCCACAACGTCGCCGTGATCACGGGCGGGATCGAGCCGGATCGGCCGGATCGCGCCCATACCCTCACCACCACCTGGCTGCC
>JALOOQ010000096.1 GCA_025454305.1 Cyanobium sp. Prado107
TCTGCTCCAGCTTCGCGCTGCAGTGGCTCAGCCGGCCGGCGGGCCAGCTGGAGCGCTGGTGCCAGCACCTGGCCCCCGGCGGCTGGCTGGTGCTGGCTGTGCCCACCGCCGACAGCTTCCCCCAGTGGCGCCGTGCCGCCGCCCGGGCCGGGGTGCCGTTCACCGGCCTGGAGCTGCCCAGGGCGGCGGATCTGGAGGCGGTCGCCAGGCGTGAGCTGGTGGTGCGGCGGCTGCAGCGGCTGCGCTTCAGCCGCCACCACAGCGGCGGCCGCCGCTTCCTGCGGCAGCTGCGCTCCCTTGGGGCCGGCACCAGCCCCCACCCGCCCCTGAGCGCCACGGAGCTGCGCCGGCTGCTGCAGCATTGGCCCACCGACGAGCCGGTCACATGGGAGCTGCTGGTGCTGATCGGCCAGAGAGCCGGATGAGCGCGGCTGCACCGCCTAAGGCGGGCCTGCCCCGCCGGCTGGTGGTGTGCGGCACCGACACCGACGTGGGCAAGACCCTGGTGAGCGCCTGGTTGGTGCAGGGCCTGGGGGCCCGATACTGGAAACCGGTGCAGAGCGGGCTGGAGAACGGCGGCGACAGCGCCGCCGTGCGGCGCCTGCTCGAGCTGCCGCCCGATCGGCTGCTGCCGGAGGCCTACCGGCTGCGCACGCCCGCCTCCCCCCACTGGGCCGCCGAGCTCGATGGGGTGACGGTCGAGCCCCAGCGGCTGGCGCTGCCCCCCTGCCCGGGCCCGCTGGTGGTGGAGACCGCCGGCGGGCTGCTGGTGCCCCTCAGCCGCCAATGGCTGCAGATCGAGCAGCTGCGGAGCTGGGGCCTGCCGGTGCTGCTGGTGGCCCGCAGCGGCCTGGGCACCCTCAACCACACCCTGCTGTCGCTGGAGGCCCTGCGCCTGCGCGCCATCCCGGTGCTGGGGCTGGTGCTCAACGGCCCGCCCCATCCCGACAACCCCCGCACCCTCGAGCAGCTGGGGGGCGTGCCGGTGCTGGCTCAGCTGCCCCGCCTCGACACCCCCGGCGCCGCAGCCCTGAGAGAGCAATGGCAGCTCCTGAAGATGGATCGCCACTGGCCGCAGCAGTCGCCACCAGCTTCGATGGACCGCCAGGCCGCGCCGGAGCACACGCCATGACCCGCCGCGACAGCCTGGTGACGGGTGCCGTGCTGCTGATCTGCGCCACCATCCTGGTGATCTTCACCGACGTGGAGATCCGCATGGTCCGCTGGCTCAGCTGCGACCCGCTCGCCACCCCTGCTGAGCGCGACAGCGAGCGCTGCCGCTGAACTCTCCTCCCCGCGCTCCTCAGGGGCCGGCCAGGATCGCCGCCTCGGTGTCCGCCCGGGAGAGGCCGTAGGGGAAGTGGCGCACGCACGCCTGGCCATCGGCATGCCAGCTCACCTTGAGTTCCTCCACCTCCAGCTCGATGCGGGCGCTCCACTCGGGCCGGTGCAGGTCCCACAGGCAGGGCTCACCCCGCTGCTGCACGGCGCCCAGCTGCCGCAGCCAGCCCTCCAGGGCCGGCAGGGGGTGGTTGTAGAGGGGCGTGTCGGGGCTGGGCAGCTGACTCATGGGAATCAGGGTCTCACGTGGGTGGCCACCAGCTCGGCCACTGCACCAGCGCCGCCCCCCTCGCCCAGGCCAGGCCCACACCGAGCACCAGGCTGAACAGCAGCGCCAGCCCAAGCAGCAGCAGCGCCAGCCACTCACCGCCGGAGAGGGCCCGGCGCACCGAATCCGGCGCCTCCAGGGGCGGGACAGCCGGAGGCGTGAGAGCGGCAGCGCGGCTGCGGGCCGCGGCGGCGGCGGCGAGGGCCGCCAGGCGCAGCTGAGCGTCATAGCGGCGGCGGGCGTCCGGATCGCTGAGCACCGCATAGGCCTGCTGCAGCCGCTGGAAGGCCTGCTCCGCCTCCGCCACCGGCAGGCTGGTGGTGTCGGGGTGATACAGCTTGCTGAGGCTGCGGAAGGCCCGCCGCAGCTCCTGCTCCGAAGCGCTCATCGGCAGCTGCAGCAACTGGTAATGGCTGGCGCCGGACTGGTGGTGGCTGGCGCCGGACGGGGGCGTGCTGCCGGAGGTGGCCAACGGCGGAAGGGCCGATCTGATGGATCCTAGGGAGCCTCACCCGCCCGTCAGCCCGGATGGATCCATCCCCCGCAAGCGCCGGCCGCCAGGCCCTCTGGCAGCAGCTGGGCTGGCAGCCGAGCGGCGACCAGGAGGCTCAGCTGGAGGCACTGCAGGAGCAGTTGCGCACCTGGAACAGCCGCATCAACCTCACCCGCCTGGTGGAGGGCGACGACTACTGGATCGCCCAGGTGTTCGACAGCCTCTGGCCCCTGGCGCCCCTGCTCCAGGCCCCGCCAGCCCCGGCAGAGGAAGGCCCGCCCCTGCGGCTGATCGACGTGGGCACCGGCGGCGGCTTCCCGGGCCTGGCGGTGGCGATCGCCCTGCCCAACGCCAGGCTCACCCTGGTGGATTCCGTGGGCCGCAAGCTGGAGGCGGTGCGGGCCATGGCCGGCGCCCTGCGGCTGGAGGAGCGTCTCAGCCTGCGCTGCGAGCGGGTCGAGCGCACCGGCCGCGACCCCGCCTGCCGGGGCCGCTTCGACTGGGCCCTGGCCCGGGCCGTGGCCGGCGCGCCGGTGGTGGCGGAATACCTGGTGCCCCTGCTGGCCCCGCGCGGCCGGGCCCTGCTCTACCGGGGTCAGTGGCAGCCCGCAGACCAGGAGGCCCTGGAGGCTGCTCTGCTGCCGCTGCGGGCCCGGGTGGAGCGCTGCCAGCCCCTCGAGCTCCCCGGCGGCCGGGGGATCCGCCATGCCGTGGTGCTGCAGCCCACCGGCCCCTGCCCCTCCGCCTATCCCCGGCCGGTGGGCGTACCGGCGCGGCAGCCCCTGGGCAGCGGCGGCCCTGGCCCCACGGGCCCTACTCGGCCATCAGGCGCCGCACGGCCTGGCCGCCGAGCCGCTCCCTGAGTTCCCGAAGGATCGCCGGGATCCGCGCGGCCCAGGGGCTGGCCCCCAGCACGGCGCGCAGCTCCGTCTCGCTCACCGCCCCGTCGAGGGCATCGGCGTTGGCGCCAGGGAACCAGTGGCCGCCGTTGCCCAGCAGGCCGTAGCGGGCGCGGGCGAAGCTCTGCAGATCCCAGGCCTCCAGCAGGTTGTGCAGCCACAGCAGCACCGGCAGGTTGATCTGGCCCGGGGTGTCCTGCCAGGCCGGCAGGCCCCGCTCCCAGCTGGCCAGCCAGACGTCTCCCAGGGCCCGGCGGCGGGCCGCCTCCAGCCGCTCCAGCACCGGCGGCAGCAGGGCATCGGCCTGCTCCAGCAGCGCCACCGCCTCGAGGTGGCGGTCGAGATCCGCGGGCCGGGCGGCGCCCACGCTGATCGTGTGGATGCCGGGCGCGCTGAGGCAGAAGAGGTCGTTGAACGCGATCGGGTGCAGGGGCGCGCACAGCTCGCTGATCCGGGCCGATGGGCTGTGCAGGTGGCCGCCCTTGTCGGTGGGGCTGATCACGAACACGCCCATGTCGTGCGCCCTGGCGAGCTCGACGGCGGGCCAGTTGTCCTGGCGGATGAAATACCAGTGCAGGTTCACGTAGTCGAAGGCGTCGCTGGCGATCGCCTCGCCGATCAGCTCCAGGGGGGCGTGGGTGGAGAAGCCGATCGAACCCACCCGCCCCTCGGCCTGCCAGCGCCGTGCCACCTCCAGGCAGCCGCCGGGCCGCAGGGTGTGCTCCAGGTGTTCGGGCAGGTTCAGGCCATGGACCGCCAGCAGGTCCACCCGCTCCACGCCCAGCCGCTCGAAGCTGGTGGCCAGCTCCGCCTCGAAGGCCGACGGCTCAGGGTAGGGGGGCACCTTGGTCTGCAGGATGCGCCGCGGATCGGGCACCTGCGCCAGCAGCCAGCCCAACTGGCGCTCGCTGGTGCCGTAGTGCCGTGCCGTCTCGATGTGGTGCAGGCCGTGGCGCACCGCCTTCTCCAGCACCGCCCGCAGGTTCGCCTGGCTCTCTGCCGTGATCTCCTCGGGCGGCAGATCGCTCCAGCTCTGCTGAAAGCGCATTCCCCCCAGCGACAGCACCGGCATGGCCAGCTCGGTGCGCCCGAAGCGCCGGGTGGGGATCGGCGCGGGATGCGGGCCGGACATCGACTTCAGGCGGGCTCGCGGCGGGGCAGCGTGCGCTTCAGGCGGGCGGGAGTGGGCAGGCCGAGGGGCTGGATGTCCTGCTGGGCGAGCTGCTCGGCCAGGGCCGGCAGCTCCTCGTAGGCCACCCAGTGGATGCAGTCCACCGGGCAGGTGTCGATCGCCTCCTGGATCCGCTCGGTGCTGTCGCCGTCCTGGCGGATGGCGCGGGAGCGGCCCCAGTCGGACTCCACCACGAAGGTGTTGCAGGCCACATGGGCGCAGTAGCGGCAGCCGATGCACACAGCCTCGTCCACCCACACGGCCTTCTGCCGCAGCTCACCGCCGAGCAGGGGCTCCTGCCGGCTGGGGACCTCGTCCACGGCGGGAGCCGCGGCGAAGGCCAGGGCGGGATCCACCGGATGGGTCATGGCTGCGCCGCAGGCCCGCCCTGGGGCTCAGGCCCAGCGGGTCACGACCAGCTCGATGCTGCCGTCGGCGCTGTTGGTCTGCTCGCTCACCTGGAAACCCTCCTCGGCCGTGGCCGCGAGGATGCTGTGCAGGGCATAGCGCTGGTTCAGCTGGGCCAGGAAACGCTCCACCGGCACCGGCTGCTTCCACAGCTGCAGATCGGCCACCAGCTCGTAGCAGCCCGTGGCGGCATTGAGCCGGAAGCCGATGTCGGTGCCGTCCGGCTGGGCGATGGCCAGCTCGGCGGTCTCGGTCTGGCCGCGGTAGCCGCGCACGCTGATGCTGCCCTCGCGGGGCGCATGGCCCATGTCCCCAAGGGCGGCACGCAGGGCGTCGAGGTCGCGCAGCTCGGTCTTCACGGTGCTGAAGTGGGACATGGCGCAGAGAGTCAGGAAAGCTGTGTGGACTGGGATGCCGGCTGCACCTGGCGCTGCTGTGCGCTGGCGGCCTGGAAGGCCTCGGCGGTGGGCTGACGCTGCTGCACGGCGCCCAGACGCGCCTCGAGCCGCTCGGTGAGCTGCTCGCAGGCCGCACCCGCCACGCCTTCCACCAGCTCCTCGACGCGGCCGTCGGGCCGGATGCGGAACCGGATGGTTTGCTGTGCCATCCCAGGCCAGAGGGAGTGGGCGGATGCTAACCGCGTTCCGCGGCGGCTGGGCTCAACGCAACAGACTGGTTCAACTGAACTGACCGGCTCAACTCAGCAGCCCGGTTCAACTCAACAGCCCTTCGTCCACCAGGGTCTGCAGCCGCTCCAGCACCTCCGGCCGCTCCAGCTGCTCCAGCGCCAGCCGGGCCTCATCGCGCACGCCCGATTCGCCGTCGTGGAGCATGGTGTGCAGCAGGGCCTCCACCACCTCCTGCTGGCGCGGTTCCACCAGGTCTGGATAGAGACGCCCAAGCCCCCAAGCGCTGTTGCTGCGCACCGCCGCCTCGCTGTCGATGCGCAGGCAGAGCAGCAGCTGGGCGGCAGCGGGATCGGCCTTGGCCGGCCCCGTGCCGCCGGCATCGGCCAGGGAACTGGCGGCCCAGAGGCGCACGGCGGCGATGTCCACCTGCAGGGCACGGATCAGCGGGTTGAGCACCGGCGCATCGGGGTAGTTGCCCAGGCTCCAGGCCACCGCCTTGCGCACGTAGCCGTTGTCGTCGCCGGCGAGGAGCGCCAGCAGCGGCTCCACCGCCATCGGGCTGGGGTTGCGGCCAAGGGCATACACCGCGCTCATCCGCAGGATCGGGCAGCTGGCCGCCAGCAAAGGCAGCAGCAGGGGCACCGCCCGCGGGTCTCGGTGCTCGCAGAAGATGCGCAGCCCCTGCATCAGCGCCTCGTGGCCGGCGCGGGCGTCGGCGGTGCGCAGCAGCTCCAGCCCCCGGTCGCACTCGGCAGCCACCGCCGCCGGCGCGGGCTCACTGCTGTCGAGCTCGTCGAGGGGATCGCCGAGCAGCTCCTGGGCGAGCTCCTGGGCCAGCACCTCGGGATCGAGGTAGAGCTCCTGGGGGCTCTGCTCGGGATAGGGGCCGCTGGTCACAACCGCGCTCAACCCAGGGGAGCGGGAGCGGCCATGTCGCCGGGCAGCCAGATGCGGGCGCTCACGGCCACCAGGGCGAGGGTGAAGAGCAGCACGATCGCCGCCGGCAGCAGGGTGGAGCGGAGAAATTGCACGGGCAGCAGCGGTGCCGGTCACCGCGCCCATCATCACCCCTGCGGCGTCTGGCCCAGTGCCTGGCGCAGCCCGCCCTGAAGCCGGCCCCGCTGCCGCAGCGCCACGATCCCCAGCGCCGCCGCCACCAGTCCGCCCCAGCCCCAGAACGGCAGCTTGAGCAGGAAGCCACCGATCCCCAGCAGCGCCCCGAACAGCACCGCGCAGCTGCACAGCAGCTGGCTGAGCAGATCGAGCAGCGTTTCCTGGGGTTCCACGCCGGTGCGGCGGCGCCAGCCCGCCCAGCCCGGCCCGGCCGGCCGCACCTGGTGCACGAAGCGCTCCAGCACTGCGGCGCTCTCCGGCGGTGTAGCCAGCATCACCAGGATCCAGAGCACGGCCGTGAGCGCGGTGGTCACCAGCAGGCGCAGGCCGTAGTCGTCGATGCGCAGCAGCGGCACCACCGAGGTGGAGAAGCCCACCAGGAAGCCGCCCAGCATCGCCGCCAGCTCGGCGGCGGCGTTGATCCGCCACCAGAACCAGCGCAGCACCAGCACCACCCCGGGGCCGGTGCCGATCGCGATCACCAGCCGGAACACGGTGCCGATGCTGGTGCTCAGCAGCGCCGTGAGCACCCCCAGGGCCACGAGCAGCACCGAGGCCAGCTGACCCACCAGCAGCAGCTCCCGCTGGCTGGCCGCCGGACGCATGAAGCGCTGATAGAGATCGTGGGTGAGATAGCTGGCACCCCAGTTCACCGCCGTGCTCACGGTGCTCATGAAGGCCGCCACCAGCGACACCACCACCAGCCCGAGGGCCACCGGCGGCAGCAGCTTCACCGCGAGCAGCGGGTAGCTCTGCTCCCAGTCGGTGGAGTCGGGCAGCAGCACCACCGCCGCCAGGGCCACCAGGATCCAGGGCCAGCTGCGCAGCAGGTAGTTCACCGCCAGAAACACCCAGCTGGCGATGCGTGCCTGGCGCTCGTCACGGGTGGCCAGCAACCGCTGGATGAACTCACCGCCACCGTCGCTGCGACGGAAGCTCCACCACTGCAGGGCGATGTAGGCGCTGAAGGTGGCCATGGAGATGCCGGCGCTGTCGATCCAGCTCACCCGGCCGCCCTCCAGCTGCCAGGGCACCAGCGCCAGCAGCTCCGGCCGTTGCAGCTCGCGCAGGCTGGCCAGCATGGCGTCCAGGCCGCCGGCGGCCTGCACGGCGAACACCGCCACCGCCACCGCGCCGGCCAGGGCCATCACCAGCTGCAGCATGTCGGTCACCACCACCGCCCAGAGACCTCCGGCGGCCGTGTAGATCAGCACCAGCAGCCCCACGATCGCCAGCAGCGTCAGCCGCGCCTGGGGTGTGGCGGCCAGCCCCAGCGCCTCGCTCACCTTGGCCATGGCCAGAAAGGCGTAGCCGATGCCGATGCAGTTGATCGGCAGGGCGAACAGGAAGGCTTTGATGCCCCGCAGCCAGGCCGCCGTGGCGCCGCCGTAACGCAGTTCGGTGAAGGCCGCGTCGGTGAGCACGCCACTGCGACGCCACAGGGGTGCGAACACCACCGCCATGGCCACGTGGGCCACCCCGAAGCTCCACCACTCCCAGTTGCCGGCCAGACCCCGGACCCCCACCAGCCCGGCCACGTACAGCGGCGTGTCCACCGAGAAGGTGGTGGCGGCCATCGAGGCGCCTGCCAGCCAGCCGCTCAGCTGGCGACCGGCCACGAAGTAGTCGTCCTCGCTGCGGTTGCGGCGCGCCAGCCACAGGCCCAGCAGCAGGCTGGCCACCAGGTAGCCGATGAGGATCAGCCAGTCGATCGTGTGCACGCCGCGTGCCGCCGGTGGCCGCAGTATGAAGGCGGCACCCCGGCCGGCCGCATCAGAGCACCCGTT
>JALOOQ010000233.1 GCA_025454305.1 Cyanobium sp. Prado107
CAGCCCCGGGGTTCCATCCGTTGCCCGGCTCGAAGAGCTGTGGCAGCGCCTCGATCTCGATGCCGACGGCCAGGTGGATGGCGAGGAGTTCGGGGAACTGATGCTGCGGCTGCAGCGCCTCCACGAGGGACATGGGCGGCTGCTCACCTACCTCGGCCCCGTGGATGCCGACGGCAATGAACAGCTGGATCCCAGCGAACTGAACCGCCTCCTCGGCAGCGTGGGTCAGCAGCCTCTCGATCCCCAGGAACGGCGGCAGCTCTTCGGTGGAACGGGAGGCTGCCTGAGCTGGGACCGCTTCATCGACCTGCTGCTGCTGACCTGACCACCTCTCCCGGATCGATGCAACCCTCCCGCTCCCGCTACAGCGCCATCCCCCCCGCCGAACGGCTGCCGCCCTGGCTGCAGCGGCCGGTGGGCAACGCCTCCCAGCTGGCGGCGGTGCAGACGGTGGTGAAGCAGCAGCGGCTGCACACCATCTGCGAGGAGGGGCGCTGCCCCAACCGCGCCGAGTGCTACGCGGGCGGAACCGCCACCTTCCTGCTGGGGGGGCCGGTGTGCACCCGCAGCTGCGCCTTCTGCCAGGTGGACAAGGGCCAGGCCCCCGTGCCGGTGGACGGGGCGGAAGCGGAGCGGGTGGCCGAGGCGGTGGCGGTGCTGGGCCTGCGCTACGTGGTTCTCACCGCCGTCGCCCGCGACGACCTGGCCGACCACGGCGCCGGCCTGTTCACGGCCACCATGGCGGCGATCCGGCGACGCGACCCGGCCGTGGCGATCGAGGTGCTCACCCCCGACTTCTGGGGCGGCCACCGCGATCCGGGCGCGGGCGAGCGGGCCCAGCGGCAGCGGCTGGCCACGGTGCTGGCAGCCGAGCCGGTGTGCTTCAACCACAACCTCGAGACGGTGGAGCGGCTGCAGGGGGAGGTGCGCCGCGGCGCCACCTACCGGCGCTCGCTGGCGCTGCTGGCGGCAGCCCGGGAGCTGGCGCCCCGGATCCCCACCAAGAGCGGGCTGATGCTGGGGCTGGGCGAGAGCCACGCCGAGGTGCTTGCCACCCTGGCCCACCTGCGCGCCGTGGGCTGCCAGCGCCTCACCCTGGGGCAGTACCTCAGGCCCTCCCTCGACCACCTGCCGGTGGCGCGCTACTGGCGGCCGGAGGAGTTCGAGGAGCTGGGCGCCATCGCCCGGGAGATGGGCTTCGCCCAGGTGCGCAGCGGCCCGCTCGTACGCTCCAGCTACCACGCCGGCGACGACGAACCGCTGCCCACGGACCAGCGGGACAGCGGAAGGGGCCGGCCTGACCTGCCATGAAGCTGCTCCTGGTCGAGGACGACCCCGCCATCAACCTCGAACTCCAGCGCCTGATCCGGCACTGGGGCTACATCTGCGATCTGGTGGAGAACGGCCCGACCGCGCTGAGCATGGTCGAAGCCACCTGGTATGACCTGATCGTGCTCGATGTCAGCCTTCCGGGCCTGGATGGGTTTGCCGTGGCGCGGCAGGTGCGCAGCAGCGCCATCGAGCATCAACCGTTGATCCTCATGCTCACGGCACGGGGCGACAAGCAGGATCAGCTCAAAGGGCTCAGCGGCGGCGCCGACGACTACCTCGTCAAACCCTTCGATCTTGACATACTGCAGATGCGGATCCGGGCGCTGCTGCGACGCAGGAGCAAGCATGTGATCGAAGATGGACATCACTGGGGAGATCTTGAGGTGAACTGTGCGCAGATGAAGGCCAGCTATCAGGACAAGCCCGTGGCCCTGACCCCCAAAGAGATGCTGATTCTCGAAACCCTGATCCGCGCCAACGGTGAGACCCGCTCGAAGGCCAGCCTGATCGATGCCGCCTGGCCTCTGGAGGAAGCACCCACCGAAGAGAACATCCGCACGCACATCAAGAATCTGCGCATGAAACTGCACCGGGCGGGCGCCCCCACCGATCTGGTGGAGACTGTCTACGGCGTGGGCCTGCGGATGAATGAGTCCTATCAATGACCCGGAGCAGCAACCGATGAGCTGATCGGGCCGCTATGGAATCAGCCATTCTCACCAGGTCCAGGAGACAGCTTGCAACCCGATTCAGCCTTTTTGTGGTTGGCCTGATTTCTGTTTTTGCCCTCCAGACCAGCAACCAACTGCAGGAGAATCAGAAGCGGCAGCAGCAGCGACTGCTGCGGCTGGTTGGGCTGATCGCAGCCGAACGGCTGGGTGAGAACGGGCGAAGGGCTCGACTCTCGGACGACTCCCGGCTTGCGTCACTGACCTCGCCTGACCTCCCCAGCTCCAACACGGCGGAGATCCGGATTCTCTGGATCGGACCCTCGATGGAGATCCTCGATGAATTCGGGCGGTTTGTGCCTGCAGGAAAACTGGTGCCCAGTCCGTCGGAGCGCATGCGGGCACAGCAGATCTCCCTGCCGAACGGCATGGGACTCTGGCTGCCTGTGAGCAGCCAGGAGCAGGGTGCGATCACGCACCATGGCTTCGTGGCAATTGCCAGTTCGGCAGACAACTACAGCCGCGATGCCTTGATCAGCCTGGTTGCAGCATCAGCGGCATCGATCATGCTGGGACTGCTGGCCATCCCCTGGAT
>JALOOQ010000097.1 GCA_025454305.1 Cyanobium sp. Prado107
GAGGAGACCCGCCCGGGGTTCGGGTTCATGGCTGAGCCACCACGGCCCCAGCGCCTGACTGGGCTGCTGAGGCAGCTGGGCGATCCAGCTGCCGCGCTCGTGGTTGCCCCCCACCAGCTCCAGCGCACACCCGAGCAGCTCGGGCAGCGCCGCGAGCTTGGTGCGCAGCTCGGCGGTGAGCCCCAGGCGGCTGTGGATCAGGTCGCCGAGCACCACCACCCGGGCGGGCCCGTGCCGGTGGGCGAGCTCCAGCAGCCGGTTGAGATTGGCCGTGTCCCCGTCGCTGGGCAGGGGCACGCCCCGGGCCTGGAAGCTCTCGGCCTTTCCCAGGTGCACGTCCGCCACCAGCAGCACGCCGCGCCGGGGGTCGAGGGCGGCCCGGTCGCTCAGCAGCCGCAGCTCCTCCCCCTGCCAGTGGAAGCTGGCGTTCACCGCGGGCCGATGGCCCGCTGATAGGCCGGCCTCGCCTGAACGGCGGCGATCGTGGCCTGCACGTGGGGCCAGGGACTGAGATCGATCTGGGGGAAGAACACCGGCAGGTAGGCCAGATAGGCCTGCACGGCGCAGTCGGCGGCCCCCCAGGCCTCGCCCACCAGCGGCCGGCCGCCGGCCAGCTGTTCGTTGAGCACGTCCATCAGGCGCGGAAACTCGCGCTCGCGGTTGCTGGGCACGAACAGGGCCACCGCCAGGGTGGCGTTGGCGAACAGCAGCCACTGGGCCACCAGCGACCGCCGGGCGGCCGCTTCGTCGGGGCCACCACTGAACTGGCCGCCGCTCAACCGGTCGCCGCTGAATTCGCCGCCGTGGCGTTCGGCCAGGTGCAGCAGGATGGCGCCGCTCTCGAACAGCCGCAGCGGTCCGCCGCCGGGGGCTTCGAGGCTGTCGTCCTCCAGGGCCGGCAGCTTGCCGAAGGGGTTGATGGCGGTGAAGGCGGGCTGCCGGTGCTCGCCGGTCTGCAGATCGAGCTCCACCAGGCGATAGGGGATGCCCTTCTCCTCCAGGTACCAGCGGGGCATGGAGGCGCGGGTGCGGGCGCCGCCGTAGAGGGTGAGGGTCACGGCTGCCGGGTCGGGAGCGCCGGCCAGCCTATGGGCCGGCGGAGGGCTGCCGCCGCGGGGCCGGGGGCACACAATCGAAGCAGCGGCGCGGGCTGGGAATGGCGGAGCACGGCACGCACAGCGACCCAGCCCACGACGCGGACACGGATGCAGTCCTGCCGGCGGCGCCTCAGGGGCACCGTGGTGCCGGACAGGAGGACGCCGAGGCCCGCCAGGCCTGTCTGCTGCAGCTGGCACCCCACCTGGTGGGCCGGACGCGCCGGGGGGTGGTGGGCAGCAGCCGTTACGCCGAGCGCCTGCGCGAGGCCGTGCGCCAGGTGGCGGCTGACCCCGGGTGCGGGCCGGTGCTGATCTGCGGCGAACCCGGCCTGGCCAAGGACAACCTGGCCGCCCTGATCCACTACGGCAGTCCGCAGCGCCGGCGCCTGATGGCCCGCATCGATGTCGCCACCCTGGGCGATGACGGGGCCGGCCTGTTCGGCAGCGCCTCCACGGGCGGGGACGGTTCGCTGCTGGATTGCCTGGGGGACGGCGCCCTGCTGATCGACAACCTCGACCGGGCCGATCCCCGCCTGCGGCCCCGGCTGCTGGAGCTGCTGCGCGATGGCCGCTGGCGGGTGCCGGGCCCCGCCAGCCGCGAGCGGCGCTTCTCGGGTCGGGTGTTCGCCACCACCGAGTCGGCCCTGCCGGAGTTCGACCGCTGCGCCACCGTGATCCGGGTGCCGCCGCTGCGGGTGCGGCGCCAGGACCTGGGCGAGTGGCTGCGCTACGGCATCCGCCAGCGGGCGCGGGGGCTGGGCTGGCAGCGTCCGCCGCAGGTGAGCGAGGCGGTGGTGAAGCGGCTGCAGAGCCACGACTTCCCCGGCAACGTGACGGAACTGGAGGGGGTGATCGAACGGGCCCTGCGCCAGGCCGCCGCCGACAGCTCCAGCGACCGGCCCGGCGCCCCGTTCGCCACCCTGCCCGCCGCCCTGCCCGATGAGGTGTTCTGGACCGGTGCCCGGCCGGGCCGGGCCCGCTTCGACCTGTGGCGCTGGAAGCCGCGGCTGCGCTTCCTGATGCGCTCGCCCCGGCTCTGGAACGCCCTGCTCTTCGGTCTGGTGAGCTGGGTGTTCGTGCTGGTGAACCTGTGGCTCTGGCTCGGGCCCCAGGACCGGGCCCACAACGGCGCCCTGAACCTGTTCTGGGCCTGGTGGTGGCCGTTGATCCTGCTGGCCTATCCGCTGGTGGGGCGGCTGTGGTGCTCCTTCTGCCCGTTCATGGTGTGGGGCGAGATCAGCCAGCGCCTCGCCCGCGCCCTGGGCTGGCGGCCGCGCTCCTGGCCCCGCGGCGACAACGACGCCTGGGGGGCGCCGCTGCTGGCCGCCGGCTTCGCCCTGATCCTGCTCTGGGAGGAGGTGTGGAACCTGGAGGACACCGCCTGGCTGAGCAGCTGCCTGCTGCTGCTGATCACCGCCGGGGCGGTGCTGGGCTCGCTGCTGTTCGAGAGGCGCTTCTGGTGCCGGTTCCTCTGCCCGGTGGGCGGCATGAACGGGCTGTTCGCCAAGCTCTCGATCCTGGAGCTGCGGGCCGAGGCCGGCACCTGCAGCGGCAGCTGCAGCACCTACGGCTGTTTCAAGGGCGGCCCGGCGGTGGGGGAGGGCCTGGCCACCGCCGGCTGCCCCCTCGGCACCCACCCGGCCCACCTCGCCGACAACCGCAACTGCGTGCTCTGCCTCACCTGCGTGGCGGCCTGCCCCCACCGCTCGGTGCAGCTGCGCCTGCGCCCCCCCGCCGCCGACCTGCAGCGGGAGATGGAGGCGCCGGCCGGGGAGGCCGGTCTGATCCTGGTGCTCGCCGGCGGCATCGCCCTGCATCACTGGCAGCGGCTGCTGGGCTGGCTGCCGCTGGCACCCGGGAGCCTGCAGGCCGGACCGCTGCTGCCGAGGCTGGCGTTCGGCTGTCTGGCCCTGGCCCTGCCGGCCCTGCTGTTTCAGCTGAGCCGGCCCCTGCTTGCGGCAGGCCAGCGCCGCCTGCTGCTCTACGCCCTGCTGCCGCTGCTGTGGGCGCTGCTGCTGGCCCGCCACCTGCCCCTGGGCATGGCCGAGGCGGGCCGGGTGCTGGCGGTGAGCCTTTCACCGGTGGTGGCCGGAGGGCCCTGGCTGCCCGCCTGGAGCGCCGACTCCCACGTGATCGCCTTCTGCCAGAGCGCCGCGGTGCTGCTGGGCCTGGGCTGGTCGGCGGTGCTGCTGCGGCGGCTGTGGCCCGCGCCGCGGCTGCAGCTGGCTGGGCTGGGCACCGCCGTGCTGCTGGCGGCCGTGGGCCGCTGGCTGGTCGCCTTGCCCCTGGGGATCCCGTCCGGGTCCGGCCTGCTGCCGGGATAATGGGCTGAACGCCCCCTCACGATGACCACCGCCCTGCTGATCGCCCTGGCCGCCTCCCTGGCTCTCATGGCCTGGATCGTCAAGCGGCTGGAGCAGGCCTGAGCATCGTTCCCGCTCCCAGGTTCACCCCGACGTTCACAGGGGCAGCAGGGAGGCCATGCGCACGCAGGCGCCCTGCGCCTTGGCTGCGTACATCGCCCGGTCGGCCGCCACCAGCAGCTGGCGCACCGTGCGGGCGTGCTCGGGGTAGCGGGCGATCCCCACGCTGGCCGAGAGCTGCAGCTCGAGGCCTGCCTCCCTGAGCGGTTCCTCGCAGACCTCGATCAGCTTGCCGGCCATCCGCAGCAGCTCCCCCTCGCCGCCGGCATGGGGCACCAGCACCACGAATTCGTCCCCGCCCTGACGGCAGATCAGATCGCTGCCACGCAGCACGGCCTGGAGGCGCCGGGCCATCACCTGCAGCACCCGATCCCCGACGGCATGGCCGAAGCGGTCGTTCACCTCCTTGAAGCCGTCGAGATCGAGGTAGAGAACCGCCACGGCCCAGTGGTGGCGCTCGGCCAGGGCCAGATCCCGCTCCAGCTGCTCCATCAGCAGCGCCCGGTTGCCCAGGCCGGTGAGCACGTCGTGGCGGGCCTGGTGGCGTGCCGCTTTCTCCTCGGCGTAGCGGTCGGTGATGTCCTCCAGCATGCCCACGAAGTAGCGGGGCTGCTGATCCGCACCGCGCACGGTGGAGATCGAGAGGTGGTGGCGGCGCAGTTCGCCGCTGCGCACCCGGTTCCAGAGGTCGCCCTGCCAGTGGCCCCGGCTGAGCAGGCTGTTCCAGAGGTCGCGGTAGAAGCTGTCGTCGTGGCGGCCCGAGCGCAGCAGGTTGGTGTGGCGCCCCAGCACTTCCACCGGCCGGTAGCCGCTCAGCCGGCTGAAGGCCTCGTTCACCATCAGGATCCGGCCTTCGGGATCGCTCACCACGATCCCCAGCCGAGAGGCCTCGAACACCGTGCTGGCCAGCGCCCGTTCCTCCCCCGCCGCCCGGCTCACGGCCAGGGCCGCGCCCATGGCGAGATGGCTGTTCACCAGCGTCCGGGCACTCAGGGCCGCCAGGGCGCTGGCCGTCAACCCGGCCGCCAGCGGCAGCCACAGACCTGGCTGCAGCCCGCCCGGGCCTTTCCCCAGGGCGGCGCGCTCGAGACTGAGCGTCCAGGTGCGGCCGGCCAGATCCAGCGGTCGGCTGATGGTGCCGCCGCCGGGTTCCGGGAGCGCCGGTCGGCCCGTTCGGGCGCCCGTGAGGCGCAGGTGATGGGCCAGCCACTCCCCCTCGCCGAGCCGGGCCACGGCCCGGGCGATCAGCGTGCCGCTCTCCACCGGCATCAGCGTCCAGCCTTGCGGAGGCCCGCCCGCCGCTGAGGCTGGCACCGCCAGCACCAGCAGCATCGGCTCCGGGCCGCCGCTGAGGCTGGCCAGCCCCGTGCGGGCCGAGCGTTCCATGGCCTCGCGCTGGGTTGGCTCGGCCGCTGGATCCTCCCCCAGCGCCGGCCGCTGGCCGCGGCCGGGCGGGGCGATCAGCTCCACCCGGCTGCGGAGCCCCGCCGTGCGCACTGCTGATCCCTCGGCCCCGTCTTGCTGCAGCCGCCGCGCGAAGCCCAGCACCTTGTCCTCGCCGCCGAGGGCAGCCGCGAAACCGCGGAACTCGGGCTCCCCCACCGGCGCGGCCAGCCGCATCAGCCCCGCCACCGCCTGCAGCAGCTGGATGTCCTCCGCCAGCGCGGCGCGGATCGCCTCGCCGGCCCGCAGCAGCAGGTCCTGCTCCAGCCGCCGCTGCTCGGCCACGGCGGCCCGGGCCATCCCCAGCGTCACCAGGCCGGTGAGCAGCAGCCCGCCCGCCAGCACCAGCGGCGGCAGCACTCGCAGGGGCAACGCCGGCGTCCGCCATCGCCGGAGATGGCGTCTTGGTGGCTCAGGCGGTGTTGCCACGCCGTCGGCTCCCGGGGCCGGGTTCCCCATTCGACACCTCTGGCCTAGCAGGCTTCGGCCCGCTCCGCCTCGTTGCGCAGCCGCTCGATGCGCGCCAGCAGCGACTCGTTGCTCATGCGGTTGTTGAGGCGTTCGGCCAGCAGCGGGAAGGCCAGCGGCCCCGGCCGGGGGGTGCGCTCCAGCAGCAGGCGGCAGCTCAGCAGCCGCTCCAGGGCCGCCCGGATGCGCGGCAGCTCCAGCTGCTCCTGGAGCACCTCGCGCCGGGCCTGAGCCAGCAGCCGGTTGCCGGGCTCGTGGCGGCTGAACACATCGTGCAGCAGGGCGGCACTGATCTGCAGCTGGCCGCCGCTGCGGCTCTGGCCGGGATAGCCGTTGAGCACCAGGCCGGCGATCTGGGCGATGGAGCGGAAGCGGCGCCGCCCCAGCTCCGAGAGGTTCACCGCCTGCTCCAGATCGGCCTCCAGCCGCTCCAGCTCCAGCAGCTCGTCGCCGTGCAGCTCGAACAGCTCCTCGAACGGATAGCCGCGCGGCGCCAGCAGCTCGAAGCCGTAGTCGTTCACCGACACCGTGATCGTGCCGGGCCGGTGGCGGGCCAGCCGCCAGGCCCACAGGAAACCCAGGCCCTCGTGCACGAACCGCCCCTCGAAGGGATAGGCGTAGAGGTGGCTGCCCTCGCGGCTGCGGCACACCTCCACCAGGAACTCGTCGCGGCGGGGCAGGCGCGAGAGGTCGGCCTGGCGGCGCAGCAGGGGCTCGAGGGCCCGCAGTTCGGGGGTGTCCAGGTCCGCGCCGCCACCTCCGCCGTCTTCGGATTGCTCCCCCGCGAGGGCCCGGGCGCAGCGGTCGATCTCGGCCCGCAGCCCCTCGCTGAGCAGATCGGAGAGGGCCATCTGGCCGCCGGCCCAGGCCGGCACCGCCGAACTCTTCTTCGTGGTGGCCTTCACCTGGGCGGTCATCTCCCGCAGGCGCACGAACTCCAGCTGCCGGCCGGCGAAGAAGAGCACGTCGCCGGGCCTGAGGCGGGAGATGAAGGTCTCCTCCACATGGCCCAGCACGGCGCCGCGCACGAAGCGCACGGTCACCGCGCGGTCGGCGGTGATCGTGCCGATGTGCAGGCGGTGCAGGCGGGCGATCGCCTTCTCGCGCACCACGTAGGCGAAGGGCTCGCCGGCGGCCGGGGTGCGCTCCCGCTCCGGGCCTTGCGGGCCGAGTGCCGCCCGCTCCAGCTTGCGGTAGCGGGGATAGGCCCCCAGGCACTCGCCGCCCTCCTCCAGGAAGCGCAGGCACCACTGCCAGTCGTCTGGGCTGAGGCCGCGGAAGCTCCAGGCCGTGCGCACCGTGGCCCACTCCCGCTCCGGCTCGAAGCCGGGCCCGCAGGCCAGGGTGGTGAGGTGCTGCAGCAGCACATCGAGCGGTGCCTCGGGCGGCCGGCGGTTCTCCACCAGCCCCTCGGCCAGACCCCGCCGCATGGCGCTCACCTCCAGAAGCTCCAGGGCGTTGGTGGGCATGAACAGCACCTGGGAGGTGCCGCCGGGGCTGTGGGCGCTGCGCCCGGCCCGCTGCAGCAGCCGGGCCAGGTTCTTGGCCGAGCCGATCTGCACCACCCGCTCCACCGGCTGGAAATCGACGCCCAGATCCAGGGAGCTGGTGCACACCACCCAGCGCAGCGCGCCGCTCTTCACCGCCGCCTCGATCGCCTCCCGCTCCGCCCGGTCGATGGCGCTGTGGTGCAGGGCCAGGGAGCCCTCCATCTCCGGGCAGGCGTAGCGCAGGCACTGGTGCCAGCGCTCGGCCTGGTTGCGGGTGTTGGTGAACAGCAGCGTGGAGACGGCGGGATCGAGGGCCGCCACCAGCTCCTCGTACATCCGCAGGCCGAGGTGGCCGGCCCAGGGGAAGCCGTCGATCGTGTCGGGCAGCAGGCTGCGGATGGCGGTGGGCCGCTCGATGGCGGCGCTGATGATCAGGGGCTCCGCGCCGCCGGTGCCCACCGCCGCCCGGGCCGCCTCCTGGAGGTTGCCGATGGTGGCGCTGATCGCCCAGGTGCGCAGCCCCGGCCGCAGGCGCCGCAGCCAGCTGAGGCAGAGCTCGCACTGGCTGCCGCGCTTGCCGCCCATCAGCTCGTGCCACTCGTCGAGCACCACCGCCCGCAGCTGGCCGAACAGCTCCATGGCGCCGGGGCCGGCCAGCAGCAGCGACAGCGACTCGGGGGTGGTGATCAGGATCTCGGGGGGCCGGCGCAGCTGCCGCGTGCGCTCGCTGCCGGGTGTGTCGCCGTTGCGGATCGCCACCCGCAGCGGCCAGCCCATGGCCTCGATCGGCTCGCGGATCGCCAGGGCCAGGTCGCGGCTGAGGGCCCGCAGCGGCGTGATGTAGAGCAGGCGCAGGCCGGCGGGGGCGGGTGGTTCGCCGGGCTGCTCCGCGCTCCAGCCGGCTTCAGCGAGCAGCTCGGCGATCGGGCCCATCACCGCCGCGTAGGTCTTGCCCGAGCCGGTGGGCACCTGGATCAGGCCGCTGCGACCTGCCAGGTGGGCCCGCCAGCACTTGCGCTGGAAGGGCAGCGGCGTCCAGCCCCGCTGTGCGAACCAGGCCTCGATCGGCGCCAGGGCGGCGGCGGGATCCACGCGGCGGAGCGCTCACTGCCGACAGTCCAGCAGGTGGGCAGGCCGGTGTGGATGG
>JALOOQ010000098.1 GCA_025454305.1 Cyanobium sp. Prado107
GCCGCCGCGAAGCGCTCCGGCCGGGAGAAATGTCTGGGTTATGCCCTCACGGCCCGCACGCTCTGGGCGCTGGGGGCCGATCCACGCTTCACCGACCTGTTGATCAGCTTCCCGGAGGCCTCCCGCCTGCGCAATGAAGCCCGCATTGCGCTTCGCTATCTCCGCATGGATTGTCGCGGCCTCTGAGCGAAGCGCCCGTATCGCGCGGCGATGTCTTCCTGGTGGCGCTCAGTCCCAGCTGCGGTGCCTATTCCGGCAAACCAGGGCCGGCGGTGGTGGTGCAGGCGGACCGCTGGCTCCAGGCCCATCCCAGCGTCACCCTCTGACCTCTCACCAGCACCCTGGTGCAAGCTCCCATGGTGCGGATGCCGTGGAGCCCCAGGAGCTGGTGGACCTGGATCTGGCCCAGCGGGGCTGGCTGGAGCTTCCCTGAACGGGCGTCTGCGCCTGGCCACTGGCGATTCGTTGTGCCCCTGCGGCGCCCTCCTTCGCGGCCGAGATCCAGGCGGCCATTCCCGGCGCCGAGGTGCGGCTGTTCGGCTCCCGCGCCCGCGGCACCGCCCGGCCCGACTCAGACCTTGACCTGCTGGTGACGGAGGCCTATCGCCACGGCAGAGAGCTGCATGCCTGCTGACGGTCAACGCGATGCAGCGCTCATGCTGCGCATTGCTCAGCGGGATCTCAGATTCAGCAGGCCACGGAGAAGGCTTCGAAGGCCTGGATCTCGTGCCTTGGCCACCACTCCCCCGTACGCACGATCTTGCGCTTCTCTGTGCACTGATCAGCGATCTTGGCGGCGATCCCTCACCGTTCCAGCAACTGGTGAACTTCAATCCTTTTGGCACCAGACTCCGCTACGACGAAGACGAACCGATGGGGCTGGAGCGTTCTCTCTGGAACCAACGTTGTGCTGATCTGCTCGTTACGTGGCCTCCCTGATCCCATGAACGAGGCCGAAACCCGCGCCGAGCTGTTCGCCGGCTTCCAGTGGTAACTGGATCAGCCACCGAGACTCTGCTGAGCCATCCTGCGCGGAGTGTCTTCGGCCAGGCTGCTGCTCACGTTGCGGATTCGGCGACGCCCCGAACGGCTGCCGCCAGGTGCGGGGATGAGGCTCTGCTGTATGGGCGTTTCCCATCCCCTGCCTCAACCGGAAACCGCCCTTAGCGTGACCCCATCCCCGAGCCATGCCCCGCCATGATCCGAAACCCCGTGAACTGGTTCGAGATCGCCGTCTCCGACATCGAGCGGGCCAAGCGGTTCTATGAGGCCGTGTTCGCGCTCACCCTCACCAACATGCCCAGCCCCGAGGGCGGGGACTACTGGACCTTTCCCATGAGCGACACCCTCATGGGAGCCGGTGGCGCCCTCACCACCATGGAGGGCATGAAGCCCGGCCCCGGCGGCACCCTGATCTACTTCGCCTGCGACGACTGCGCCGTGGAGCAGGCCCGGGTGGAGCCCGCCGGCGGCAAGGTGCTGCAGCCGAAGATGAAGATCGGCGAATACGGCTACATCGCCGTGTGCATGGACACCGAAGGCAACCCCATCGGCCTGTATTCCCAGAGCTGATCAGCCTCCAGGAGATGTGATTACAATGTAGTCACATTCAGCGGGGCGTAGCCATGCGGGCCAGGTTGGTGAAGATCGGCAATTCCCGGGGGCTGCGCCTGGCCAAGCCGCTCCTCGAGCAGGTGGGCCTCAGCGACGAGGTCGACATCCAGGCCGCTCCTGGTGTTCTGACGATCAGACCGGTGGCCAGGCCGCGAGCGGGGTGGGCGGAGGCTGCGGCAGCAGCGCCTCCGCAGGGCCTGCTGGATGCCCCCAGCGCCACCCGGTTCGACGACGAAGAATGGCACTGGTGAGCGAAGCGCCCGTATCACGCGGCGACGTGTTCCTGGTGGCGCTCAACCCCACCCGCGGTCAGGAGATCCAGAAGACCAGGCCCTGCGTGATCGTCTCCCCGGACGAGCTGAACGCCCACATGGGCACATTCATCGTGGCGCCGCTCACCACCGGTGGCCATCCGTATCCCTTTCGCATCCCCTGCAGCTTCGAGGGCAAGCTTGGCCATGTGGTGCCTGATCAACTGCGCACGGTGGATCGCGAGCGGCTGATCAGACGCCTCGGCGTGCTGTCTGAGGCCACGCTGTTGGAGGTGCTTGGCGTGCTGCAGGAGATGTTTGCGGTGTAGGAGGCTGAACCCAGAATGTCCAAGACGATGAACCAATGGAAATCTCCCCCCGCGGCAAGCAGGTCGCACGCCTCATGCCGCCTTCCCTGAGCTTCGCCCCAGGCCTTTGAAGCAGCGCCGTGATCACGATCCTGGTCTAGTCTGGTCTAGTCTGGTCTGGTCCAGCCCGGTGCGGCCATGGCGTCCCCTCTCGGCTCCGGTCCCAGCCGGGTGGTGAACATGCTCGAAGCCAAGACCCACCTCTCCCGGCTGGTGGAGGCGATCGAAACCGGCGCCGAAGCCGAGGTGGTGATCGCCCGCAACGGTCGGCCCGTGGCACGGCTCACCAGCCTTGAGGCGCCGCAGCGACCCCGCCGGCTGGGCATCGCCCGCGGGCAGTTCGTGGCGCCCGACTCCATCGATGGCGCCAATCCCCTGATCGCCGACCTGTTCGAGCAGGGCTGATGCGCCTGCTGCTCGACACCCACGCCTTTCTCTGGGCCCTCACCGACGATCCCAGGCTGGGACCCCTCAGCAGGGAGCTGATCACCCGCCAGGCCAGCGCGGTGCTGCTCAGCCATGTGTCGCTCTGGGAGATCGCCATCAAGCACGCCCTGGCCCGTGCCGACATGGCCCTGTCGGCGCGCCAGGCCATCCCCTGGGCGGACCAATCCGGCTACGACTTCCTCCCCATCGACCTTCCCCATCTGCTGGCGCTCGAGCAGCTGCCCCTGCACCACCGCGATCCCTTTGACCGTCTGCTGGTGGCCCAGGCCATCTGCGGACCCTTCACCCTGCTCAGCGCCGATGCGGCGTTCAGCGCCTACGGCTGCCCTCTGCAGGATGCGCGCGCCTGAAGCGGGCGAGGCCGTGCGGCCAGATCACCCAGCACTGCTGGCTCCCATCGAACGCGTCGGCAAGGTGCTGGTTCGCCGGGAAGATCCGCCACTGTTGCACCCGACATCGACCTTCTGGTCACCGCGCCGGAAGCTGGCTCATCACAGAATCCCGATAGATTTACTCATCGATGACAAACCTGTAGTGCAGGAGCAGCGCCAGTACAGTCAGCATGTTGTGACAGAGGCTTATCGGCACGGTACAGAGCTACATGGCCTCTGACCGTCAGCGCCAAGCGGCACGGATGCTGCGCATTGCTCATCGGGATCTCGAGGCAGCGCCATCTGGGTCAACCGCAGAGTGACGGATGCGTTGGCCCTGATTCATGTCCTGCTGCACCCACCCCATGACGACCATCACCGAGATCGCTCCCGACCTGTTTCGCCTGTCGATTCATGTGCCGGAGCTGGATCTGCAATTCAATCACTTTCTTGTGCGCGATGAGCAGCCGTTGTTGTTTCATGCAGGCCTCCAAGGGATGTTTGCCGGCCTGAGCGAGGCGGTCGCCACCCTGATCGACCCTGCCAAGCTTCGCTATATCGCCTGGAGTCACTTCGAATCGGATGAGATCGGTGGCCTCAACCATTGGCTTGACCTGGCACCGCAGGCCGAGCCTGTCTGCACCTTCGCCGGCAAGGTTGTGAGTGCTGATGATTTCGCCATCAGGCCTGCATGGGGCATGGGGCCAGACGATCTTCTCGTCACGGGTCAGTACCGGTTTCGGTTCTACCCTTCTCCCCATCTGCCGCATGGCTGGGATGCGGGACTGTTGTTCGAGGAAACCCAGCGAACGTTGTTCTGTTCAGACCTTTTCCATCATTTCGGCGCCGTGACACCTGTCACATCCAGTGATCTGGTGGGGCCTTCCCTTGAGGCGATGCGTCAGATGCAGCAAGGTCCTCTGTCCTTCTATCTGCCCTATACCCGCCAGACGGATCGCCTGCTCGCGTCATTCTCTGAGCTGGAGCCCAGGACGCTGGCTGTGATGCATGGATCGTCGTTTTCTGGCGACGGTCGACGCCAGCTCGAAGACCTGGCGCTGGTCATCAAGGATGTCTTTGACGTGGCTTGACGAACCCCTCCAGCGGCCTGGCCCCACGCTCCGGGAGCTGGCAGTCAGTCCTGCTCCTCGTCGTGGATGCGGCTGATCCGCCACTCCTCCCAGGCCTACAGGTCGGGATCGTTGAAGGCTGCTTTGAGGAGGCCGCGAAGGCCGGAGGCAGACATGGGATCAGCGGCCTGTTGCGCGGCCAGCCATGGTCAGGCCGGGCGTTGCAGGCGCTGCAGGCGCAGCTCACTCACCGAGGCGATCGCCTCGAAGTCGGCATCGAAGCTCACCAGCACGGCGTTGTGGTGCAGAGCCACGGCAGCCACCAGCAGATCAAGGCTGAGCAGCGTGCGGCCGATCTGGCGGCAGGCCTGGCCCAGGGCGATCGCGCGCGGCCAGAGATCCGATGGGGTGGACAGCGTGGGCAGGGTGGCGAACTGGGCTTCCAGCTGACGGGCTTCCTCCGGCCGGGCCGAGCGCAGCACCTCGAAGAGTACCGGTTCTGCCAGGTGGGCTTGAGGGTCGAGCACGAAGGGAGCGATGAACTGTTTCAGCGCGGCCGGGCTGCGGGCCCGGGTGAAGTCGACCCAGAGGCTGGTGTCGAGCAGAAGGCTCACGTCGCCAGCTCCTGAACCCGCAGGCGCTCGCGCTCCTGGTCGCTCTCATAGGTCTCCAGCTCCACGCCCCACTCGCCGCTGAGGAAGCGCTGGGCGATCTGGGCCCGGCGCCGCTGCTGCAGGGCCTCCTCCATCAGGCGGCGGATGGCTGGGCCTTTCTTGTGCTCCCCCGTGAGCTGCAGGATTTCGGCCATCTCTTTGTCTGAGAGTTCCACGGTCACTTTCATGGTCCTGGCTCCCAGTAGTCAGACATTGCTCTCAGCATGGCACCGGCCGTCCAGGAGCGCCCTCCTGGGCTTAACCCCCGCGCAGCGTGAGCGCGAACAGCAGCACGAACACGCTCAGCACCAGCAGGCCCAGCCGGGCCACCGCCAGCAGGCCGGGCCCGAGCCGGTCGGCTGGCGCCACCTGGCGGCCCTGGATCACCCGCAGGTTCATCCAGGCCAGCACCGGCGTGGTCACGAACGACACCACCATCGCCAGCTGCACCAGGGCGCCCATCGAGCCGGGCCACAGACCGAGCACGGCGGCGGAAAGAGCGAAGTGGAGGAGCATCCAGAGCTGGTGGTCGCGGCGCTCGTGCACCGCCTGGCCCGTGAAGCCCCGCAGCAGCCGCACCCCGGCCGAGGCCGCCCGCGGGTAGCCGTCCAGGCAGGTGATGCTGGTGCTGAACATGGTGGTGAAGGCGGCCGCGGCGATCAGCGGATAGGCCCATCCCCCCAGGCTGGCGGTGTACAGCCCGATCAGCTGCTGCGAGAAAGCGGCGCCTGCGGGGGAGAAGCTCCTGCCGGTGCCGTGCATCACCCAGGCGCCCAGCAGCACGAACAGCACCGCCATCACCACCGTGACGACGTAACCCAGGTTGAAGTCGGCCTCCACCTCGGCGCGGCTTCCGCGGTGGCCCGAATCCTCCTGGCGGGCGTAGATCCACAGCGACGACCAGGCCGCCAGATCCAGCGGACACGGCATCCAGCCCATCAGCGCCACCAGGAACGGCAGGGCCGCCAGGGTCCAGGGGCTGGGGCTGAACCACTGCGGGTCGTCCGCCACCGGCCCCTGCATCAGCATCGCGCCGGTGGCCAGCACCGTACTCACCACCAGCACCGCCACGATCAGCTTGCTGAGCCGGTCGAGGGTGCGGTAGTGGCCGAGCAGCAGCAGCAGCAGGCAGAAGCTGAGCAGCCCCAGCGCCAGCAGGTTCGGTGCACCCGGCAGGAAGCTGGTGGCCAGGCTGCCGGTCACCGCCGTGACCGCGGCGATGTTGCCCACGCCGGTGGTGAAGGTGATCAGCAGGTACACCGGCAGATACCAACCCCGCTGGCGCTGGTAGCCCTCCAGCAGGCTCAGGCCGGTGACCGCCGTGAAGCGGCTGCCCACCAGCAGGAACGGGTACTTGAACAGGTTGGCCAGCAGCACCAGGCCCACCAGGCCCAGGCCGTAGCGCGCGCCGGCCTGGGTGGAGGCCACCAGGTGCGAGCCGCCGATCGCGGCCCCGGCCAGCAGGATGCCCGGTCCGAGGGCCTGGCGCAGGCCGGCGGGGGTGACACGCTCGCCGGCCATTGCGCCGCTCTTGGGGTGCCTGTCAGGCCACCGCCGCGAAGCAGTCGCGGAAGGCGGCGATGGTGGCGTCGATGTCCTCGTCGCTGTGGGCCAGGGAGGTGAAGCCGGCCTCGAAGGCGCTCGGCGCCAGGTACACCCCGCGCTCGAGCATGGCGCGGTGCAGCCTGCCGAAGCGGGCCGCGTCGGCGGCCTTGGCCTCCTCGAAGTTGCGCACCGGCCCCTCGCAGAGGAAGAAGCCGAACATGGCGCTGATCGAACCGCCGCAGATCGGCAGGCCCGCCGTCTTGCCGGCCTCGAGAATGCCTGCGATCAGGCGCTTGGTGATCGCATCCAGGCGCTCGTAGGTGCCGGGCCGCTTGAGCAGCTCCAGGGTCTTGATGCCCGCGGTCATCGCCAGCGGGTTGCCGCTCAGGGTGCCCGCCTGGTACATCGGGCCGGCCGGCGCCACCATCGCCATGATGTCGGCCCGGCCGCCGTAGGCGCCCACCGGCAGGCCGCCGCCGATCACCTTGCCCATGGTGGTGAGGTCTGGGGTGACGCCGAACTTGGCCTGGGCGCCGCCGTAGCTGATCCGGAAGCCGGTCATCACCTCGTCGAACACCAGCAGGGCGCCGTTCTCCTTGGTGAGCTCACGGATGCCCTCCAGGAAGCCGGGCACCGGCGGGATGAAGCCGGCATTGCCCACCACCGGCTCCAGGATCACGCCGGCGATCTCGCCGGGGTTCTCGGCGAACAGCCGCTTCACCGCCTCCAGGTCGTTGTAGGGGGCGGTGAGAGTGGCGGCGGCGGTGGTGCGCGGCACCCCCGGCGAATCCGGCAGCCCCAGGGTGGCCACCCCGGAGCCGGCCTTCACCAGGAACATGTCCGCGTGGCCGTGGTAGCAGCCCTCGAACTTGATGATCTTCTCCCGGCCGGTGAAGGCGCGCATCAGCCGCAGCACCGACATGCAGGCTTCGGTGCCGCTGTTCACGAAGCGCACCATCTGCACGCTCGGCACCGCTTCGATCACCAGCTCCGCCAGGCGGTTCTCCAGCTCGCACGGCGCGCCGAAGCTGGTGCCGCGATCGAGGGCCTCATGCAGGGCGGAGATCACCTCGGGATGGGAGTGGCCGCAGATCGCCGGGCCCCAGCTGCCGATGTAATCGATGTAGCGGTTGCCGTCCACATCCCAGGCGTAGGCGCCCTTCACCCGCTCGAACACGATCGGGTTGCCGCCCACCGAGCGGAAGGCGCGCACCGGCGAGCTCACGCCCCCGGGCATCAGCTTCTGCGCGGCGCTGAAGAGGTCCTGGGATCGGGTGGTGTTCAAGGCGGGGGCCGAAACGGGTGCCGGGGTCAAGGGGATTCCGCTGGCGATGGAAAACCATGGCCCATCCTGACCCAGAACCAACCCCCCCGCAGGCCCGGTGACGACAGACCGTGATCGACCGGCCGGGTGCGGGAGCAGACTCGGGTCACGCCAGCCGCTCCAGACCTTGACCCGCGAACCCCTCAGCCGCCATCCGGGCCGCGTCAGGCCGTGAGCCGCGACTGGGCGGCCCTGGAGCGCGGCCTGCGCCGGCTGCTGCCGCCCCGGGCGGTGGTGGCGGCCCGCCAGGAGCTGCTCGCCTACGACTGCGACGGCCTCACCCTGCACCGCCACCAGCCGCCGCTGGTGGTGCTGCCCGAAACCACCGACCAGGTGGCGGCGGTGCTGCGCTTCTGTCACGAGAACGGCGTGCCCTTCGTGGCCCGCGGCAGCGGCACCGGCCTCTCCGGCGGCGCCGTGGCCG
>JALOOQ010000099.1 GCA_025454305.1 Cyanobium sp. Prado107
CAGCTCTGGGATGCCTTCGAGCGGGGCGACGACCTGGAGGCGCTGGTGGCCAGCTGCCGCAGTGCCGTGGAGGCCGGCGATCAGGGCCGGGCTTTCCAGCTGGAGGTGTGGACCACCACCCTCAGACGCATCCGCAAGATCGAGACGCTCATGCGCGATCGGCAGCGACCGGGCACGTAAGCGTGATATCAGGCCTTGGTTGTGAGTGCAATGGACTCCAGATCAGCCCCGGCTCGCTCGAAGCGCCTGTCGTTGCTGATCAGGGCCCTGCAGCCGTGCTGCAGGGCCGTGGCCAGGTGGAGGGCATCCGGTGTTTTGAGGCTGTGGCGAGCCCGCAGCTCGGTGGCCAGGGAAAAGGTGGTGTCGTTGATGCCCAGCCAGTGAAAGTGGCGCAGCCAGTCCTGATAGCGCAGCAGCAGTTCGCTCTGCCGGCGAGCCAGAGGACCCGCCAGGCATTCCAGTTGCACCAGCGGGGAGATCGCCAGGCCCTGGTTCCGTGCCACCACAGCGGCCAGCCCTTGCCTTGCCGCGATTCCGAAGCATGGATCCTCCTCGAGCGCATAGATCAGCACGCAGCTGTCCACATACACCAGATCCATCAATCCCAGCTGTCACGCTCGGCCTGGATCTGGGCCTCGATCTCGGCGTGGCTGCGCTTGAGGTGGGCCGGCAGGGGGTTGGACACCAGCCAGCGGATCGGATCAGGTGCGGCGGGCGGGCCGTCGATGGGCACCAGCTTCACGGCAGGGATGCCACGGTGCGCGATCACCACCTCCTCGCCGGCCTGAGCCGCCCGCACCAGCCGGGAGAGCTGGTTTTTGGCCTCGAGCATGTTCACCTGCATGGCCAGCGCCGACTGTCGTCGCTCAACAAGCTAGCCAGGTTGTTGCTGACCTGGCCAGGAGACCGGCCACGGCAGCCCCTCGCCCCCGCAGCCACTCAGCCCCGCAGCCACTCGGTGACGCCGCCGGGCTTGTCGATCAGCTCGATGCCCTGGTCCTTGAGATCAGTGCGGATGCGGTCGGCTGTGGCGAAGTCGCGGCTGGCCTTGGCGGAGCGGCGCTGCGCGATCAGGGCCTCGATCTCGGCCTCGCTGGGGGAAGCGGCCCCAGTGGTGCCCGCCTGAGAGCCGCCGCCGGCGCTGAGGGCCTCGGCCCTGAGGCCCAGCACGGCGGCCAGCTCCACCAGCAGCGCCCCGCGGGCGGCCAGCTCCGGCGTGGCGGCCTGGGCGGCGGCGGCCGGATCGCCGCGCTCGACGCGGTGGGCCAGGGAGCGCAGCGGCCGGGCCAGCTCGAACAGCACCGCCAGGGCGGCGGAGGTGTTGAGGTCGTCGTCCATGGCCGCGGCGAAGCGCGCGCGGGCGGCGGCCAGCTCGGGCGGCAGGCCGGCGGGATCGCTGGCGGGCCGGGCGGGGGTGATGGCGGCCGGGTCGGCCAGGGCGGCGACGGAGTGATCAGCGACGGAGTGATCGGTGGCGGAGTGATCGGTCGCCTGGGCGGCCAGCCCGAGCGCCGCATTGAGGCCCCTCCAGCCGCTGGCGGCGGCCTCGAGGGCCTCGGCGGTGAAGTCCAGCGGCTTGCGGTAGTGGGCCTGGAGCACGAACAGCCGCAGCGTCATCGCCGACACCCCCGAATCGAGCAGGGCGCGGATGGTGGTGAAGTTGCCGAGCGACTTGCTCATCTTCTCGCCGCCCACGTTCACCATGCCGTTGTGCAGCCAGTAGCGGGCCAGCTCCTGGCCCGTGGCCGCCTCCGACTGGGCGATCTCGTTCTCGTGGTGGGGAAAGATCAGGTCGGCGCCGCCGAGGTGGATGTCGATGGTGTCGCCGAGCTCCTCGCGCACCATCGCCGAGCACTCGATGTGCCAGCCGGGCCGGCCCGGACCCCAGGGGGAGGGGAAGCTGGGCTCGCCCGGCTTGGCCGCCTTCCAGAGGGCGAAGTCGAAGGGGTGGCGCTTGCGGGCCTCCTCGGCCTCGGCCGTGCGGCCGCTGGCGCCTTCCTGCTGCTCGGACAGCTCCCGGCCGGAGAGCTTGCCGTAGCCGGCGTGCTTCATCACGGCGAAGTACACATCGCCGTCGGCGGAATAGGCGGCTCCCCGGGCCTCCAGCTCCTCGATCAGCCGGCGGATGGCCGCCAGCGAGCCGGTGGCCCGCGGCATGCGATCGGCGGGGAGGATATTGAGCCGGGCCATGTCGGCCGTGAAGGCCTCGATGTTGCGTTCGCTCACCGCTTCCATCGAGCTGCCCTCCTCGGCGGCCCGGCCCAGGATCTTGTCGTCGATGTCGGTGTAGTTCTGCACGAACGTCACCGCGTAGCCGCTCCAGATCAGGTGGCGGCGCAGCACGTCCCAGACGATGTAGCTGCGGGCGTGGCCGAGGTGGCAGAGGTCGTAGACGGTGACGCCGCAGCAGTAGATGCTCACCCGGCCGGGCACCAGGGGCTCGAAGTCCTCGAGCCGGCGGGAGAGGGTGTTGGTGAGCCGCAGGGTCAAGGCCGGGCGGGAGCAGCGGGCGGCTCCGCACGGTAAGGCGGGGCCCCGCAGCTCACTGGGACGAGGGGTTGCGTCCGCCGCCGCCACCGCCGCTGCTGCCGGCCACCACCGCGGCCGCCACGGCCAACACCGCCGCAATGCCGATGGCCACCCACACCCCGGCACCGCCGGCCGCGGCGGCACCGGTGGCCCCTGCAGTGGCGGCCTGGGCGGCCTGGGCGGCCTGGGCGCCGGGGAGCGGGGTGAAGGGACACGGTGACACCTTGCGCTCCATGGCCACCGCCGGCTGGGCCAGGGCGAAGCGCACCGGGGTCTCCGGTTCCGGCACCGGTTGGATCGCCATGAAGGTGCGCTCCTCGGAGAGGAACACCTGCGGGGAGGGGAAGGGGATGCGCTCCACCTCGCGGCCGGGTTCACCCGGGCCGATCAGCCCATCCGCGGACGCAGGCGCCTCGGTCAGCACCAGCACGCCGCTGGCGCCCGCGGGCAGGGGCCGGCGGAAGCCGATCTCGAGCTCATCGCCCGGCGACAGCAGCCAGGTGAGGTTGGTGGGCAGGGGAGCCGCCGCTGCTCCGGTGCCGGTGGTCGGCGACGGCGCAGGAGCCTGGGCCTGAAGCCGAGCCTGCGCTTGCGCCTGTTCCTGAGCCTGCACCTGTTTCTGCACCTCGCCCACCAGCCGGGTCACGTCCGGCAGGGGCTTGACCCCTTCAGCGTCGATGCGCACCAGGTTGACGCTTGCTCCGGGGAAGGCCCGGACGGGCAGGGATTGGACGGAGAAGGCGGCCGCCGTGGCCAGGGCCAGGGGAAGGGCGAAGCGCATGCTGATCAGCGGCCCTGAAGTTCGGCGCAATCTAGGGGCACAGGCCTGTTTCGGCCGTCCCTCCGGAACGGCATCTCAGAAGGACATCGAGAAGCGCCCATAGAGGCGCGGCTCGCAGGGGTCGGTGGTGCAGAGCTCCTCGATGCCGCTGGGCACGTTGCCCAGGAAATCGGTGAGGTAGAAGCTCATCGTGAAGGGCACCCGCGGCACGGGTCGCACCGACACGCCGGCGCCGATGCCGAAGCCGAACCACTCCAGCCCCACCGCCACCCGGGGGCCCATCTGCAGGCTGAGAGAGCCGATCGGACCCCAGTAGCAGTCGGTGCCGTCGGGAAAGTTGCGGCTGCTGATGTTGTTGCCGCTGAGGCAGTCAGTGGCGCCCAGCACACCGTTGCTGCCGTAGCCGTAGAAGTCGGAGCCGATGCCGGCGGTGGCCACCATCAGCCAGGGGTCGGGGCGTTGCTGGAGGGGGATCGCCTGGGAGACCACCAGATAGAAGTTGCGTCCCAGGTCGGTGTTCTCATCGAGCTGGAGCACGTGCTCGCCGCCGAAGGCCAGGCCGGTGGTGGGGCCGAGGTTGATGGCGGTGCGGAAGCCGAGGCTCTGGGCGGCGAACTGGCCGGTGCCCTGGTTGCGGCCGGAGAGGCTCTGCACGGTCCACTGGAAGCCGAGGCTGGCGTTCTCCCAGCGGAAGGGGATCAGGTCGATGTAGGCCTCGGCATCGGCACAGTCCTGCCAGTCGCCGCCGGAGGGCACCTCGCAGCTGCGGGTACGGCTGGTGGCCGTGATCGCCGTGCTCACGGTGTACTCGGGATCGGCTGCGAAGGCGTTGGGCACCTTGAGGCCGGTGTCTGGGTAGGCCTCGCCGTTCACGGTGATGCCGCGGGCGAGATTGCGGATCACCGGCTGGACCGGAGGTGGGGGCTCCGGCAGCGCCGGAGGCTCTGGGGGGCCGCTGGCACCCACCATCTCCGGAGTGATCACCTGGTCGGCCGGCACCTCCTGCCAGCGCAGGGCGCGGCGCTCACCCAGCGGTTGCCACTGGAGGTCGCCCCCTCCGGGGAGGGCGGGAGCCGAACCGGCCGGCACGGCCTGCCAGCGCAGGGGGTCTGCCGGTGGTGCCGTCTGGCCCCGGGCGGGCCAGGTGTGCAACTGGGGGCTGAGGACAGCCAGCAGGGCCAGAGGTGCCAGGGTTCTGGTGGGCACCACAACGGGGAGCGCCGGAGCTGCTGAAGGCGCCCAACCTTATCGGTGCCGCCCAGGCGGTGCGGGGCCAACGGTTACCACCCGTGCTCTGAAGGCATGGGAGCATGGCGCCACCGTTTCGGGTTGTCCCCCAGGTCGCGCCGC
Organism: Cyanobium sp. Prado107; assembly: GCA_025454305.1. Classification (GTDB taxonomy): domain Bacteria; phylum Cyanobacteriota; class Cyanobacteriia; order PCC-6307; family Cyanobiaceae; genus NIES-981. Next base: position 4,661 of record JALOOQ010000099.1, read on the forward strand.
CGATGCCCCGCCCCCGCCAGCCGCGGCAGCACCGCCGGATCACCCTGCCGCTGTTCCTCGCGCTGGGCGCACCGCTGTGGTGCGGGGCGCCGGCGCGGGCCCAGCTGCAGATCATCGATCCCCCCGCCGGCCCCGCTGGCCCCGCGGCAGTCCCTGCGGCACCGCGCCCGGCCGGCCCTGCCTCGATTCCGGTGTCGGCACCGGCTCCGATGCCGGTCCAGGAGCCCCTGCTCCAGGACGACGTCTACATCCTCGGGGCGGGCGACGGGCTCAACCTCCGCTTCCTGGCGGTGTCCGAGTTCTCCGGGCCCGTGGACATCCTCAACGACGGCACCGTGTCGCTGCCGCTGCTGGGCAACGTGATGCTGGCCGGCCTCACCCTCTCCCAGGCCAGCCAGTGGCTGGAGTCGCTCTACCGGGCCCAGCTTCAGCGCCCCAACCTGCAGCTGAGCGTGGTGCGGCCGCGGCCGCTGCGGGTGGCCGTGGTGGGGGAGGTGGAGCGGCCGGGTCTGTACACCCTCACCACCGCCGAGGCGTCGCGCACGGAGGCGGCGGTGGCGATCAGCGGTCCGCCCACGCTGGTGGACGCGATCCAGAAGGCCGGCGGCCTCACCTCCACCGCCAACCTGCGCCGCGTGTTGGTGCAGCGGCGGCTGCCCGGCAACGACCGTCGCTTCAAGCAGGCCCAGGTGGATCTGCTGGCGCTGGTGCGGCTGGGCGACCAGTTCCAGAACCCGCTGCTGTTCGACGGCGACACGATCCGCATCGAGCGGGTGGAGGAGTCGGCCGAACTCACGGCTGAGCTGGCCTCGAGCACCCTTTCGCCCACCGCGATCACCGTGAACGTGATCGGCGAGGTGAAGGCGCCCGGCCGGCTGCAGGTGCCGGCCAACACGCCCCTGATGCAGGCGATCCTGGCCGCCGGCGGCCCCGAGAGCTGGCGGGCCAAGACCTCGAAGGTGGAGGTGGTGCGCGTCTTCCGCAACGGCAGCGCCCAGCGGCGCACCTATGCGTATGACCCCAGCCAGGACGTGTCGATGGAGAAGAATCCACCGCTTGTGGAGGGCGACACGGTGATCGTGAACCGCAGCCGCTACGCGGTGAGCGCCGACGCCATCGGCGCCGTGAGCCAGCCCCTCACCGGCCTGGTGAACGTGCTCACCCTGTTCCGCCTGCTTGACAACTGAATGACCAAGACAGCCCTGATCACCGGCATCACCGGCCAGGACGGCAGCTACCTGGCCGAGCTGCTGCTGGAGAAGGGCTACGTGGTGCACGGCATCAAGCGCCGGGCCAGCAGCTTCAACACCGCCCGCGTGGATCACCTGTACCAGGATCCGCATGAGCGCGGACCGGGCGGTGAGCTGCCCCACTTCCAGCTGCACTACGGGGATCTCACGGACAGCACCAACCTGATCCGCATCGTGCAGCAGGTGCAGCCCGACGAGATCTACAACCTCGGCGCCCAGAGCCATGTGGCGGTGAGCTTCGAGAGCCCGGAATACACGGCCAACAGCGATGCCCTGGGCACGCTGCGGATTCTCGAAGCGGTGCGCATCCTGGGCCTTACCCACAAGACGCGCATCTACCAGGCCAGCACCTCCGAGCTCTACGGACTGGTGCAGGAGATCCCCCAGCGGGAATCCACGCCGTTCTACCCGCGCAGCCCCTACGGGGTGGCCAAGCTCTACGCCTACTGGATCACGGTGAACTACCGCGAGTCCTACGGGATGTATGCCTGCAACGGGATTCTCTTCAACCACGAATCGCCACGGCGGGGGGAGACGTTCGTGACGCGCAAGATCACCCGCGGTCTGGCGCGCATCGATGCCGGCCTGGACGACTGCCTGTTCATGGGCAACCTCGATTCCCGGCGCGACTGGGGCCACGCCCGCGACTACGTGGAGATGCAGTGGCGGATGCTGCAGCAGGAGCATCCGGAGGACTTCGTGATCGCCACCGGCCGCCAGGAGAGCGTGCGCCGCTTCATCGAGCTGGCGGCCGCCGAGCTGGGCTGGGCTGGTGCCGGCGGGGAGGGGCCGGCGATCGTGTGGCAGGGCGAGGGCCTGCACGAGGTGGGCCACCGCGCCGACACCGATGAGGTGGTGGTGCGCATCGACCCGCGCTACTTCCGTCCCGCCGAGGTGGACACGCTGCTGGGGGATCCCAGCAAGGCCCACGTGAAGCTGGGCTGGACGCCCACCACCACCCTCGAGGAGCTGGTGGCCGAGATGGTGGCCCACGACAAGGAGGAGGCCCGCAAGGAGGCGCTGCTGCGCCTCAAGGGCTTCAAGGTGGTGGGCAGCCGTGAGTGAGGTGCCGGGCCCCCGGCCCCTGATCCGTCCGTCCGACCGCATCTATGTGGCGGGCCACCGCGGCATGGCCGGCAGCGCCATCTGCCGGACGCTCCAGCGCGCCGGCTACGGCGATCCCGCCCGTGGAGGCGAGCTGCTCACCGCCACCAGCGCCGAACTCGACCTGCGCGACGCCGTGGCGGTGGAGGGCTGGTTTGCCACGCACCGGCCGGATGTGGTGGTGCTGGCGGCGGCGAAGGTGGGCGGCATTCATGCCAATGCCGCCTATCCGGCCGATTTCCTGCTCGACAACCTCAAGATCGAGACCCATGTGATCGAGAGCGCCTGGCGGCACGGGGCCCGGCGGCTGCTGTTCCTGGGCAGCAGCTGCATCTACCCGAAGTTCGCGGAGCAGCCGATCCGCGAGGAGGCGCTGCTCACCGGCGCGCTGGAACCCACGAATGAGTGGTATGCGATCGCCAAGATCGCCGGCATCAAGCTGGGCGAGGCGCTGCGGCGGCAGCACGGCTTCGATGCCATCAGCCTGATGCCCACCAATCTCTATGGGCCGGGCGACAACTACCACCCCGAGAACAGTCATGTGCTGCCGGCGCTGATCCGCCGCTTCCACGAGGCCGCCGAGCGCGGCGACGCGCGGGTGAGCTGCTGGGGCACCGGCACGCCGCTGCGGGAGTTCCTGCATGTGGACGATCTGGGCGAGGCCTGCGTGTTCGCGCTGGAGCACTGGGACCCCGACGCCCCCGATGCCCCCCGCAGCGATGGCGACGGCGCTGACGGCGGCGGGGAAGCATTGAGCTTCCTGAACGTGGGCACGGGCGTGGACCTGAGCATCCGAGAGCTGGCCGAGGCGGTGGCGGCGGCCACGGGCTTCGCCGGCCGGATCGACTGGGACACCAGCAAGCCCGACGGCACCCCGAAGAAACAGCTGGACGTGAGCCGCCTGGCGGGTCTGGGCTGGCGGGCGCGCATCCCGCTGGCCGAGGGCCTGGCCGCCACCGTGGCCGACTTCCGCGGGCGGCTGGCGGCCGGCGAGCTGCGGGCGGTGTGACTAGGTTCGGGGCATGTTGGTGAGCCCCGACCACCGCCGCTTCTGGCGTGAGCGCCGTCAGGCGGTGATCGCTGACGCCCGGGCCCGGGAGCGGGCGGCCCGCCACCTCGCCGCTGACGCCGCCCAGCTGCTGCGCCAGGGCTGGCCCGGCATCGAGGGGGTGTGGCTGTTCGGCTCGGTGGCCGAGGGCCGCACCCACGCCAGCTCCGATGTGGACCTGGCGGTGGCGGGTCTGCCGCCGGAGGTGCTGCTCGCCGCCCGGGCCGAACTCGATGGCCTGGCGGCCGGGGCAGCCGCTGCCGCGCCGCCGCTCATTCCGATCGATCTGGTGCGTCTGGAGAGCCTGCCGCCCCACTGGCGGCAGCGCATCCGCGAGCGGGCCATCCCATTGTGAGGCCGCTGCCCTGATGGCATCCCCCGACCCCTGGCAGCGGCGGCTCAGCGATCTGCAGCTGGATCTGCGCATCGAGCGGAACAAGCTCCGCGAGCTGATGGGCAGCCTGGAGGCGCTCGAGCGACGCATGGAGGCAGGCACGTCCACAGGCGAAACCATCGACTCGGCTGCCCTGCGGTTGCAGAGCCTCTACACCGGGGTGGAGCGCTGTCTGCTGTTGATCTTGCGGGTGCTCAATGGGGGAACACCGGAGGGCGGTGACTGGCACCGGCGGCTGCTCGACCGTATGGCCATCGCCACCGAATCGCGCCCGGCGGTGCTCAGCCCGGAGGTGCAAGCCGGATTGGCGGAATTGCTGGCTTTTCGCCATGTGGTGCGCCATCTGTATGCCTACGACCTGGACGCCGACCGGGTGCGGCAGCTGCTCCAGAGGGCCATCGCCGTATGGCCGGAAATCGAGGCGGATCTGGAGCGCTTCCAGGCCTGGCTGCAGGAGCTGGGCCAGGGGTGACGGGGAAGCGCCTCCGCTTTGAACTTAGCTAAGCTGGCCAAAGCTGTGCTGGTTTGCCATGCAGGTCAACATGCTCGAAGCGAAAAGCCAGCTCTCGAAACTGGTGAAGGCTGCACTGGCCGGAGAGGAGGTGGTGATCGCCAGCCATGGAGCTCCCCAGGTGCGGCTGGTGCCCTGCGATCAGAGCCGTGGGCTCAAACACCTGGGAGTTCTTGCCGGAGATCCGGCTCACCTGGACCAGGCCAGTATCGATGCGGCTTTCAGCCCTGAGGCGGATGCCGAGGTGCAGCGGCTGATGGGCCACTGATGCGCCTGTTGCTCGATACGCAGATCCTGATCTGGTGGTTGCTGGACGACCAGCGACTGCGTGAGGACACCCGCTCGCTGATGGCCAGCGAGGCCTGTGTGGTGTCTGTCGCCAGCGTCTGGGAGGTGGCGATCAAGCATCGGCTCGGCAAGTTGCCGCTGGATCCGTTGTGCTTTCGCGATCAGAGCCTCAGTGCCGGGGCCACCTTGCTGCCGATCAGCGATGCCCATGTGATCGAAACTGGCCGGCTTCCCGGCATCCACGAGGATCCCTTCGACCGCCTGCTGATCGCCCAGGCCCGCCTCGAAGGCCTGATGGCCGTATCGTCTGACGCCAAGTGGTCGTTCTACAGCCTGGCCCTCCACCACGCCTGACTCAGGGCGGCTGCGCTTTAGACGGCATGCTCAGTCCGACAGGCTCAGTCGAACACGTGGCCGTGGGCGTAGCGCTCTTCGTGGCCGGCGGCTTCGGTGAGGGAGGCCACGTTCTCGCGGGTGAAGAAGCCGTCGTAGCCCTTGCAGCGCTGCACGTATTCGGTGATCAGCAGGGAATGGTCTGAGCTCTTGGAGAAGATCTGCTTGAGGTTGGGCTGATCGGTGCATTCGCCCACGATGTCGGCGAGGAAGGGAATGCCGGCCTCCTGCAGCTGGCGCACCACATAGTCCACGTTCTGCTCGCCGTTCACCTCACCGTCGGCCACTTCGATGGCGAGGTGGTGCATGCGTCGGCCGAAGTTGCGCACGAATTCCTCGGTGGGCATGGGCAGGTTCACCAGGGAGTTGAGATACGACGGCGTGTTGTTGGCGGTGAACACGCGGGCCGGCGAGAGCTTGTCGTCGGTGACTCGGGGGTCGCGGGTGACGTTGGTGGAGGAATTCATCTCATGGATGTTGTAGGCCCCCCAGAAGTAGTAGGGCACCATGGTGAGGTATTCCAGGATCGCGTCCTCGCGCTCTCCCGCCAGCACGCGGGTGGCCATGTGATCCAGGCCGAGGATCTTGCCCTCCAGCCCCAGGGCCCTGTGCTGTTCGGCGGCCTCGAGGATGGGGCGTTCGGTGTCGTCGTCGAGCAGCACGCGGTCACCCAGGTCGAGGGGCGCGAGGGAATCGAGCGGCAGGTCGACGTAGCCGACGCGGTTGTAGGTGTGATCGGAGAGGAAGCTGAAGATCAGGTGGTCGTGGGCGTAGTGCTCATGGGCGTAGAAGGGATTGGCGGTGTCGCCGGGATAGAGGAAGCGGATGTTCTGGGCCTCCAGGATCTCCCGCACGGAGCGGGCGGAGCTGGTGTGGAACACCTCGCCCACGTAGCGGGCGTTGGGCCGCCGCGCGGAGAGGGGATACATCGTGTTCCAGCGGGTGGTTTCGTCCTCGAAATCGGGATTGAGGGGCTCGAGCACGATCATCCGCGGCCAGGCGGGATCGGCGGCCAGCAGGTGGATGCGGTGGGTGCGCATCAACCAGCACTCGCGGAAGCGGTACTGGGTCATCAGCGCCAGTTCGGCCATGTAGGGCACGGCGTGGCCGTGGTCCACCTGGATCACCACCGCGGCCATCGACCCCACCAGCTCGTCGATGCCGC